>JALEIR010000019.1 GCA_022769665.1 Lachnospiraceae bacterium | reverse complement strand
GATATTATGAACAAACAGGATATTATTGATATTCTGTTTGTTATACGTCCGGACTATATATTTCACTTGGCAGCGCAGAGTTCCGTAGGGGTAGCATGGAAGAATCCTTCTTTGACGATTGATGTGAATATCAAGGGCAGTGTGAATATGATGGATGCGGTCAGGGAATTGTACTATAAGCCTAGGATTCTGTTAATCGGTTCCGGAGAGGAATATGGACATATCAAGCAAGGCGAGACACCGATTACGGAGGAAAATAATTCCCGCCCGGGGAATATCTATGCAGCAACGAAAGCATGCCAGAACATGATTGGCAATATTTATGCGAGAGCTTACGATATGGAAGTCATGATGGTCAGAGCATTTAATCATTTAGGTCCTGGTCAGGCTCCTATTTTTGTGGTTTCTGATTTCTGTAAACAGGTGGTGGAAATAGAGAAGGGGTTGCGGGAGCCTGTAATGTATGTAGGAAATCTGAAGGCAATGCGGGATTTTACCGATGTCAGGGATGTGGTGCGGGCTTATGCCCTTTTGATTGAGAAGGGAGTGCCGGGAGAAACTTATAATGTAGGATGCGGACATGCTGTGGCGATTCAGGATATTTTAAATTTGATTATTTCAAAGTCAACAGCCAATGTACAGGTAGAGATTGATCCAAACAAGATTCGTCCGGTAGACGTACCGATAATCGAGGCGGATATCAGTAAAATCAGAGATACCGCCCATTGGGAACCGACAATACCCTTGGAGCAGACAATTCAGGAGACGCTGGATTACTGGCGTGCACAGATATAGGAGGAGAAAGATGAGCCAGACCAATATATTATTTGCGGAGGAAGGTATTACGGATTCCAGGAGAATTATTCATACGCCCGGTGACTTTGTGAAGAAGAATTTGCTGTATGTACAGGAAGTCGGAAAGCTGAAAAGCTTGAAAACACATAAATGTCAGCGGGAAAATTTGGCTTCCTATCTGTTCTTTTGCGTTACGGAAGGCAGAGGAAGTGTAATTACCCGGGGAAAACATTATGAAATGAAAAAAGGGGACTGTATTCTGTTAAACTGCATGGAACGCTATGAGCATCAAAGCAGTGAGGAGGAACCGTGGGAGCTTGCATGGGTACATTATAACGGAATGGCAGCTATGGATTATTACACGATGTTTCTGGAGAAGAACAGGGGAGAGAATCTGTTTACTCCGGAGGATATAGGCACGTTCAACCGGATGATAGATGATTTGATGCAGTTGCAGGCACAAAAGGATCTGCTGGCAGAATTGGAAAGCAGTAAGGTACTGATAGAGTTTCAAAATGCCATATTGGCATGTGTAATGCAGCAAAAAGGTGTGCAGGATGAGCACAGTATAAATCTGAATGAGGTCAGGGAATACCTGAATGAGCACTATAGAGAGGAGAGTGTGGCAGAAGATGTCGCAGCTAAGGAAGGCATTGGGGAAGAGGACCTGAACGCTTTATTTAAGAATGCCTATGGAATTGATTTACATGATTATGTATTGAACCGCCGCTTTAATGTAGCCAAGGAACTGTTGCGCTTTTCCATCAAACCTGTCAAAGATGTGATAGAGGAATCCGGTATCCGAAATAGTGATTTGTTTCGTCGTCTTTTTCTGGACAGTGAAGGTATGAGTGCAGAGGAATATCGGATGAAGTGGGCACAGTGGGTGAAGTAAGGGGACACTAGTAGATGGCAAATTATACTGAAATCAACAATTTGTTTTTACGCCAAAGCTATATTGACTCCTGGAATGAGTACCGGAGATGGCTGGAGAGAGAAGATGGCTGGGACTATATTGTTCTGACAGCGTCCAATGAGGAACAGGCGGAAGGGTATCGACATGAAATTGCATATCGAAGGGAACGGGGGTATCTTCCTGCCGGATGTGAATATATTGTTTTAGCGGATCCGGATGGAAAACGCATAGGCTCCGGCGGAGCGACATTGAATGTACTTCGATACCTGTCCCTGCAGTATGGTAATGGAACAGAGGAAGTATTCCGCAATCACAGAATCCTGGTTATTCACTCCGGGGGAGACAGTAAACGGGTGCCTCAATATAGTGTTTGTGGCAAATTGTTTTCTCCTGTCCCCAGAGAATTGCCGGATGGAAGACCCTCTACTCTGTTTGACGAATTTATGATTTCCATGTCTGCCGTTGCAGGCAGGCTGGAGGAGGGAATGCTGGTATTATCCGGTGATGTGCTGTTGCTGTTTAATCCTTTGCAACTGGATTTTCAGTACAAGGGAGCCGCGGCTATCTCGATTAAGGCGGGTGTATCTGTTGGTAAAAATCACGGTGTGTTTTTAAATAACGGTAAGAATTATGTGGATAGATTTCTACATAAGCAGTCCGAAGAGAAGCTACTTGAATGGGGTGCGGTGAATGCCAATGGAAATGTGGATTTGGATACGGGAGCAGTACTGTTGGATGTGGAGCTGTTGTCAGCGCTTTTCTCTCTGATTTCTACAGATAATGTTTATGATGAAGGGAAATTCGGGCAGTTTGTCAACGAAAAGGCCAGAATCAGTTTTTATGGAGACTTCTTGTATCCGTTGGCATCTTCTGCTACGTTAGAGGATTACTACAAAGAAGCGCCGGAAGGAACCATGTGCCGGGAACTGCTGGATTGCAGAACTGCCATATGGAAAGCGTTGTCTCCCTTTGAAATGAAATTGATTTGTCTGTCTCCGGCTGAATTCATCCATTTCGGAACAACCGGTGAATTGTTAAAGCTGGTGACGGAGGATATTGGTGATTATAAATTTCTGGATTGGAAGGATAAGGTAAGCACCAATGCGGCACAGAAGGAAGGATATGCTGTTTACAATAGCCTGATAGAAGACGGAGCCTGTATCGGAAAACACTGTTATATTGAAAACAGTCGCGTTGGCGCAAATGCAGAAATCGGAGAGCATTGCATTATTTCCGGTATGGAGATAACGCAGGCGCATATTCCTGAAAATGTGGTGTTGCATGGAGTGATGTTGCCAAATCAGAAATACGTTGTACGAATATACGGAATTCAGGATAATCCCAAGGCAATTCTGGAGAAACAGGCGGAGTGGCTTGGGGAGAAGGTGGAAGAAGTTCTTGATTTTTACCGGATTGATGCGGAAAGTTTATGGGGAGATGAGGAACACTATCTTTGGTTTGCTGATTTGTATCCGGTATGTGATACGATGGAAGAGGCGATAGAAGCAGCTGTTCGGATATATTGTATTTTTAAAAGGCAGGCAGATGCTGTAACCGTAAATAAGTGGCTTGCTTCGGAGAGAATGAGTCTCTATAGCAGCTTCAACAAGGCTGAAGTAGGCAAGGTACTTCCCCGCAACAACAAATTACAGGAAAGGATTGCGGTTGAAAAGTTTTTGAATGTTTTAAAAAACAGGGGCAGTTATGAACAGGCGGTTACGGTATTTGCTTATAAAGAAATGACCGATGAACAAGCGGGAGAGATTCTGAAGGTTGCGGAGACTGCTGATTTTAGTCTGCAGATACGGATATACTATAATTTGTCACGGTACTTGAAAGAGACTAAACGACAGATAGATGGTGTTACTGCAAGAGTGCTGGAGGAAAGGTGCTTTGATACCATTCAGCAGACAATCTGTGATGCCGGTATGACAAATATCCGAAATCATGGAAACTATCATGTTAGCAGAGAAGAGTGCACGGTGGAATTACCGGTTCGGGTAAACTGGGGAGGCGGCTGGACGGATACCCCGCCGTACTGTAATGAAAATGGCGGAATTGTATTAAATGCAGCCATTAAGTTGAATGGGATTTATCCTGTACAGGTTACAGTGAGACGGCTGAAGGAGTATCATATTGAGTTTGCCAGTGAAGATATTGAGGTTGCTACGACGATAGAGAAGGTTGAGGATATTCTGGATTGTAAGAATCCCTACGATTATTTTGCACTTCATAAGGCAGCGTTGATTGCCTGCGGCATTGTCTCCTTTGGGGAGACGGATCAGCTGAAAAGTATATTGGAAGAGCTGGGGGGTGGAATATATCTGTCTACCAAGGTGGTAGGTATCCCGAAAGGATCCGGTCTTGGAACCAGCAGTATATTGGCCGGTGCCTGTGTAAAGGCAATCTATGAATTCCTGGGAGAGAAGCTGGAAGAGAATGAATTGTATGATATTGTTCTTTGCATGGAACAGATTATGAGTACAGGCGGCGGCTGGCAGGATCAGGTAGGCGGGCTGTGCCCGGGTATTAAGCTGATTACCACAAAACCCGGTATTGAGCAGCATATTCATGTAGAAGCCGTAGAAATGCCCCGGGAAGGGATAAAGGAATTACAGGAGCGCTTTGCTCTTATCTATACCGGTCAGCGGCGGTTGGCACGTAATCTGCTAAGGGATGTAGTGGGTAACTATATCGGAGGAAGACCGGAATCCCTTCATGCATTGGAAGAGATGCAACGTGTTGCCATCCTGATGAAATATGAGTTGGAGAAAGGGGATATTGACAGGTTTGCTGCACTCTTAAATGAACATTGGAAATTATCTCTGCAGTTGGATGCCGGTGCGTCCAATACCTGCATTGACCAGATTTTTCTGGCGTGTGAGGATTTGATAGACGGGCGTTTTATAGCCGGTGCGGGTGGAGGCGGCTTCCTTCAGGTAATCATGAAGAGAGGCGTTACGACAGAACAATTGAATAAAAGACTGTATGAGGTGTTTCAGGATTCCGGTGTCGGAGTCTGGCAGTGCGAGTTTGTATGAAAACAGTAAGAAAAATAGACAGACACTGGTAGGATATGATATAATGCTATAAAATTATGAAAAAACGAAGAAAGTTGAGGGTAAATATGAAAAAAGCGTTAATTACAGGGATTACGGGACAGGACGGTTCCTATTTGGCGGAGTTTCTTCTGGAGAAGGGATATGAGGTACATGGTATCACAAGACGTGCTTCCATATCCAATACAGCAAGAATCGACCATTTGATTGCAAAAAATGCAATTACGCTGCACGACGGAGATTTGTCGGATACATCTTCTATCACAAATATTATTGCAAAGGTTCAGCCGGATGAAATATATAATCTGGCAGCGCAGTCTCATGTACAGGTGTCCTTTGATGTTCCTGAGTATTCGGGAGATGTGGATGCAATTGGTGTACTGAGAATTTTGGAAGCAATCAGAATCCTTGGATTGACCAAGAAGACCAAATTCTACCAGGCTTCTACCTCTGAATTATATGGTAAGGTGGAGGAGGTGCCTCAGAGAGAGACAACTCCCTTCCATCCCTACAGCCCCTATGCGGTTGCAAAGCAGTATGGATTCTGGATTACCAAGGAGTACCGTGAGGCTTACGGCATGTTTGCGGTAAGTGGAATCTTGTTTAATCATGAATCCGAGAGACGCGGTGAGAATTTTGTTACCCGTAAGATTACACTGGCTGCGGGAAGAATTGCGGAAGGTCTGCAGGATCATCTGGAGCTTGGCAACATGGATTCTTTACGTGACTGGGGATATGCGAAAGATTATGTAGAGTGTATGTGGATGATTTTGCAGCATGATACGCCGGAAGATTTTGTTATCGCTACCGGCGAGCAGCATACAGTTAGAGACTTTACGGAGAGAGCCTTCAAGGCAAATGGTATTGATATCAGATGGGAAGGCACAGGCGTAGACGAAAAGGGCTATGATGTTGCAACCGGAAAGATGCTGGTTTGTGTAAATCCTGCATGGTTCAGACCTACGGATGTGGACAACCTTTGGGGAGATCCTACCAAAGCGAAGACTGTGCTGGGCTGGAATCCTCAGAAAACAACCTATGCCGAATTGGTAGAGATTATGGCAAAGCATGACCGTGCCCTTGCAAAGCAGGAGGCTGCTTTGAAGGCAACTGTAAGGTAAGACTAAGGAGCGTTTGGATAATGATGGAGAAGGAAGCAAAGATATATGTGGCGGGACATCGCGGAATGGTTGGCTCTGCGATTATCCGTGCTTTGGAAAAGCAGGGTTATCATAACATTATAACCCGAACACATAGCGAGTTGAATTTGTGCAGACAAGAGGATGTTGAGCAGTTTTTTGAGGAAGAGAAGCCAGATTACGTATTCCTGGCTGCGGCTAAGGTCGGAGGAATCATTGCCAATTCGGAAGCACTTGCGGATTTTATGTATGAGAATGTGATTCTGGAGATGAATGTGATTCATTCTGCCTGGCAAAATCATTGTAAGAAACTGTTGTTTTTGGGATCTTCCTGTATTTATCCCCGTATGGCTCCGCAGCCTATGAAGGAAAGCTGTTTGTTGACTTCTGAACTGGAGAAGACAAATGAAGCTTATGCACTCGCTAAAATATCCGGTCTGAAGTATTGCGAGTTCTTAAACAGGCAGTACGGAACCGACTATATTTCTGCAATGCCTACGAACTTATACGGGCCAAATGATAATTATCATCCTACGCATAGCCATGTACTACCCGCTCTGATTCGAAGATTCCACGAGGCAAAGTTAGCCGGAGCGGATGAAGTGGTATGCTGGGGAACAGGTACGCCGCTTCGCGAGTTTTTGTATGTGGATGATTTGGCGGACGCATGTGTATTCCTGATGAATCATTATTCCGGAGATGAGACTGTCAATGTAGGTACCGGAAAAGAATTAACAATTAAGGAATTGACGGAGCTTGTGGCTAAAGTTGTCGGCTACGAGGGAGAGATTAAATGGGATAGCTCAAAGCCGGACGGAACCCCCAGAAAACTGTTGGATGTCAGCAAACTGGAGAAATTAGGCTGGAAATATAAGATTGACTTGGAAGAAGGAATTCGGCTTGCATATGAAGATTTCCTGAATAATCCCATGAGAGCTGAGCGATAAACATTATATAGTTGCATTAGCAAATGAAAAGGAATTCTTTGCGAATTCCTTTTCGTATGAGCGAAAAAGACAGCAGAGTGAGTTTTATAAAAATCCGTTTGAAGACGAACACCGCGCAAAATGGGCAGCGTGGATAAGGTAAAAAGAGGAGAAAAGCGATGAATATTATTTTGCTTTCCGGTGGAAGCGGCAAGCGCCTGTGGCCCTTGTCAAATGATGTAAGAAGTAAACAGTTTATCAAGCTGTTTAAGGATGAGGACAATGAGTATGAGTCCATGGTGCAGCGTGTATATCGGCAGATTACGACGGTAGATGCTGACGCAACGGTTACCATAGCCACCAGTAAGTCTCAGGTAAGCGCGATTCATAATCAGCTGGGGGACAAGGTGTCTGTATGTGTAGAGCCCTGCAGAAGAGATACTTTCCCTGCCATTGCCCTGGCGGCGGCATATCTGCATGATGTAAAGGGAATCAACGACGAGGAAGCTGTGGCAGTTTGCCCGGT
>JALEIR010000016.1 GCA_022769665.1 Lachnospiraceae bacterium | reverse complement strand
AAAAGACTGATTCATAACAGAGGCAAGAACCTGAACTCTCATACAGTGTCACCTTCCCGTCATTTTCTACCTGTCTTCCGACATAGCTGCCGGCTTTTATACAGGACTACTCTTCCATATCCTGCGGCTCTGATTTCTCACGTCTTCGCTTTTCTTCTTTCAGGGCCGTTATCTGCTCCGTCTCTACTCCCTCTGTGCTGTCCGGCCAGAACAATATTTTTAGCGTCAGCATCATCAGCTTCAAATCCAGCCATACAGAATAGTTTTCAATATAAGTCAAATCAAGCTTTAATTTATCATAGGGCGTGGTATTGTACTTTCCGTACACCTGTGCAAAGCCCGCCAACCCCGCTTTTACCTTCATGCGATAAGCAAACTCGGGCATTACCTCCAGATACTGTGCTATAATTTCAGGTCTTTCCGGTCTGGGACCGATAAATGACATATCGCCCTTTAAGATATTAATCAGCTGGGGCAGCTCATCAATCCTGCATTTTCGAATAAATTTACCGATTGGAGTGATACGACTGTCATTTTTTTGCGCCAGCCGGGCTACTCCATCCTTCTCCGCATCCGTGCGCATACTGCGGAACTTCATAATATAAAATTCACGCTGATTTACAGTACAACGAACCTGCTTGTACAAAACAGGTCCACCGTCATACAGCTTGATGGCAATTGCGGTAATCAGCATAAAGGGAGAAGCCAACACCAACAATATCAGCGAAAAGATAATATCAATGGCACGCTTGGTAAAACGCTGTTCCATGGACAGGCTATACTCACGCGTCAACAACATCGGGCTGTCAAATACATGAAGCTCCTCCGCACCCATAAGAATAACATCTGTAATTTTAGGCATCAGGTACACACGGATGGAATGTCCGTAGCAAAACTTCAGGAGCGGGCTTCTCTCCTCAGTAGAGATATCCCCCAGCACAACGGCATTACATTCATCCTTCCCGTATGCCTCCAGAATCTCTTTGCAAAGAACTTCATAGCCTTTCTTCACATGAAGCGTCTTTGTAATGATATACTTGTCCTTTCTGCTCTCAAACTTACTGCAGATATCATCTATCGGTCTGTCTCCGCGAATCAGGAGCAGCTTTCTGGGCGGGAAAATATGTCTGTAAATCCGATTTGCAATGTTGACATAGACAATGACAAGCACGGTCTGCTCTACCATCATCACTATAAACATCTGCAATACAAACAGCTGCCTTGCCATGATGGAAAGCTGTAAATAAAGGACAATGTTTGCCAGCAAGGTAGAAAGTACCTGGGAAAAGACGATTTCCGCGTTCTTTTGATATCCCAGTCTGATTCCGCCATAAGTGGCAGACAGAAACAAAAGCACCACACCGTACAAGGTCACTTCTGCAATCGTTGCTCTGGACCACAGATTACGCAGGTCTTCCACCAGTTGAAGGCGGAAATAATTCCACCAATGATATCCGAATACAGAAATCTCCAAGCCCAGACAAATGCCGACCAGAGCCAGATTTATCAGTCTTTTGAAGGTTTCCAGTTTTCTTATTTTCTCTTCGTTGGTAACAACATTCAAGGTCTATTCCTCCAAAACGCTAAAAGCATACTCGCAAACTCGCGCTTTCAGCGCTCTATTGTCTGCTTCGCAGACAGTTTGCTCGTTAATGGCGCATGAAAACCAAATGTCGCCTTCGGCGTCGCTTGGTTTTCCTATGCGCCTATTATATCACAATTTTTCAGTCTCGTACAGTCTACAGTCTCCTGCTGACCGCGCGGACAGCCCAGAAGCAGAAATGCCACGCACTGTCCAACACTCCCATACCCTCTGCTTTTCTGTAGAGATTCCAGATACGGCGTACTGCCTCCAGCTTGTTGGAGGACAATGATTTCCCCGGTCTCCGGTACTTTACAAGGTTTTCATCCAGTCCGAATGCGGTATATCCGTTCCTAAGCACCTTCCACCAGAGTGCGGTATCCTCGCTCTTTATCACCGGCATCTCCAGAAGCTCCTTGGATATTTTTTGGGTATCAAACATCACCGTAGTTGTAAAGATGGTGGTATTGCTCAAAGCCTGCCTGTAATTCAGAGTTTCCGGCGCATGAACAATCTTCCCCGTACCTTTACCGTTTTCATCCGCGAACTCATATCCGGTAAATACAAAAGCCGCATCCTTTTCTCTGATAAACGCAAGCTCGTGTTCCAGCTTTTCCGGAAGCCATAAATCATCCGCATCCAGATACGCGATATAGCGTCCCTTGGCTTCCTGCAGCCCACGGTTTCTTGCTTTCGCCGCTCCCATGTTCTCAGGCTGGCAAATCAGTCTGATTCGTTCCTCTCCGCTGTCCCTGATATATGTTTCAATTATTTCAACCGAATTATCCCTGCTGCCATCCTCCACCAGCAACAATTCCCAACACGGATAGGTCTGGGCAATTACACAATCCATCGTCTCCCTGATAAACTTTTCCGCATTGTATACCGGAACAATAATACTAATCAGCTCGTCCACAATTAACTCCTCACCTAATCAAAAGATAGTAATCTCCCAGCAGTTCTGCCTTCGTTTGGAAAGCTTCCTCAAAGCATTCAATGGTATCCTTCTCTTCTTTACCCGGCAGAAGAATACAATTCACCCCGGTAGCGGCAGCTGTTTCCGCACACTCTCTGTCCGAGACGGTTTCTTCCCCTTCATCACCTTCCATCCAACACTCCAAAGCCTTCGTTTCGTCCGAATATGTGTCATATGCATATGCATCCAGAGAGGAATCCCACATATTTCTTCCGTACAGAACTTGAATTGCCGGATTCCATTCCCGTGCATACTCGGTAATTTCCCTGGGAGCCCACAGATAAATTTCCCTGTCCCCCATACGTTCCTGTACCTTTTCCAGAAGCTCCGCCGCACAGCTGCGCTCTGCCTGTTCTTCGGCAGCCCTCCGGTTGTCGCGGTCCAGTCCGCTGCTGAGAATAAGTGCGGCAACCATAAACAGCACCACGGCAATCTGTTTTTTTCTGTCTCCACCGATAAATTCCTTCAAGGTATCGGTAACAAATACCGTGACCGCAAATCCCGTCATCGCTGTCAGCGGCACGATACTCCAAACCCATTCATAGTCATAAAATTTTGTCTGGTAAAGCATAAGTCCCACCGCTGTCACCGGTATCATACAGCAGGCTGCGGAAACTGTAGTATAAATCAGAAAAACTTTTTGTTTCACCTTCTTATAATTTACCCACAAGAACAGCAGGGCAATCAAAAACAATGCCGCCATTTTACCGGCAGTCGTAAAATCCCGCCAGCCCAACCATGCATTTTTGAGGAGTTCCGTCATCTGGCATCCTCCTCTCCTGGCTTTCTTTTGCCCCATAAAAACTGTATTATCATCATACCAAGAATCACCAACAGACAGGCTCCTAGGCCATAGAGCGTCCAGACAATACAAACCTCTGCCAATATACACAGCAAAGCATGTAAGTATTTCTTACGCAGGCACAGCGAGATTGCATACGGAATCAATACTGTGTTACGCAGCGTCACACCGCGCCATCCTGAGCTTAGTATCTGAAAACCATCCACTCCGGCTTCATAATTTCCTGCCCAAATCAACAGTGCCACAATAAACAGAAAGCACAGTTGCCGGCGCTTGTCCCCCGGAAACAGACTCCCGGCAAGACAGGTGTATGCCGCATAACATGCCGCAAGCGTCAATACCGGTATTACACACCAAACCAATCGGTCGGGAGGCATATGAAAAAAACTGCAAAATGAAGCATACATTGTGGGCAGACAAAGAACCTTCAGTCTGGACGGAATACCTCCTTCATAAGCTCTGCCTGTCATGGGGTTGACCTGATACAAGGCATTTGTCTGTAGGAAGGAACCCACCGTCTCCACCGTCATATCTCCCTGACGATAAACTCCCTTTCCCATGACAATATACAACAGTTGTGATACCGCCAAAAGGATAACGCAGACAAGCAAAACTCTTGTTGCCAAGCCGTCCTCGCCTTTGATCCCGGGCTGTCTCCGTCTTCTTCTGCGCCATATTGCAACCGTTACAAGGGCAATCAATGCCAATGCCGAAAGAATCCCAAACAATATTGCACATTCCGATAAAGGTCTGTGCAGGAAAACCCCATACAGATGGGCCGCCTCCGCAACCCCTGTCAGGGCAATCATAAATGACACAACACCGTCTGCAAATGAATAATTCTCAGTCATGGCTCTCCTATCTTCATCTACTAAACTTATTTTACCATTTTACCATAGATATAAATTCCACACAAGAAAAAGCAGCTGACGCCCGACGGCACCAGCTGCTTTTCCTGTTCACCCGGAAAGGTTTTATCTTTACAGTCACAGTTTTCAATCAGTTTCTTTTTCTCATTTATATTCATTCTTACATCGCCTTAATGTCAAGACGGACTTTGTCGGCAATACGCGCTATGTATTCGCTGTTTGTCGGTCTCGTTCTGCCGCTTGATGCGGAATATCCAAACATTTTCTCAAAAGTTTCGGTATTCCCCCTGCTCCAAGACACTTCGATTGCGTTTCTGATCGCGCGTTCCACCTTCTGATTCGTAGTTTTAAAACGCTTTGCTATCGTTGGATATAAGAGCTTTGTCACGCTGCTGACAACCTCCATATCCTTTCCCGAAAGCAGTATTGCATCCCGCAGGTAATGATATCCCCGCAGATGAGCAGGCACCCCTATATCCAGCATAATCTCTGTGATATACCTCTCCAGTTCACAATCCTTCACATCATAAATTTCCATATGAGCTCCCCTTCTTATGTCAACATTTGCCTTTTATCCGAGTCTAACAATAAGATAATATCATATATGTTGGATATTGTGAATAGATTCTGCCGTTAAGAAATCGCTAAGAAATTTTATACCTCTTCCTTAACAAGGTAAATAGGACGTTTTTTAACCTCCATATAGGTTTTGGCCAAATACTGTCCCAGGATACCGGTACACAAAAACTGTACTCCGCTGAGGAAAAGCATAATGCAGACCAGAGAAGGCCAGCCTGCAACCGGATCTCCGAATATCAGTTTTCGCACAATGATAAATATAATCATTACAAAGGCAAGCATACAGAAAAGGACTCCTGCCACCGACGCAATCATCAGCGGCACCGTGGAGAATGCCGTTATTCCATCCATGGAATAGAGCAGCAGCTTCCAAAAATTCCACTTGGTCTCTCCCCTTGTGCGCTCCACATTTTCATATTCCAGCCATTTGGTGCGAAAACCTACCCATCCGAAAATCCCCTTGGTAAAACGGTTGTACTCCTTCATAGACAGGATTGCATCCACCATCTGCCGTGTCATCATCCTGTAGTCTCTGGCTCCGTCCATAATTTCCGTCTTGGATATCCGCTTCATCAAACGATAAAACATTCTGGCAAAAAAACTTCTGATGGGAGGTTCGCCCTTGCGGCTCACTCTTCTGGTCGCAGCAGAATCATATCCCTGTTCCAGACAGTTAATCATATCCGGCAGCAGAGCAGGGGGATCCTGCAGGTCCGCATCCATCAACACAACATAATCTCCCTTCGAATGCTCAAGTCCGGCAAACATGGCCGCTTCTTTTCCGAAATTTCTGGAAAAAGAGACATAATGAACTCTTTCGTCCCTCTCTCTCAGTTTCCTGACTTCCTGTACCGTTCCGTCTGCGGAACCGTCATCTATAAACAGTACTTCCAGTTCTATTTCTTTTTCCCGGAAAAAGCTTTCATTTTTCATCAATTCCTCATAAAAGGGCGCCACATTCTCTTCTTCATTATAGCAGGGAACAATCACACTCAACAGGCTCATGCTTTTCTATCTCTTTCTGTTCAAAATATAATATGGATGATATCTTTCAGTATACTATCATACCCGCCAATTCGCAAGTCCTCACAATTTTCTTAAAGTTTCTTAATTTTTCACGGTTCGGATGACTGCCGTAAAAATGTATGCTAAAATAGAAATAATTCAAAGGAGACTAACTATATTATGAAAAACTTAAAATGCGGGCTTTTGTTTGCTGCAATGATTTTTATCATGACTGCATGCAGTCAAACAATCAGTCCGTCAAATTCCGTTTTATCCGGCGAGGAAGTTTCGGAGCCATCCGATATGTCGTCTTCTCCGGATGAGCCGGATACTTCAGATATTGTTACAGCGGATGACAATATGCCTTCTCATGAGGGCATGCAGCGCAGTCCTCTTACAAATGAATGGGTAGATACAGATGTTGCCCGGACACGTCCTATTGCAGTTATGATACCAAACGAAAGCAACGCTCTCCCGCAATACAATCTTTCCCTTGCTTCTATTCTTTATGAAGCAAATGTGGAAGGACGAATGACGAGATTGATGGCAATTTTTGAGGATTGGGATGAGCTTGAAAAAATAGGGAATGTGAGAAGTCTTCGCAATTATTATGCATACTGGGCTTTTGAATGGGATGCCTTTATCGTTCATTGCGGCCAGCCTTTTTTTGCGGATGTTTTGTTTGATGATCCTGCAACTCAGACCATCAACGAGACAGCCGGTTCGGATTCCGCCGCATTTTACCGTGACGAAACCCGCAAGGCTCCCCACAACGCCTATACCGGCGGCCCCGGGTTGCTTAACGTCATTAACGCAAAAGGTTATTCCCTGACATATCGCGGACTGACGGAACAAAATCATTTTAGCTTTGCATCCGAATCCGAGCCCAACACGTTGGAACAGTATGGAGAAGAATCACAAAATGCATCTTATATCGATATGTCCGGTTGTTATCCGTTGACCCGTTGCTATTTTGACTACAACGAGCAGGACGGCCTTTATTACCGCTTTCAACATCTGTCAAGCAGTACCGATGGGCCTCACATTGATGCTCCGTCGGGAAAACAGCTTTGTTTCAAAAACATTTTGGTACAATATGTTTATTGTGAGGAGCTGGACGGCGGTTATCTTGCCTTCCAATGTTATGATGATACCAGAGACGGCTGGTTTTTCACAAACGGCAAAGGAATACATGTCAATTGGAAGAAAGCCGAAGACTATGCGCCCACCAAATTTTATGATGATTACGGGAATGAAATCATTCTGAATACAGGGAAAACCATGATTTGCGTTGTAGAAGAGGGAGACGATTTTACTTTTCGATAAAGGAAATGAAAGACCCCACAAAGTATGATATTACACTTTGTGGGGTTTCTTATTGTTTCTTATTGTTCCTTATTATTCCTAATTATTCTCCCAATCCGTCTTCCACGGCCTGAACAAGAGTTTCCAAAGCTTCCTTCTCATCTTCGCCTTCACAGATAAACTCGATTTCATCGCCGCATTTTACGCATGCACCCAATACACTTAGCACACTCTTTGCATTGGCCGTATTTTCTTTAAATGTAAATGTTATCAAGGATTTAAACTGCATCGCTTCCTTACACAGGATACCTGCCGGTCTAAGATGCAAGCCTGTAGGATTCTTTATCACTACCTTCTGACTTACCATTTGCCATTCCCTCCAATTTCTGCTGTCCCACAGCTGCCTTCTCATATTTTACTGCGTCATTTGACGCTTGTTTTTCTTTGATTCTATCATATCATGACAGAGCACTAATCACAAGTGATTTTTGTGTCTTAAAACATAACATCCTGAATCAGGTTCGCCAGTTTTTCGGCTTCCTGTTGAATCACCTGCCGGTCCTTGCCTTCAATCATAACACGTACCAGCGGTTCTGTCCCGGAAGGTCTGATGAGGACACGTCCCTCTCCGGCAAATCTCTTTTCCAGCTCTCTGATTGCGTCTGCCACTTCAGGATATTCCAGATATTTTTCCTTTTTATGGTTGGCTACCTTGGCATTCACCAGCGCCTGCGGAAGGACCTCCATTACTTCAGACAGCTCCGAAAGCTTCTTCCCTGTCTCCACCATCACCTGAAGCAGATGCAATGCACTCAGCAAGCCGTCTCCTGTGGTATTCTCATCCAAAAAGATAATATGGCCCGACTGTTCTCCTCCCAGGCTTGCACCGATTTCCTTCATGCGCTCCAGGACATACCGGTCACCCACTTTTGTCTGTTCTATTTTCATCCCGTTCTTTTCCCCCATCAGGAAAAATCCCAGGTTACTCATAATCGTAGCCACGATGGTGTCCTTTTTCAACATACCATGATTCTTCATATAGCTGCCGACAATAGCCATAATCTGGTCGCCGTCTACAATCTTTCCGTTCTCATCAACAGCCAGCAGTCTGTCGGCATCACCGTCAAACGCAAGGCCTACATCAGCCTTCTCATATACTACTCTTGCCTGTAGTTCTTCCATATGTGTTGAGCCACAGTTGGCATTGATGTTTGTTCCGTCCGGGTTGTTATGTATGGCAACCACATTGCCTCCCAACTCCTTCAGAGCTTCCACAGAAGTATAATAGGATGCTCCCTCCGCGCAGTCAACCACGATTTTCATTCCGTTAAGGTTTACGGGAACTGCCTTGATGGAATGATTGATATACTCTTCTCTGGCATCTGTACGGTACTTCACCTTTCCCACTCCCGGTCCGATCGGGAACTTGATACCGGGCATATTCTCGTTTATCAGGCTCTCTATTTCATCCTCCAGTTCATCCGGAAGCTTATATCCGTTTCCGTCAAAAAATTTAATACCATTGAACTCAACCGGATTATGAGATGCAGAAATGACAACACCGGCATCCACTCTGTACTTTTGGGTAAGATACGCTACCGCGGGAGTCGGAATCACTCCCACATAAACACAATTTGCACCAACCGAGCATGCTCCTGCCATCAGGGCATTTGCAAGCATATCACCGGAAATTCGGGTATCACAGCCCACCATGATGGTCGGTTTATGCGCCTTCTCCTTTGTCAGGACGTAAGCTCCCGCCTGCCCCAGCTGCATCGCCAACAGCGGCGTCAGCTCCTCATTGGCAATTCCTCTGACACCGTCTGTTCCAAACATTCTAGACATAACAATTATTCCTCCGTCTTAACAAACCTTATTCTCAATTCTATCTGGTTTTCCTGCACAACATCCTCCGGCAAAGAGAATGTCACAGGTATATGATAGCCTTTCTCCTCCGGAACATCCATTTCCTGTTCCGCGAGCCATGCAGCCACATCTACGGTTCCCTGCAATGCTTCGGTTTGTACCGCAGAAACTGCCGCATCCAAACCGGATATCTTCAGCACATGAGGTTCTTCCACTTCTGTAATTTCTGCCCGGTAACCTTCCGGTATATTGATAACCGTAAAGCTGCCCGCATTCAAAGTAAAGCTCTTCTCCACTTCCGGTTCGATATAAACGGTAGCCGTAACACGTCCGTTAAAGCTGCTGTCCGCAAGAATCACATTTTCCGGCAGATATTCCTTAATGCTGATTATATTTACCATATTGCTGCTTTCGCCGGTGATATTCATTTCCTCTTCAGGTATGGAAATCTTAGTAATACCGTTGAGCGCAGACAGGGTACCTGCAATTTTCACGGTGGAAGGAGTGCACTCCGTCACTCCCGTTGCAAGATATCCCTCCGCGGGAATACCCATGGTGTTCAGTTCAATGGGAACTTCTTTGGTCGCAAGAACCTCAACAGCCATGTGTACATAATTTACATTTTTCTTCACACTGGGCAGCTCCAGCAGATTATCCTCCGAATCATAGAGCTGAGGCTCCACATTCAGGTTCATTGTGGTGGAAGCATCGGACACATCCACTTCCAGACGCGCATAGCTGATTTTTTCTACCGCCGATTTCGGGCCGGTTACCTCTATTCTGTTCTGATCCAGCGTTACATCGGAAACAATGTAGTTTTCGGCAGGTTCTCCCTTAATCTGATATTTTACGGAAATCCATCTGGTCGTCTTCTCCTCTACGCTGAGGCGTACCACATCATGATCCCCCCGGATATAATCCGGGTCCACACCGGCAACCGTATAGTTTATAGCAATGGTGTTAATGTCCGTCAGTCTGCTCATATCCGCCTCGGCTATAATATCCGAAGCCTGCAAATCTTTTGTAATGCTTCTCGGCGCCCTGATGGTCACACGAACGGTATCTGTATTTCCCAATACTTCATATACCTTGTTTTCCGCATCCAGCAATTCGGTATTCGTCAGTCTGACGGGAATATTCGGAAAGCTTCTGGATTCCTGCGGGTCATCAATCTGAACAACAAGAAACCAGAGCACAAAAGCCAGTGCCAGGGAAATCAGTTTCAGGCCCCAGTTATGAAATATTTTCTTTTTCATTTTTAGCCTTGCTCCTTCCCTTCCAAATATGTTTGCTTCTGTTTTTTTCTTCTCCCTGTTTGTTCAGCATCTGCTGTAATCTGTTCTTCAGCTCCTCCGTACTCAGGCTTCTCTCCAGCTGTCCTTCATACGCAAGACTAATCTTACCGGTTTCCTCAGATACAATTACGGTTATGGAATCTCTTGCCTCGGAAACGCCGACCCCCGCGCGGTGCCTGGTTCCGAGCTCCTTACTCAGGCTCAAATTATCGGATAGCGGAAGATAACAGGTCGCAGATGTAATACGGTTTCCGCGTATGATAACAGCACCGTCGTGCAGCGGCGTATTATGCTCAAATATATTAATCAGCAGCTGGCTTGTAACAATTCCGTCAACTTCAATACCCGTACGTTCAAAATCCTTTAAGGATTCCTTTTGTTCAATTACAATCAGCGCACCGGTCTTAGCCTTTCCCATTTCTCCACAGGCCTTCACGATTTCATTGATTGTCTTCTCGGAAAACACTTCATGTTCTCTCCTGGAAGAATCGGAGAAAACACCGGAGGGTAAAAAGTTTTTCTTTCCCAATTCCTCCAATGCATGCCGCAGCTCCGGCTGCATTACCACGACAATGGCAAGCACCGCAAAGCTCAGCAGATTTTTTGCCATCCAGATGATTGTGGTCATATCCAAAAAATAAGCAATCAGCAGAAAAGCGCAGATGACAATAAGACCCTTCAACAACTGCCATGCTCTGGTGGTCTTCATCCAGACCAGAATATAATAAACCAGGAAGGCAATAATCAGGATTTCCACAACATCATACGCATCAATCGTCCCACGATATGTGCTGAAATTTTTCAGATAGTCAACCACTGTATCAATCCACTGCATTTTGCTCTAAATCTCGCTTTATCTTATTTTAAAACAATTCCTCATAGTCGTCGTTTTCATTTCCGCCGTTATCTTCCGGCATCGTATTCCCGATGGTTACGCTCTTTGCGCCTCCCCGATAATCGCTGCGGGATCTCTGTGTTCCCGCGGAACCGTAGCCTGTGGGTCTCCGGCTGACCGTTCTCTCGGTTGTAACATTGCGCTCGCCTTCTCTCCCGTGTTGTGTATTAATCTTCTTCACGGTTTTTGCCGAGGAAGCCACCATCATCTTTGGCACAGCCTTCACATAATAATAGTATTCATCATCTTCGAACTGTACTTTTTCCGTTCGGCTGTAGTCCACACAGAACCGGAAAAATTCTATTATCTTGGCCACCACCAGCGCCACCAGAGAGCCTAAAAGTACACCCACCACCGAAATATTGATATCATAAATCAGGTCACCGATGAGCAGAATGACTATATTTACCATAGTTCCGGACACCATGGCGATTGTCCAGGCATAATCGATTGACATCCTTCTGATCAGATATACCACAAGAACGGTAATTGCAAATGAAGCAATCACCACCATCATTTCTTTATTGCCGACAATTCCGTCGATAATCAGCCGCAGCTTTCCCGTTGTCTCGTCATCCCCCAGGGTTTTAACAGCCGGCCCGGCAGCGATGACAGTCTGAAGTAAATAATGTACCACAACACCGCAGGATACAGATACTACGGCTGTGGGAGCGCAAAGCAGTCCCGCCGCAAGCGGAATTACGTAGGGAAGCTTGATTGCACAAAGCAGAGGTGTAAGAATCACCAACAAAGTGTCCTTGGGACTGAATCGGAAAAACAGCAGGAACATAACCAGGTAAACGCACAATCCGACCAGTGCTACTTCCATGGATAATGCGTACATATGCATCAGGCTGAACAGCGCCCCGAACAAGACAATAAATCCAACGGGAAGGAAGGAACACATCAAAGCCGCAATCAGCACAACGGCAATATTGTCAAGACGGGTCATATATCCCAGCTTTCCGTTCAGTGTATTGAAAACAACAAATGCAAGCAGGAACTTTATCACGGGCAGAATAAATGCCTCATACCTGCTGTATATACTCTTTAATTTTTCTTTTATTTCAAGTAAACTTGTCATTTACGTCCTCCGGCAGGTTTCTTTGAAGCGTTGTCTCCGCCGTAAAGAGAACCCAGCTTTTTTAAATTATGATAATAACATTTCAGGCTGTTCTTCGCCTTTGAGTAGCGGTAGGTACATACCGCATAAGTCAGCAGGCTGTAGCTCACCACAGTCACTCCGTAATAAATCAATATATTTTTCGCGAATGTAATCAAATCTATTTTATAGATATCCGTCATAAAATTTTCAAAATCATAAAAAATGTACAGAGCAAAGACAATTGCAAATGCAATCGTACTGCAAACTATGGATTTCAAAATCTGCATCGAAATATAGTCACTGCGGAAATAATTGCCGATTTTGACATTCTTCTTTCCTTCTCCGTTCTCGTACGATGCCATATGCGTCATCAAAATCACACGTTCCTCGTTCAGCATGGAATCCTCCTATCAGAAAAACCGCATCTTGGGACCGCCGTCCTCATTTCCTTTATCGGGTACGGGTTGGGATTTTCCCGTTTTCATTGCATCGTGAAAACCGCGAGTCATGTCTGTCTTGCACTTTTCACAAAACTTACCGCAACGGATAGGTGCTCCGCAGGACTCACAATTCAGGAAAATCGCAGAGTCTTCCGTCACCTCCAAACGTTCCTCACGAAGCCATTGTCTGATTTGGGAAGCCTCTACATCACATGCCTCGGAAACCTCCATAATTCCAACACCTTTATTGTTGCGAATATACTCCTTTACCTCCTGAAATTTTGCTTCCGTTTTTTCACGGCAACCGGGGCATATGACAGGACCGGCCACATAGTTAAAAATACGCCCACAGCTTCTGCAATTTCTTACATTCATAGTATCCTCCGTTTTCCCGGCGAAATTCACATGATACCCGCTCCGCATGCCAAAGTTACAAAATAAACCTTTTCCGCACCGGCTTCCTTCAAAACTTTCGCCGCCTCATCTATGGTAGTACCTGTAGTATAGATGTCATCAATTATAATAATTACCTTTAATTTTACATCATTTTGCCCCATATTGAAAGCCTTTTTCAAATTATTTTGCCGTTCTTCCGGATTTAGTGTTTTCTGAGGCTTCGTATTCCTTACGCGAACCAACATTTTAGGGTATACCGGAATTCCCGTTCTCCTTCCCAGAGCTTCTGCCATAAGCTCCGCCTGATTGAATCCTCTTACTCTTTTCCGGTTTTTATGCAAAGGAATGGGAACAATCCCTTCCGCACCCGTATTTCGGATAAAACTGCCGAGATAATCTGCAATCTGCTCTCCGAAAAACTCTGCATACTCCCGCCTGCCTCCGTACTTAAACCGGTATATGGCTTCCGCTGCGGAACTATATTCGTAAAGAGCTCTGCCCCGGTCAAAAAAATGCTTTTTTTCCCTGCACTCTCCGCAGAATTCTTCTCCTGCGGACGTTTTTCTGCCGCAACGCATGCAGTAGGGCGGTGTCAACAGCCTCAATTTATCCATACATTCCGCACAGATTCTTTCGCCGGACTGTTTTATGATTTCATCACATACCGGGCAACGGGCAGGATATATTAGCTGAAGGGTTCCCCTTAATATGTCTCTCCACTTTTTCAAGAAATTTTTCAAGCATACTCCTCTCTGTCAAATCATTCTGCAACGCAGATTTCCCGAATCCGGTCAGCAAGAGCCGTATAGCGTCTGTTCTCACTGGTATTGTCAATCATACTCCTCACTGTTTCACTGCTTCCCAGAATCGTGACACAGCTTCTCGCCCTTGTGATTGCGGTATACAAGAGATTTCTGTTAAACAGCATCCTGGGGCCTCCCAACAGCGGCAATAAAACCGCCGGATATTCGCTGCCCTGAGACTTGTGAATTGTTATCGCATAGGACAGTTCAAGCTCTTCCAGAAGAGAAAACGGGTAGGTCACTCTTCTCTGCTCATCATACTCCACGACCAGACTGGAAGTATTTTCATTGATTTCCCGGATTCTTCCCATATCGCCGTTAAAAATACCCATTCCTCTGTCAATCGGTATTCCGTATCTGCTGACTACCTCCCATTCCAGCTGGTAATTGTTTTTTACCTGCATGACCTTGTCTCCCTCACGGTAGATATTGGTTCCGCTTACATGCTCCCGTTTTTCCGGGGAAGGAGGATTCAGATATTGCTGTAATATACCGTTTAAGGTTTCGCAGCCCAGACTTCCTTTTCGCATGGGAGTCAGGACCTGAATATCGAAGGGAGTGGCATCCACATACTTCGGCAGCTTTTCACGAATCAGTTGTATCATATGCTTATATATGACATTAACGTCGTTTCTTTCCAACATAAAGAAATCCATGGATTTATTATCAAGAGCAATCTGTTCGCCGTGATTGATTCTATGTGCATTGACAATAATGTCACTTTTTTCTGCCTGACGGAATATTTTTTTCAGCTCTACAGTCGGGAAGCTGCCTGACTCAATCAGATCCCGCAGTACCTGACCCGGTCCAACACTTGGAAGCTGGTTTACATCCCCCACAAGTATAAGCCGGGTTCCGGGTGAAACCGCCTTCAGCAATGCCTGAAAAAGCTGAATGTCGACCATTGACATCTCATCGATAATAATAACGTCTGCCTCCAACGGATTTTCCTCATTACGTTCAAAACGGACTTTCTTTGTATCTTCATCGGAAAGGGAACTGTTAAGCTCCAGCATGCGATGTATGGTTCTCGCCTCGTATCCGGTGGCTTCCGTCATGCGCTTTGCAGCACGGCCTGTAGGTGCCGCCAGAAAAATATCGAGTCCTTCCGCCTCAAAATATCGGATAATCATGTTAATTGTGGTTGTCTTTCCGGTACCGGGGCCTCCGGATAAAATGAACAAACCGTTTCGGATGCATTCCGTTACAGCCTTAAACTGAAGCTCTTCCAGTTCCATGTTCAAGTTCTTTGCCAGTTTTTCCAATCTTTTTTCTATCGCCGCATTCTGCGACGGAAGATTCTCCGCCTCCGCCATGGGAATGTTCAATTCATACAGCATTCTTGCACAGTTCAGCTCTGCATAATAGTAAGTTGCCGCAAATACACAGTCCCCCTTGATGACAATCTTTTTGTCCATCATCAGATTATCCAGCTGAGGCTTCAAGACCTCAGCATCTATTCCCAGAAGCAGACCTGCCCGCTCCAGCAGGACATCCGGAGGCAGATAACAGTGTCCTTCTCCAACAGCCTGTAGTAATGTATATAGAATACCGCTTCTGATGCGATAGTCGGAATCCGTATGAATTCCGATTTTCGCTGCCAGCTCATCCGCCATCTTAAAACCTACGCCGGCAATGTCCTCAGCAAGCTTGTATGGATTTTCCTTCAGAATTCCGTACAGACTCATTCCGTAAGTATCATATATTTTTACAGCCAGCGTATTTGAAATCCCATATTGCTGCAGGTAAACCATAGCATCCCGAAGGTCCTTTTTTTCCTCCATCTGTATCGCAATTTCCTGCGCTTTTCTTTCACTGATACCTTTTACTTCAGCAAGCCGCTCCGGCTCCTCCTCGATAATCCGAAAGGTGTCTTCTCCAAACTTTTTAACGATTCTTGCAGCCAACGCAGCCCCCACACCCTTCACGGCTCCGGAACCCAGATAACGCTCCATGCCTGCACTGTCTCCGGGCATCACCACACTGTAACTGCTCAGCTTAAACTGCATTCCGTATACCGGATGCTCTACATAATCCCCTTGTCCGGCTATATTTTCTCCCTGGCTTAGGCCCCGGCACATTCCCACACAGGTAATTTCTTCCCCGTCTGCAATCAGGCTCATCACCGTATAGCCGTTTTCCCTGTTTTGAAAAATGATATGGTCCACATATCCGTTTATTGTTTCCATTCAATTACCCCTAAAAAGAAAGACTGCTTTTCCTTCAGCAGCCTTTCCTCTTTCCTTATTCAGTGGTGTCTAACCCATAATTGCGTCGCATCTGTTCGTATAGCATTTGGGCAAGCCCCAGTCCGCTTTGCTCTGTTGTCTGCTCCGCAATTCCCTGAATCATTTGATCCTTGTAATAATCCAGCATTGTGCTTGTTGAGCCTGACATCTCCTCATTTTCCGGTATGGTTTTCAGCATAGATTTGTACATCTGTTCCACAAAATACGCCTCAAATTGCTTACAGGCATCCATCAGTTCCTTATCCGTTGCCTTGGAATAGTCTGCTCCGTCCAGCTTATCCTGAAGTTTGGATGCGGATTGGTTTGCCGCATTCGCATATACATCGCTGTACATGGATGTTATATTTGATAAATCCATATTTTATCCTTTCATGTAATTAACTCGCTAGCGTCGCAAGTTGTTGGCTTGTTGGAGCATTTCATCCGAGGCGGTGATGGCTTTGGAGTTCAGCTCGTATGCACGCTGTGCAACTATCATGTTAACCATTTCATCCACTACCTGTACATTGGAGCCTTCCAGATATCCTTGAATGATATTGCTTTTTTCAACATTGGGATTTGTCGCCTCATTAATCGGCTGCCCGCTGGCTGCTGTCTGACCGTAAAGGCTGTCTGCCAGCTTTTCCAGTCCGTTGGGATTGTTGAACTGGAATACACCAATGGTTTTTCCGATGGGCTGAGGATTATTGTTTTCATCCGGATAACAAATCTGTCCCTCTTTGGTAACTGTAATCCGGCTTAAAATATAATTGTTATTCAGAACAATCGGCTGTCCGTTGGTATCCAGCACCGGAAGTCCGTCTGTGGTAGCAAGCATGTTACCGCTGGAAGCAAGTGTAAACTGCAGATTACCGTTACGGGTATAATATGTATTTCCGTCCTCGCCTTTCACGGCAAAAAATCCCTTACCGTCAATGGCAAAAGCAGTATCGCTCTCGGAGGCAATCATATTTCCTGTTTTAAAAATTGAAGTAATTGCTGAATTTCGGGTACCCAGGCCAACCTGAGCACTTGTGGGTTTCTGTTCGCCGTTTGCCGTTGTGGTCTTTGTCTGCAGCGTCTGATACAGCAGGCTCTTGAACTCGTTGACCTGAGTCTTGTAGCCATTGGTATTCACATTTGCAAGGTTATTGGCAATGGTATCCACATTTGTCTGTTGTGCTATCATGCCGGTTGCCGCTGTCCATAAACTTCGTACCATACTTCCCGCTTCCTTCCTATCCTGTTCTCTTTAGCAGACTGTTTACTGTATCCTTCCCAGCTGTGTTACGGCAGTCTCCAGTGTGTCATCATATGCCTGAATGATTTTCTGGTTGCTCTCATACGCACGAGTGATGGAAATCAAATTCACCATCTCCGACACAACCTGTACATTTGCCATCTCCAGATAACCCGACTTGACATCGGCGTCTGCCTGTGTTGTCTTCGCTCCCTCGACAGGGCGATAGTATGTTTCACCATATTTTTCCAGATAATTATAGTCTTCAAAATCCGTGACCTGAATTCGTGCCACAGCCCTTCCTGCCTGGGTAATTGTCCCATCGCTTCCGATTTCCGAATCCAACAGGGTATTGAGTTGAATTCTTCTGTTCTGTGTATCCAGAACATAGTCACCATCCTGAGTTACCAGATAGCCCTCCCGATTCAATGTAAACTGGCCGTTACGGGTATACATAGTAGATGTTTCCCCTGCTTTATTGGTAAACTCAATGGTAAAAAATCCGTCTCCTGCCAAAGCCAGGTCATAAGTATTATCCGTAACCCGGAAAGAACCCTGTGTAAAATCGGTATAATTCTCACCAATCTTCACTCCCGGATTATTGGTTCCCAGTCTCTGTACGTTCTGTAACCCTACAGACTGATCCTTTATTTTAACTGTCAAGATACTGTCAAAGGACTGACTGGTTGAACCTTCCTTCTTAAAGCCAACGGTAGATGCATTCGCCAGGTTATTCGTCAGAATATCCATTCTGTTCTGTTCGTTCACCATACCTGTATATGCAGTATATAAGCCCTTTAACATAAGTACCTCCCTTTGCTTTTAGTTCTCTCTGTAACCGGAAAGGAATTCCACATACTTACCGGTTCCGATTGCAACCGCAGTCATGGGATCCTCCGCAGTCATGGTGTTAATTCCGGTCTTTGCGGAAATCAACTCTTCCAAGCCACGCAGAAGACTTCCGCCTCCCGTAAGCACAATACCTCTGTCTGCTATATCGGCTGCCAGCTCAGGGGGAGTCTTCTCCAGAACACTGTGAATTGTTTCCACAATCTGAGCTGTCGTTTCCCGCAAAGCCTCCTCTGTCTCTTCAGAAGAAACCTGTACCGTCTTCGGAAGTCCTGTTACCAGGTTACGTCCTCTTACATCCATGTAATCTGTCTCTGACCTGGGGTAAGCAGATCCAATCTTTATTTTCAAATCCTCTGCCGTTCTCTCACCAATCAGAAGATTGTGCTTCTTACGCATATAGCGCACGATAGCTTCATCAAAGTCATCTCCGGCAATCTTGATGGAAGCGCTGACAACCGTTCCTCCAAGGGAAATTACCGCAATATCTGAGGTTCCGCCGCCGATATCTACAATCATATTTCCGCAGGGCTTGGAAATGTCAATGCCTGCTCCGATTGCTGCCGCGATAGGTTCTTCAATAATGGCAACCTCTCTTGCACCTGCCTGATAGGTTGCATCCTCCACCGCCTTCTTCTCAACTTCCGTAACGCCGCTGGGTACACAGACCGCAATGCGGGGCTTTCTGAAGGTTCTTCTGCCCAGTGCTTTCTGGATAAAATACTTCATCATCTTCTCGGTAACGGTGTAGTCGGAGATAACTCCCTGACGCAAAGGTCTTACCGCTACGATGTTGCCGGGTGTTCTTCCCAGCATCAGGCGGGCATCCTCACCAATTGCCTTTATCTTATTTGTATCTCTATCAAACGCTACAACGGAGGGCTCTTTCAACACAACGCCCTTTCCTCTGATGTACACTAAAATGCTGGCTGTTCCCAAATCAATTCCGATATCTGTACACTGCATATTATCAAGTACCCCTTTCTCATGGATTCCTATTTTTTCTAAATGAAGTCATACTGCATTTATTATAACCGAAAACCATATATTTTCATAGGGGTTTTAAAAAATTTATAAATGGAAATAATAAAACGCAGGAAAAGAACCGGTTCCATCCGTTCTTCTCCTGCTTCCTTGCGTTTGTATCAATATCATCGGCATATTTTGCCGAAAACTTTATAGCTTTCCACAAGTTTTTCGGGCTTCCGTTCTCCCGGCTATTTGCCCGTATTTTTATCCTTGTCAAGCATCTTTTGAATATAAGCCCCGGTATATGAGCCCTCACATTTCGCCACCTGCTCCGGCGTTCCCTTGGCAATCACGGTTCCGCCCCTGTCGCCGCCTTCGGGACCAATATCGATGATATAATCTGCTGTCTTAATCACATCCAGATTGTGTTCAATCACTATCACCGTATTACCGCCATCCGCCAGTCTGTGAAGTATTTCAACCAGCTTATGCACATCCGCAAAGTGCAGGCCGGTGGTGGGTTCATCCAGAATATAGATGGTCTTTCCGGTACTTCGCTTTGAAAGCTCGGATGCCAGCTTGATACGCTGTGCCTCACCGCCGGAAAGGGTTGTGGAGGGTTGTCCCAGTTTTACATAGGAAAGTCCCACATCATATAATGTCTGAATCTTGTTGTGAATGGACGGCAGGTTCTCAAAGAAGGGCAACGCTTCTTCCACAGTCATATCCAGGACGTCAAAGATGCTCTTTCCCTTGTACTTTACATCCAGTGTCTCACGATTATACCGTTTCCCGCCGCAGACCTCACAGGGTACATATACATCCGGCAGGAAATGCATCTCAATCTTGATAATACCGTCTCCGCCACAGGCTTCGCATCGTCCCCCTTTTACATTAAAGCTGAAACGTCCTTTGCCGTATCCCTTTGCCTTTGCATCTGCCGTGGATGCAAAAAGGTCTCTGATCTGATCAAATACTCCCGTATAAGTCGCAGGGTTGGAGCGGGGTGTACGCCCAATGGGAGACTGGTCGATATCAATCACCTTATCCAGCTGATCCAAGCCCTGAATATCTTTATGTTTGCCCGGAATGCATCTTGCTCGGTTCAAGTCCCGGGCAAGACGCTTATACAAAATCTCATTTACCAGTGAGCTTTTACCGGAACCGGATACACCGGTGACACAGGTCATAACCCCCAGCGGGAATTCCACATCAATATTCTTCAGGTTGTTCTCCTGTGCTCCTATCACTTTCAGCCAGCCCGTAGGCTTTCTGCGCTTCTTCGGCACGGGAATTTTCAATTCGCCGCTGAGATACTTTCCTGTAATGGATTCCGGTATCTTCATGATTTCCTCCGCAGTACCGCAGGCAATCACCTCACCTCCGTGAGACCCTGCTCCCGGTCCGATATCCACCACATAATCGGCTGCCAGCATGGTGTCCTCATCATGCTCTACCACAATCAGCGTATTTCCTAAGTCACGCAGATTTTTCAGTGTATTCAAAAGCTTATCATTGTCTCTCTGATGCAGACCGATGCTGGGCTCATCCAGGATATAGCATACACCAACCAAACCGGATCCAATCTGGGTTGCCAGTCTGATACGCTGTGCCTCACCGCCGGAAAGCGTACCCGTTGCCCGCGCCAGGGAGAGGTATTCCAGTCCCACGTCCACAAGAAAGCCCACTCTGGCCTTAATTTCCTTCAAAATCCGGTTTCCAATCAGCTGCTGCTGACCGGTCAGAGTCATACCGGCGAGAAATGTATTTAAGTCGCGGATGGACATGGAAGTAATCTCATAAATATTCTTATCGCACACCGTCACTGCCAGTGCTTCCTTCTTCAGACGCATACCGCCGCATTCCTTACAGGGCGTGATGCGCATAAAGCTCTCATATTCCTGTTTCATCGTATCGGAAAAGGTTTCCTTATACTTCCGCTCCACATTCTTTATCAATCCTTCAAATGCCACAGGATAGACACCTCTGCCTCTTTGACCGGAATAATGAACCTCCACCTCTTTTCCGTCGGTTCCGTACAGTAGGACATGTTTCACCTTCTCCGGATATTTTTCAAAGGGAGTGTCCAGATCAAATTTGTATTCTTTGCAGAGTGCCTGCAGGACCGCATTGGTAAAGCTCTTCTTATCCGTACAGGACTGCCAGCCGGTAACCGTAATGGCTCCCTGATGAATACTCAGAGACTGATCGGGAATCATCAGTTCCGCGTCAAATTCCATTTTATATCCCAGACCGAAGCACACAGGGCAGGCGCCGAAAGGGTTGTTGAAGGAAAAGCTTCTGGGCTCAATTTCACTGATACCGATTCCGCAGTCAGGGCAGGAAAAGCTCTGGCTGAAGGTCATGGATTCCCCGCCGATGACGTCTACCAAAAGAAGTCCATCCGCCAAATCCAACACATTTTCAATGGAATCTGCCAGACGGCGCTGAATTCCGTCCTTCACCACAAGGCGGTCTACGATAATCTCAATATTATGCTTGATGTTTTTATCCAGCGAAATTTCCTCTGTCAACTCATACAGGTTACCGTCAATGCGAACACGCACATAGCCGCTCCTTTTTGCCCGCTCCAGTACCTTTTCGTGCTGTCCCTTTCTTCCTCTGACCACAGGTGCCAAAAGCTGAAGCTTTGTTCCTTCGGGAAGTGCCATAATCTGGTCCACCATCTGATCCACTGTCTGCTTTGAAATGACTCTGCCGCAGTTGGGGCAATGAGGAATTCCGATTCTGGCATAAAGCAGGCGGAAATAATCGTATATTTCCGTTACCGTTCCCACTGTGGAACGAGGATTGCGGTTCGTTGATTTCTGGTCTATGGAAATCGCCGGAGACAAACCTTCGATTCGTTCTACATTGGGTTTCTCCATCTGCCCCAGAAACTGTCTTGCGTAGGAGGACAGGGATTCCATGTAGCGGCGCTGTCCCTCCGCATAAATCGTATCAAAAGCCAGTGATGATTTTCCGGAACCTGACATTCCGGTGAGAACCACCAGTTCATTTCTGGGAATATCCACATCGATATTTTTCAGGTTGTGCTCACAGGCCCCCCGAATCCTGATATACTCATCGACAGCTTTCCTCCGGGTCTGTATTTTCTTTACTTCTTCCATTTTTCTCTCTTCCTCATTTATCAGATTATATTCATTCTTCCTTATCCATAAGCTCCTGCAGGGACTTCTTTAACTCTATCATCTTGTCGCGCAGCTCTGCGGCAGCCTCGAAATTCAAATCAGCCGCAGCCTTCTGCATCTTCTTCTGCACATCCGAAATCAGTTTTTCCAGCTCTTTGCGGTTCATGGATTCCGGATCCTTCTCAAACCGCACCTCTTCCTTGGCAATGACCTTTGAAATACTGATCAAATCCCGGACAGCCTTCTGAATCGTCTGAGGTGTGATACCGTGCTCCTCGTTGTACTTCATCTGAATTTCACGTCGTCTGTTCGTCTCATCCAGTGCAATGCGCATGGAATCGGTAATCGTATCCGCGTACATAATAACATGGCCTTCCGCATTCCGGGCAGCACGGCCGATTGTCTGAATCAGGGAGGTGCTGCTCCTTAAGAAGCCCTCTTTGTCCGCATCCAGGATTGCCACCAGAGAAATCTCGGGAATGTCAAGTCCCTCTCTCAGCAGGTTAATTCCAACCAACACATCAAACACATCCAGACGCATGTCACGGATAATTTCCGCCCGTTCCAGCGTGTCAATATCGGAATGCAGATACTTGACACGTATGCCCACTTCCTTCATATAGTCGGTCAAATCCTCTGCCATACGTTTTGTCAGGGTAGTAATCAGAACCTTGTTATGCTTCTCCACCTCTTTGTTGACAGCGCCAATCAGATCATCTATCTGTCCCTCAACAGGCCGCACTTCTACTTTAGGATCCAGCAGACCGGTAGGACGGATAATCTGTTCCGTCCGCAGCAGCTCGTGGGTCTCTTCGTACTCCGACGGAGTAGCGGAAACGAACAGCATCTGGTCGATATGGGACTCAAACTCCTGAAAATTCAGAGGTCTGTTATCCAGTGCGGAGGGAAGGCGGAAACCGTAGTCCACCAAAGTCTGCTTACGGGAACGGTCTCCTGCATACATGCCGCGTATCTGGGGAATGGTCATATGCGACTCATCTATAATGATTAAAAAATCATCGGGAAAGAAGTCCATCAGCGTCATCGGCGGCGCTCCCGGCGGCGCAAAATTCAGATGTCTGGAATAATTCTCTATGCCGGAACAAAAGCCGGTTTCCCGCATCATCTCAATATCAAAGTTGGTACGCTCGGCAATGCGCTGCGCCTCAATCAGCTTGTCCTCCCCCTTAAACCATCGAACCCGCTCCTCCATCTCCTTTTCGATGTTATCACAGGCAGCTCTGATTTTATCCTGTGACACTACGTAATGAGAAGCAGGAAAGATGGCAACATGATTCAGAGTAGCATGAACCTTACCCGACAATGGTTCCACTTCCGCAATTCTGTCTATCTCATCTCCGAAAAACTCAATTCGGATAAAGTAGTCGCCGCCCTGCGCCGGATATACCTCAATAACATCCCCATGTACCCTGAAGCAGCCCCGCTGCATATCCATATCGTTTCTGGTATATTGGATATCCACCAGCTCGCGCAGCACCTGATCTCTGTCCTTTACCATCCCCGGGCGCAGAGACACAATCATATCCTGGTATTCATCGGGACTTCCCAAACCGTAGATGCAGGAAACACTGGCCACCACAATCACGTCCCTGCGCTCTGTCAGGGATGCAGTGGCAGAAAGCCTCAGCTTGTCTATTTCGTCATTGATTGCGGAATCCTTGGCAATGTAGGTGTCCGAAGACGGTACATAGGCTTCCGGCTGATAATAATCATAGTAGGACACAAAATATTCTACCGCATTCTCCGGGAAAAATTCCTTAAACTCGCCGTAAAGCTGGCCGGCAAGAGTCTTGTTATGCGCAATGATTAACGTTGGTTTGTTCAGCGCCGCAATGACATTGGCCATGGTAAAGGTCTTGCCGGAGCCTGTAACACCAAGCAAAGTCTGAAACTGGTTTCCCTGCCGAAAACCCTCCACCAATTCTTTGATCGCTTCGGGCTGGTCTCCGGTAGGCTGATATTCACTGTGAAGTTTGAAAATACTTTGTTCATTCTTATCAGAAAATTTTTGCACGAAAACCTCCTCCGTCATTTCATAGAAAAAGTTAACTCTGATTATAGCACACAGATTCTGTCTTGTACAGAGATTAACGAACATTTGTTCTTGATTTTCAGCCGTCGAGCTATTCAGATACATCAATTTCTATGTCAGATTAAAAAAGGGCTTTCCGTTTCTTCGGAATGCCCTTAAACTTACACCTCTGTATTATTCTTCTCCTGCTTTTACCTGTTTCCCATCTTCTCTCTCAGAACTTCTTTCGCCTTTTCCAGCTGATTGTCAGGATGGTCTTCACTTGCATAGTATGCCTCGCCGTCAAACTCACATACCACATCCGGTTCAATGCCGGTACCGTGAATATTTTTTCCGCTGGGCGTGTAATAAGCGCTGATGGTAAGTTTTACGGCCGAACCGTCCCTGAAAGGCATAATTTGCTGTACAATTCCCTTTCCGAAAGTCGTGGTACCTACCAGCGTGCCGGTTCCGTAATCCTTGATGGCTCCGGCCATAATTTCCGCAGCACTGGCAGAATTCATATCCACAAGAACCACCAGCGGAAGCTCCAGCTCCCTGCTGCCGTCACTCTTATATTCCTCTCTGCGTCCGTTCTTGTCTTCCGTATAGACTATCATTCCTTCAGGAAGAATCATTTGACACATTTCAACAACCGTCGACAGATTTCCTCCGGGGTTGCCCCGCAAATCCAGAATGATTCCTTTTGCACCGGAACCTCTCGCCATCGCCAGTGCTTCCGCAAATTGGTCCACTGTGACATCATCAAATTCCGTAACCTGAATGTAGGCCATGTCGTCTTCCTCCATGGAAAACTCCACAGTTGGTGACTCCACTCTCTGCCTCGTCAGAGTAAGTTCCAGATAATCACTTTCCCCTTCCCGAATCAGAGTAAGTTGGACATCCGTTCCTTCCGGTCCCTTTATCATTGCCACCGCTTCCGTCAGGCTCATTCCATAAGTAGATTTACCATCCACCTCATATATCAGGTCATTGGCCCGAAGCTCTGCTTCTTCCGCAGGAGAATTTTTGATAACGCCACTGATTTTCGGCAGACCGGTTGCACTGTCAAGGCTCACGTAAGCACCGATTCCGTAATAAATCCCCTCGGACTGCTCCATCATACTCGCAAGCTCCTCGGCAGTATAATACTCTGAGTACGGATCGTTCAATGCACTAAGCAGTCCCTTATAAACACCGTCCCTAAATTCATCATCCGTCACTTCACCCAGGTAATAGTATTGATCTACCATCTTTTCCAGAGTCTGAAGCTTCTCTATCACCCGGGCGTCTATTGCAGAATCCTCCTGCAATTCTATCTGTGCGGACTGATTTTCTTTTTCTTCAACAGAGTTCTGGATTCCCACACCCAGCCAGCAAATCGCCACTACCAAAAGTGCCGAGGCAATACCCACTATCATTCCAATCAGGAAAACACCCTTGCCGCTTCCCTTTTCGTCCTTGGGAATCTGCGCAGGTGTCAATCCTCCCTGATTCACATTGTCAAAATAATTTTGATTCTCATCCATACCGATAACCATGCCTTTCCGCTGCCTGCTCACTTACAATCGCAGGTAACGACTTCTTTTACTTACTGATATAATTCCATGGTGAAGTATATGCGCCGTTGAGTCGTACACTGAAATGCAGGTGATTTCCCGTGGAGCGTCCGGTACTGCCGACAGCTGCAATTGTCTCACCACGAACCACAATGTCATCTTTTTCCACATACAGCTGAGAAGCATGCATGTAAATTGTGTACAGTCCGTCTCCATGGTCAATCATCACATAATTTCCCATTGTGCCGCTGTAGGTCGCAGCCACCACCACTCCGTCATAAGCCGCATAAATCGCAGTACCTTTAGGCGCTGCAAAATCCACTCCGTTATGGAGCTGTTGTATTCCCAGGATGGGATGTATTCGCATCCCGTAATCATCCGAGACCCTTGTATATGAGGCCAGAGGAAACTTAAAGGTACCGCCGTCATATGTCAGCACCACGCCGCTGTTTGCAAGAATCTTCTTCTTTTCTTCCGCAATCTGCGCCTCCAGTGTTGAAATTTCTTCTTCCTGGGCTTTTATCTCTTCCTCGTATTCTTTGATTGCCTGTTCCTTATTGCTGATATCTGACTCATACTCCAAAATATCCCGGTTCTTTTGTTCAATCAGAGCCTCCAGATTTCTTTGCTCCTCTTCAACTCCCGCCTTTGCCTCGTCCAGGATTTCCCTTTCCAGTTCCAGCTCCTGCTTACAGAGCTCCACATATTCCCGAACAGTCTTATAGTCCTGCCACATCTGCTGGTCATAGGAAATCACACGTTCCACATAATCCGCCTTGTTCAAAAAATCGCCAAAGCTCGATGACTTCAACAGCATCTCCGTCATCTGCGGATCCCCTGTTTCATATACCATTCTGATACGGTTTATCATGGAAGTTCTCTGGTTTTCCTCTTTTTCCAGAGCTTCCGCCAACTGCTCCTCCGCAACAGCAATCTCCTCTTCTTTCACGGATATTTTTGCTTTCAGCTCAGCAATATTCCGTTCAATCTGCTCCAGATTGCTGTCCAGTTGGGCTACGTAATTTTTCAGATTTGTGCGCTGTGTCTCCAGCTCCTTCTTTATATTCTGCAGATTACTCAGACCGTTTTGGAGCGACTCTTTTTCGCTCAATGCCTGCTTAATCTGTTCCTCCTTTTCCTTGATGCTGTCCGAGGTAATGGAAGACATTGTCACCGCCGATACCGTCCGGCTGAATGTACCGGAAAAGAAAAATATGCAGAGTATTGCACACATCGCACAACAAATAAATATTTTCTTTCTCTTCATACTCTCCCGCTTTTATACATTTAAATGCTTTCTGACTGTGGAAATACTTCCCAGAAATCCGATTCCCATACCCATCACCAGCGATACGGGAGCCAGAACACCAAACAACTGGTCTACTGTCAGGAAGTTTAGGAAATTGCTCAGTATTTCGAATCTTTCCACAATATAGTTTAGAGCATAATTATAGAGGCTGTATATCAGTCCCAACGGAATCGCCGCTCCGAGAAGCCCTATTAAAACGCCCTCCAAAACAAAGGGAGCCCTGACAAAAAAGTCAGTCGCGCCAATGTATTTCATAATATTGATTTCCGCGGAGCGCACGGAAATACCGATTGCGACTGTATTGCTGATCAGGAAAATGCTGACCGCCAGCAAAATCACAATGATTCCCAGTGAGACATAAGCAATCAGCAGATTGACACCGCTCAATGTATCGGCTGTCACCTCTGAGAAATTCACCTTGCGCACCTCCGGTATGGACTGAAGCCAGCTCACCAGTGCATCCTGCATGGAGACGTCACTCAGATACACCTCATAGCTGTATTCTCCGGCCAAAGGATTCTCCGGGAAAGCTTCCGCATAATTCTCTCCGTAGTAGTCTTTCGCAAAGTTTGCCCATGCTTCGTCATCCGAAATATAAATCACATCGGACACTTCCACCCTTGCACTGATCATCTGCCCGATTTCTTCAATTCTTGTATCTGAGGGAACCTGGTTCTCCGTATGCGACTCGCACTTATCGTACTCGTTATGGAAAAACACCGTGACGGATACCCCTTCTTCCGCTTTCATCACAATACTCTGGAAATTTGCAACAATGGCAAAAAACAATCCAAACAAAAAAAGGCATGCCGAGATGGTTGCAATGGATGCCAGGGAATACCATTTATTACGGAAGATGTTGGCAAAACCCTGCTTTATGGTATAAAGCAATGTACTAATCTTCATCGATGTATTCCCCTCCTTCCTCATCACTGACAATGACGCCCTTTTTCATTGCAATCACACGCTTGTGCATGGCATTGACAATCTCCCGGTTATGGGTTACCACAACAACGGTTGTGCCATTCTCGTTGATTTCCTCCAAAAGCTTCATGATTTCCCACGAATTTTTGGGATCCAGATTACCTGTGGGTTCATCCGCCAGCAAAATGGACGGTTTATTAATCAGAGCTCTGGCCAATGCCACTCTCTGCTGCTCACCGCCTGACAGCTGTTTTGTTTTAGCCTTATATTTGCCTGCCAGCCCAACCGTAGCAAGAATCGCAGGCACATTTCTTCTGATTTCCTTGGGCGGTGTCTCAACGATTCTCTGTGCAAAAGCTACATTCTCGTAGACATTCCTGTCATTCAGCAAACGGAAGTCCTGAAAGACCACCCCGAGATTTCTCCTGAACCGGGGAACCTGTCTGTGCTTTAATTTTGCCAAATCATTCCCCATAACATAAACACTGCCGCTGGTTGCCGTCAGCTCCCGCAGCAGAAGTTTAATCAATGTGGACTTACCGGAACCGCTGTCTCCGACAATAAATACAAACTCTCCCTTATGAATGCTCAGCGATATTCCGTTCAATGCGGGAGAACCGGTAGAGTATACTTTCTTTACGTTATCCAGACAGATAATTCCCTTTTCCTCTATCAGTTGCTCCCGCTTTTTTCTCTGCAGTTCTTTTCTCGTCATAATATCTCCTCATAAAATGGCAACAATTCAGCCTCTGCATCCGCATCCGGGCTGACATTAAAAATCTGCATTCTCCATGTACTTCATGTATTTCACTACCATAAGTGCAATCTTAAAAGTAATGGCATCCTCAAAAACACGCAAATCCAACCCGGTACTTTTTTGCAGCTTATCCAGGCGGTAAACCAGTGTATTTCTGTGTATAAACAACTGTCTTGATGTCTCAGAGACATTCAGACTGTTCTCAAAGAACTTATAAATCGTTGTAAGTGTTTCCTCATCAAAATCATCCGGGCTCTTTCCGCCGAAGATTTCCTTAATAAACATTTTGCACAGAGGAATCGGAAGCTGATAAATCAAACGGCCGATTCCCAGCTCACTGTACGCGATAATCTCTCTCTCATCAAAGAAAATTTTTCCCACATCCAGCGCCATTTTGGCCTCTTTGTAAGAACGGCTGACTTCCTTGATTTCCTGAATCACGGTTCCGTATGCAATACGGATATCCTTTATGCCTTCCTTCTGGAGATAAGCTTCCAGAGTTCTTGCAGACTTATCAATTTCCTTTGTCGCTTCGCCGTCAGACAACTCCTTCACCACAATTACGTTGTTTTCATCCACCGCCGTGATAAAGTCCTTACTGTTGCTTCCCAGATGAGCTCTTGTCAACTCCAACGCATTATTATCTCTTCCGTTTCCGGATTCCACAATCATTACCACTCTGGGTACATCCGTCTGAATGTGCAGTTTCTTCGACCGGCTGTATATATCTACCAACAGCAGATTATCCAGCAGCAGATTTTTGATAAAGTTATCTTTGTCAAATCTCTCCTTGTATGCCACAAGAAGATTCTGTATCTGAAATGCAGCCATTTTCCCGATTGTATAGACATCCTCTCCGGTACCGTTGACCACAAGCACATACTCCAACTGCTGTTCATCAAATATCTTAAAATACTGATAGCCTTGTATCTCCTGGGAGTCGGCGGGAGATGCCGCAAACTCTACCGCTGCCTTTGAGCTGCTCCCCATATCGGTTGTGGATGCCACTTCCTTACCGTCCACATCCATAACGCAAAGCTCCACCCGCGCTATACTCTTCAGCCCATCGATTGTATTTTGCAAAATTTGATTCGAAATCATATAAAACCCCGCTTCCTTTGTTCTAAAGCCCCATTTTTACGAAATAGCTATACAAAAAATTTTACAAAAATATTACGCAAAAAGCAATAGGTTTTTATGTATTTTCACAAAAAAGTGGCTGTTCAAAAAGGCTGCCTGACGGATAAGAGTCAGGCAGCCTTCCAATCACTTTCAGGACTAAACGCGCATGTCGAAGTTCGCTCCGATGCCGGGGTTCACGCTTTGTTCCATCGCCGCAGCATCAATCATCTGAACAAGGCCCGCTCCCAACTCTTCGTTGGCGTCCATTGCCTTGCTGAGCACCGCTGTCCCGACCCGGGATTGTGTGGAAATGTTGGACAATTCCATTGATAAACCTGTAATATCCATCTGTATGCCCCCTTTCCTTCTTTCATCTTAGCACAATCTATCCTATTTTTCCATGCATATATCTCATTTTTTAAAATCTTAAGAAAACAATCGTTACAATTCAAACGGAATAACCCAAACCGACTTATGAATTTCGGCGTCGAATGGTCTTCTCTCCGATTTCAATCTTACCCTGCTTCAACAGCCTGCCAACGGCTCGTTTGAATTCGTTTTTGCTCATACCCGTTTCATGTTTGATCACCTCAGGTGCTGCCTTGTCACTGAAAGGTAACGCTCCCTCGTAGCTGTCCAGCAGAGAGAGAATCTTTTCAGCATCCGCATCCATCTGTATATATGCCTTTTCACGAATACTCAAATCCAGCTTTCCGTCCTCTCTCACCCGAAGAACACGGGCTTCCACATCGGTTCCCGGCTCCACATTCCCGTAAAGTTCCTTTTTAGCAATCAGACCGGAGTACAGATTATCCACCGCCACAAAAGCGCCGAAATTATCACTGAGCTCGTAAACTCTCCCCCGCACTCTGTCTCCCGCCTGATACGGACTGTCCGTTCGCAGATTTTCATATACATTCATGGTTGCACACAGACGGTTGCTCTTATCAATATAGAGAGAAACCAGCACCTCATTCCCCTGCTTTACCTTTCCCCGCTGTTCTTTGAAGGGTAACAGCAAATCCTTCTCCAGACCCCAATCCAAAAAAGCGCCGAATTTTCCCATCTGTGCCACAACCAGATTAGCTGTTTGTCCCATACACAGCTTTGGTTCGTGGGTCGTTGCAATCATTCTGTCCTTGGAGTCACGGTAAACAAAGACCTCCAGTTTGTCTCCCACGCCCTTGTTTCCCGGCATCTGCTTTATGGGCAGCAACACATGCTCCGCCGCATCCTCAAAACTCACTGCAAGATAAACACCGAATTCTACCTTCTTTACAATTACAAGCTCTTGTTTTTCACCTAAACGAATCATATCGTCTCCTTCTCTCTGAATTCCGCAATCATATATGGCACATTACTTTCATCTTCCAGCATTACGATGACCCTCTCTCCGCCATTTATGACGCACGGCACCAGAATATCATTCAAAAAAGCCTGCTTTCTGTATTCTGCCCGCACCTGTCCGACACAGAAAACTTCCGGCAGAAAATCCATTGCTATATCAATAAACTGCTGATTATTCACATGATGATTGGTATCCAGATGATGCTGTTTCACCACCAAAGGCTCCCTGCGTACACGTTCTCCCGAAACCGTTATCTTTCTTGACGTATATTCCATATCCAGTTTCGGTGACAACACATATTTTTCCATCATATTTTCCGGAACCGCAACAGGCTTTCCGGTATCCGTATTTAAAAGACTCCACAATGAATTCGCCTTTGCCAGATATTCACCCTTTTCATCCAACATAGCAAAATTCCGGTAACCGAGAAAACCTTTCATATCATAAGGGAAGGTTCCTATCGTCACTCGCTCCCCCAATCCCGGATAACGGTTTACCGTAATCTGCCAGTAGCAAAGCACCCATACCAAGTGCTGTCCCTTCAGATATTCTACTCCCAGTCCCAAATCCTCCGAATGAAATGTAGAACAGTCCTGAAAATAATTAATCAGCGACGACATCGTCAGCCTTCCCTCGCTGTCTACCTCACTATATCGGATTCTGCTGTCAAATGTGTACATATTTTACCTCATTTCCCGCTCAGACAAACAACTGAATCACAATTCTGACCAACCATATAAGCATAAAAGCCAGCATTCCCGGGTTGGCAAATATCAGATTGAATTTTAACTCCTTCGGAATAATGACTTCTCCTCTGTCCAGAGTAAATTTCCTTTTTGCGGCAAATACGATAAAGAGAACAATACCCGCTATCAGAATACAGATGACAAACAGAGTAAAAAGTCCGTACAAAATCCAGGCTCCCAAATTTCCCATGATTTGCTGCATGATAGCCTGCATATTCCCGGTTGTTGCAGCTTCCATATATTCCTCCAGATTGATGGCTTTCATCAGAAGGCTGCTCAAAAATCCACCGATAAAATTAAACAGCATGTGCAGGGAAACGGTAATCTTCAAATTTCCCGTCTTCACATACAGGAAAGCCAAAAACATGCCGATAACCGCCGCATAGACAAACTGGTTCAGGTTTCCGTGAAACAGACCAAACATCAGCCCGGACAGCACTACGGCAACTCCCTGCCCGTAACGCAATGCTCTGTCTACAATCAGTTTTCTGAAAATAAATTCCTCTACAATCGGTGCACATATTACCATATATAACAGAATCACTGCCGGATGAAGCGAATCTACTACGGAAAGGATTTCGTTCTCGACCGGTTTCCCTGTTATCAACCCGATGAAGGTTGTTAATATGTTACCTGCAATATTGGCCGCATATGCCAGGCCCAGACAGATGATTGCAGAGAGGATGTATTGTCCTGCCGTCATCTTATGTCTTTCCGGCTTCTGCGCGGGAACCTGCTTATTCAGCATGAGAACCAGCAGCGGAAAGCCTGCCAGATACATAGGCACCATGCCCAAAAGAATGTTAATGTTCATATTCTCCAAAATCCGCGGGCAGAACAGATTGATCAGAAGTGACATCAGCAGCTGTACCGCCAAAATAATTCCCGTTGCCGTCAAATAAAACCACCCGAGTTTTGAAAAATGCTTTTTTGTTGAAATTAATTCTTCCATTTTGTTATCCTTTGCATTATTTTCTTAATGTTCTCAGTTTAACATAAATTGCCATAAAGTGAAACAAAAAACTCAGTAGATATTCTCTACTGAGTTCTCTTAGCAGGTCAAGCCCAGCTCATAACAAAAGTTCCATGGATTACTCCATGGAACTTTATTCGCAGGGCTACAAGGATTCGAACCTTGAAATGACGGAGTCAGAGTCCGTTGCCTTACCGTTTGGCGATAGCCCTATTTTGCACTACCTGATGAATTATACACGAAGTGTTTCCAATTTGCAATACCTAAATTTAAAAATATCAAAAAAATATCCAATTCTGATTTTCAAATTCATGGGGCAAAAATATGGCGCCCTGCATTTTATTGCAGAGCGCCGATAGACATCGTCTTACTAAACTTCAAAGGTCAGCTCGCCGTAAGAAGGTACGGGCCATACACTCTTGTCCACAATCATTTCCAGAGCGTCAATAGGTGCACGGAGCTCATCCATAACAACCTTTACGGAATCCTTGTAGAAGAATGCCTGTGCCTTCACATCTTCGATAGCGGTAGCTTCTGCGGTTACCTTCTCCAGCTTTGTCAGTGCAGCCTTTGCGGCAGCCAGTTTCTCACTTACCTCTCCCAGAACTTCCGCCTGAACGGATGCATCCGCACCTGCCTCCTTCACTGCAATTACAGTGTCGGCCAGAGACTTGGTATATTTCATGACAGCAGGAATATACTTCTTGCCTGCCATATCAATCATGGTCAACGCCTCAATATTAATGGTCTTTGCATAGGTTTCGTAGATTACCTCTTCACGGGACTCCAGCTCAACTCTGGTAAAGATGCCAAACTTCTCAAACAGCTTAATTGCCTTGTCGGTTGTGAGAGTAGATGCAGCCTCTACCATGGACTTGATATTGGGAAGTCCACGCTTCTCAGCCTCTGCCACCCATTCATCGGAATAGCCGTTGCCGTTGAAGATAATTCTCTGATGCTCGGTCATATATTTTTTAATCAAATCATGTACAGCCACATCGAAATCATCAGCCTTCTCCAGAATGTCTGCTGCCTCACAAAAAGCTTCAGCAACAATAGCATTCAGGGTTGTATTAGGGCTTGCGATAGAGTCGGCGGAACCAACCCTACGGAACTCAAACTTGTTGCCGGTGAAGGCAAAAGGTGAGGTTCTGTTACGGTCTGTCGCGTCCTTGTCAAAATCAGGCAATGTGGAAACGCCTGTCTTCAGTTTTCCGCCCTCAATCAGATGTGAAGCTTCGCCGGTTTCAACCAACTGCTTTACCACATCCTCCAGCTGTTCGCCCAGGAACATGGAAATGATTGCGGGAGGCGCCTCATTGGCTCCCAGTCTGTGATCGTTACCCACATCGGAAGCGCTCTGACGGAGCAAATCCGCATGTGTATCTACAGCCTTCATGATGCAGGCAAGCACCAGAAGGAACTGAATGTTCTCGTTAGGTGTAGCACCGGGGTCAAGCAAATTTACACCGTTGTCGGTACCCAGAGACCAGTTGTTATGCTTACCGGAGCCGTTCACTCCCGCAAAGGGCTTCTCATGCAGCAGGCAGGTCATGCCATGACGTCCGGCTACTTTCTTCATGGTCTCCATAACCAACTGGTTATGGTCAACCGCTATATTGGCTGTCTCATAAATCGGTGCCAGCTCATGCTGTGCGGGAGCAACCTCATTATGCTGAGTCTTCGCGGTTACACCCAGCTTCCACAACTCAATGTTTAAATCCTTCATGTAGGAACCGACTCTCTCACGGATGGTACCGAAGTAATGGTCCTCCAGCTCCTGTCCTTTGGGTGCAGGTGCTCCGAAAAGAGTGCGTCCTGCAAAAATCAGGTCTTCACGCTGTAAATATTTCTCTCTGTCTACCAGAAAATACTCCTGCTCGGGGCCGACACTTGCGACAACCTTGGTAGCCTCTGTATTGCCGAACAATCTAACAATACGAAGTGCCTGCTCACTGACAGCCTCCATAGAACGAAGCAGAGGAGTCTTCTTGTCCAGCGCTTCACCGGTATAGGAACAAAATGCGGTAGGAATGCAAAGAATCACACCTGTTGCATCTTCCTTCAGGAAAGCGGGAGAAGTGATATCCCATGCTGTATAACCTCTTGCTTCAAAGGTAGCACGCAGTCCGCCGGAAGGGAAAGAGGAAGCATCGGGTTCACCCTTAATCAGCTCCTTACCGGAAAACTCCATAATCATTTTGCCTTCTTCATCGGGATGAGAAACAAAGGCATCGTGCTTCTCGGCTGTAATGCCGGTCAGCGGCTGGAACCAGTGTGTATAATGGGTGGCGCCGTTTTCAACAGCCCAGTCCTTCATCGCTTTTGCAACTACATCCGCGGTTGCCAGAGACAGCTCGCCGCCCTGATCCATTACTCTCTTTACCTCTTTGTATGTACTCTTGGGCAATCTTTCTTTCATTTTACCGAGAGTAAATACTTTACTGGCAAAAATGTCTTCCACGTTTAATACTTCGCTCATACTCGAATCCTCCCTTGTTCGGTTTTATGCTTTTACAACAAAAAAGGCGCTACACTGCCTGTGTAAACGCCTTCGTTTCTCTTAAAAAGCATATTCATTATTGAGGTCTTCCCTCTTTGGTTATTTACTATACAGCAATTCTTTTTGAATTGCAAGCCCTATTTTTCTGAACAGTTGAACTTTTTAAACCTCAAATAGTAAATCCGCATAAGTCGGGAAGGGCCAATAGGTCTTATCCACCAGCTTTTCCAGTTCGTCCGCCGGGCGACGCAGCTCATTCATGGCCACCATCACCTTATCGTGATAGCGGAAAGCCTGCTCTTTGCCCCTGGGCATATCAAAAGCCGCTTTTTCTTCCTCCTCCAGATGCTTCACCGCCTGCTTTGTCTCCGTCAGCTTCTCCGTAATTGTCTTCAACAGCTCTGACGGAACGGAATCATCCCCGCCTGCAGCCTTTACTGCCAGAGAGGTGTCTGCCAGGGATTTTGCAAAACCCATAACCGCAGGAATAATCTGCTTGTTTGCCATATCTATCATTGTCAGGGCTTCGATGTTGATGGTTTTTGCATAAGTTTCATAAAGCACCTCCGCGCGGGAACGCAGCTCTGCCTCTGTAAAAATTCCAAACTTCTCAAACAGTCTGATAGACTTTTCCGTCGTCAGGGAATCCACCGCTTCTACCATAGAAGGAATGTTGGGCAAACCCCTTCTTGCTGCCTCTTCCTGCCATTCCGGTGCATAGCCGTTACCGTTAAAAATAATTCTCTGGTGCTTTGTCATGTATTCCTTAATCAGGTCATGAACCGCCATATCAAAATCTTCCGCCTGCTCCAGTCTGTCTGCTGCTTCGCAAAAGGCTTCCGCCACAATCGCATTCAGGGTTGTATTGGGACTGCCGATGGAGTCTTCGCTGCCCACCATACGAAATTCGAATTTATTGCCGGTAAAGGCAAAGGGTGAAGTTCTGTTTCTATCTGTTGCATCCTTTACAAAATCCGGCAAAGTAGATACACCGGTACGCAGGACGCCGCCTTCCTTCAGGGAATCGGCTTTTCCTGTCTCAACCAGCTGTTCTACCACATCCTCCAATTGTTCTCCCAAAAAGATGGAAATAATGGCCGGTGGTGCCTCATAACCTCCGAGTCTGTGATCATTTCCAACATTGGACGCACTCTGTCGCAAAAGGTCCGCGTGGGTATCCACCGCCTTCATAATGCAGGCTAATACAAGCAGAAACTGAATATTTTCATTGGGAGTCTGTCCCGGTTCCAATAAATTGACGCCTGTATCGGTCGTGATGGACCAATTGTTATGCTTTCCGGAGCCGTTGACTCCTGCAAAAGGCTTCTCGTGCAGCATACAGCGCAGGCCGTGCTTGCCCGCAACCCGCTTCAAAGTCTCCATCACAAGCTGATTATGGTCTACCGCCACATTTGCGGACTCATAGATGGGCGCCACCTCATGCTGTGCAGGGGCAGCCTCATTATGCTGGGTTTTCGATGTGACCCCGAGCTTCCAAAGCTCCACATTCACATCATGCATAAATCCACCGATTCTTTCCCGAATGACACCGAAATAGTGATCATCCATCTCCTGACCCTTGGGTGCGGGTGCACCGAACAGGGTTCTGCCGGCGAATATGATATCCTCTCTCTGCAATGCCTTTTTTGCATCAACCAGAAAATATTCCTGTTCTGCTCCCACGGAAGCCGTCACCTTCTTCGCCTCCGTATTTCCGAACAGGCGCACAATCCGGATTGCCTGACGGCTCAATGCCTCCATGGAACGCAGAAGAGGAGTCTTTTTGTCAAGTGCCTCTCCCGTGTAGGAGCAAAATGCCGTAGGAATACAGAGTGTTGGGCCTGTTGCCGTCTCCTTGATAAAGGCGGGAGAGGTAATATCCCAGGTGGTATATCCTCTTGCCTCAAAGGTAGCGCGCAAGCCTCCGGAAGGGAAGGAAGATGCATCAGGCTCTCCTTTAATCAACTCCTTGCCGGAAAATTCCATAATCATCCTGCCTTCCTCATCAGGATGTGTTACAAATGCATCATGCTTTTCCGCAGTGATGCCGGTCAGAGGCTGAAACCAGTGTGTATAATGGGTTGCACCGTTCTCAACAGCCCAATCCTTCATTGCCTTTGCAACTACGTCTGCAGCTGCCAGGGACAGTTCACCACCCTGATCCATCACCTTCGTTACCTCTTTGTAAGTACTTTTCGGTAACCTTTCTTTCATCTTTCCGAGAGTAAAAACCTTACTGGCGAAAAGATCTTCCACATCTAATACTTCGCTCATTCTCTCTCTCCCTAATTTAGTTTACTCAACAGCCTTAAATAAAATTTATTGTACAATAGACACGCCGTCCCGGTCAAGTCCTGCACCGTCCGTCTCAGTCATATAAAGCTTCTCCATATTTTCAATTAATACCGGCATTTGTCTACTTCATCCAGTAGCTTGCTCCCGCTACCAAGTTTACAAAATAGTACAGGCCGCAGTACAAGTGCCATCCGTACAGTAATCCAAGGCCTACGCGCAATGCTCCCTGCAGTTTCGTTTTCCCAAGCTGCAACCATTTAACGGCACAGACAGCAAAGAGAACAAACAGACAGAAGCTGTAGCCCCAGAGAAAATTACCGTCTACGGAGCGGTTGCCGCTCTCCACAAGACAAAGTGCTTCCAGAAAACCAAGCACGGACATCAGCACAATAAAACGGTAATCCGCATCACAGGCAAGCTGCTTTACCATAACTGCCACAGCACAGATACAAAACAACAGGGAACAGACCACCGCCAGCTTTGTAATATTGGCATGAAGCGAAAAGGTATACCAGGGCTGAAAAGCAATACCGTTTCCCGTTGACTCTCCAAAAAGAACCGCATTCTGCCATAAAATGACAAGACCGCTGGGCAAAAGCGCGGAACCGAACAAAAGAATCCGCTTTAAGGGGACATGCCTGAACAAATCCACCAGCAGAAAAATTCCAACAATAGGCGAAAACACTACCAGAAAACTGGGCTTTATACCCGTACACAAGATATTCAGCAGGGCAAAGACACACCATTCTTTCCACGTAATTCCCTGTCTGTATTTTTTTTCCAGGCGGAAATAATACAGTAGTGTAATCAATGCCACAAGCCGCATACATAAATAAGTGGAGTTATGCCAGATATTTCCGCACTGATAGCTGACATACCGGTACTCACCCACCACCCTGAGATATACCGGCATAACAAGATTCAGGCTCAGCGCCAGAAGCAGAGTATACCAGTTCTTGTCAGTATATTTTCCCAGATAACAGACAAGGGATTCTGTCGCATAAACCGTCGCCGTTGCAACAATCGCGAGCATCGCCGCAATTCCGGCTGTGCTGCCCCCAAACAGCAGGTAAAGCAGCTTGTACGCGTAGGCTGTAAAGCTGTAATACCATCCGTCTTCCACAATCATGCTGATATGCAGCGGCAAATCCGACTGATAAGGAGTGGCGCCCGCTGCCGACAATTCTGCCACAGACTGATGATAAAACAGCCAAAGGCAGGCAAATCCGTAACTAATAATCAGTATTTGTACCGCAATCCTTGATACTCTTTTTTTATCCATCTGCCCTTCTTAATCTCCTCGCACCTTCAAAACTGTCCATTGACAGCGCTTCATCCGATATGTCTAAATGTTGTCCGATTGAAATGAACCGGGAAAAGCACTTCGGCGAAGCAGATCATACCTGTCAGCCTCTGCCGACAGTTTTACCCACAGCTTTTGTTTGGAGTGAGGACAGTTGTCCACAGCATCTCCGTTTTCATCGTACATGGCTTCCACCGTTACCGGAACATTATTCCCGTCCGGCTTCATAATTTCTATTTTTTCTCCCACGGAGAACTTGTTTCGCTGTTCAAAATGCACCAAAAGGCTGTCCTTATCCTCAGCGGTCACAGGAGTATCCGCCGCACGTTTTACTTCCTCCGCAATTCCCAGATAAACATATTCATTGACGTACGTGTTGTTGTCGTATATCTGTGTATTTTCATCGGTTCTTCCGAAATAGAAGCCTGTGGTGAATTGTCTGTAGGTACACTTTGATATTTCCTGTCTGTACCAATTCAAATGACTGCGGTATGTCTCTTCCGACTCGAAATAGTCATCGATAGCCTTCCGATAGGTTCTTGCCACTGTGGCAACATAAAGTGCAGTCTTCATTCGCCCCTCTATCTTCAGGCTGTCAATACCGGCATCTACCAGTTCGGGGATATGCTCAATCATACACAAATCCTTGGAATTGAAAATATAAGTACCTCTTTCATTCTCATAAACAGGGAGATATTCTCCCGGTCTGGTTTCCTCCACAACAGCATATTTCCAACGACAGGGATGAGTACAGGCTCCTTTGTTTGCATCTCTGCCCGTAAAATAATTACTGAGAAGGCATCGGCCGGAATAAGATATGCACATGGCTCCATGAACAAAGCTTTCGATTTCCATTTCTTCGGGAATCTGTCTGCGAATTTCCTTTATTTCCGCCAGGGACAGTTCTCTGGCGGACACAACGCGCTTTGCACCCTGTTTCCACCAGAACTGATAGGTCATGTAGTTTGTATTATTTGCCTGTGTGGAAATATGGATTTCCACTTCCGGCCAAACCTCTTTTGCCAGTGTAAACATACCGGGATCCGAAATAATCAGGGCATCACAGGGTTCCGGCTTCATATCCCGCAGTTCGGCAAAGTATTTTTTTGCACCCTGCAGGTCGTAATTGTGAGCCAGAATATTTGCCGTGACATACACTTTTACCTGATGGGCGTGTGCAAAGGCAATTCCCTCCGCCATTTCCTCCATGGAAAAATTTTTCGCTTTGGCACGAAGTCCGAAGGCTTCTCCGCCGATGTATACTGCATCTGCTCCGAAGATAACCGCCGTTCTCAGCACTTCAAGGCTGCTGGCGGGAATCAGGAGTTCGGGTTTTTGTCGTAACATTTCTATTCCTCCAAACACTACGGGCGTCTGCATGCCATACATTGCCCTGTAAATTTGCAATCTGCTTATCTGTCATGGCTCTTTACACTCAGGGTTACTCCGTCGCCCACGGGGAGGATGACGGTCTCCAGGTCAGGATGGTGTTTGAGTTCATAGAGATAATCCCGCATGCGGGCATGGATGGTCCTGTTTCTGCGGGTCACTGCGAACCGGGATTCGATGATGTCTCCGTCCTGAAGCACGTTATCGCTGACAAGCAGTCCGCCCGGGGCAAGCAGTCGTAAAATATCCGGAAGGAAATGAATGTATTGGCCTTTGGCTGCATCCATGAATATCATATCATAGGTGTCGTCCAGTTCCTTTAAGATATCTGTGGCATCTCCCTCCAACAGGGTGATACGGTTTTCCGCACCGCCGCGCCGAAAGTTTTCTTTTGCTACGGGTATCCGTTTTTCATACTTTTCAATGGTTGTTATATGGCAGTCTTCGGGTCCGTATTCGCTCATCAATAACGCAGAAAAGCCGATGGCAGTCCCGACCTCCAGGATTTTCTTCGGCTTTGAGAATGCCAATAAAAACTTTAACAGGCTCTGCATGGATTTTCGTATAATAGGAACCTGTGTCTCTATGGCATATTTTTCAATTTCATCAAGGAACGGAGTATTCCCCCTATCCAGGGAATCAATAAAGGCAGCCATTCTCTCATCAATAATCATCAGTTTCTCCTACTTTTCGGTATCGCCTGCACCATTTCCGGCTGCTTCCGTGCTTTCTGCGGTTGTATCCTTTGTACCTTCCCCGCTTTCTTCTTCCTCTGTCACCGTCATAGCCTCCATCATCTCCTCGGCGGTCATGGCTGTACTCAATTCAAAAACTCCCGGCTTCACATCTGCCTTAAATTCAGATAAATAATACTGCAGTGTAAACAGTCTTGCATCCCGAACCAGGCCCTTGCTCTCAAAAAGTTTTCCAATCTCAGAGGGTGACATGCTTTCCGTAACCGCAACAGTGACGGTTCTTCCCTCTCCGGAGGAAATCGCCGGTTCCGTAAAAATACGGTAACCATAATTATAGCAGGCCATTGCCCCACGGTAAATCAGCATGACAGCCAGGATTGCCACAACCACTCTGAAAATTGCGCCGAAAACGGCCAATACTATGTTACTTGATTTCATACTGCTCCTCATTTCTTTCCAAAAGTCTATTCAAACTTCAATTCTGCCGTAATACGCATATCAATACCTTGTATCATTCTGCACAAGTCGAGCTCCGCTGCCAGAAAATCAGCCACAAGCGGATTTGCCCTGAAATCTTCATAGTCCTTTTCTATACGATCCAGCTTATCAAAGTCATTGTCCATACTTGATTGTAAGGCAAAATTTCTCATGCGGAATTCATCAATCTGACTCTTCAGTCCCGGAACCTGCTTCACTTTATCCAGTTCTGTACGATAAGTCAAATACACGTCGCTCTCCAGGATTGCTGATACCAAATCATCAACCGCCTGATTTAAATTGTTCGCATGATTCCTTTCTTCGCACTCCACCTCGCGAGTACGGCTTCGTGCATTGTTCCGCCATTCTCTCAGCATACATTCACCATACCTCTCTACACACATTTGCCATGCTCCCGGCATACATTCGCCATGCTCCCGGCATATATTCGCCATGCCTCTCTCGATTTCGTGCTTCGCACTTCATCTCGCGAGTACGGCTTCGCCGTATTGCGCTTACAATGAATCAGCACGGTTTTGAGCAAGCTCAAACCGTGTAATTCATTAGCGCAGCATGGCTCATTAGACCTCCATGATGATCGGAAGGATCATGGGACGGCGTTTTGTCTTTTTCCATACATAATCACTGAGGGCATCCTTGGTGGTATTCTTCAGTTTGCCCCAGTCGGTAATACCTCTGTCAAGGCATTTTTGAATTGCCTCATCTACAGTATGGCGGGCCTCTTCAATCAGCTCGTCGGATTCCTTCACATAGACAAATCCACGGGACACGATGTCAGGCCCCGCCACAAGCTGGCTGTTGTATCTGTCAAGGCTCATAACCACAATCATAATGCCGTCCTCAGCCAGATGTTGTCTGTCACGCAGTACCACATTTCCTACATCTCCGACGCCAAGACCGTCTACCAGAATCGCACCGGTAGGTACCTTTCCGGTAACCTTTGCGCTGTTCTCATCCAGCTCAATCACATCGCCGGAGGAAAGAATAAATATATTTTCCTTGTCTATTCCCAAGCTCTGAGCTATCTTTGCCTGAGCCTTCAAATGCTTGTACTCGCCGTGAACAGGGATTGCGTACTTGGGCTGTACCAGGGTATAAATTAACTTGATTTCCTCCTGGCATGCGTGGCCTGACACATGGGCATCCTGGAAAATAACGTCTGCGCCCTTGCGAAGCAGTTCATTGATAACCTTGGTGACGGACTTCTCATTTCCGGGAATGGGATTGGAAGAAAAGATAACCGTATCCCCCGCACCTATGGTAATCTTACGGTGCATACCGTTTGCCATTCGGCTCAATGCCGCCATGCTTTCTCCCTGGCTTCCTGTAGTAATAATCACCTGCTGGTCGTCAGGATAGTTTTTCATCTGGTCTATCTCAATCAGTGTATTTTCCGGTATATGAATGCACTCCAGATTTCTCGCTGTCTCGATAATGCTGACCATACTGCGGCCTTCCACGCACACCTTTTTGCCGAACTTATAGGCAGTATTGATAATCTGCTGTACACGGTCAACGTTAGATGCAAATGTTGCGACAAAAATTCTGGTGTTTTTATGTTCCTCAAACAAATTGTCAAAGGTCTTTCCGACTGTTCTCTCGGACGGTGTAAAGCCGGGACGCTCCGCATTGGTGGAATCGCACATCAGGGCCAGTACGCCCTTCTTACCAAGTTCGGCAAAACGCTGTAAATCGATAGCATCACCAAATACCGGCGTATAGTCCACTTTAAAGTCTCCTGTGTGTACGACAACTCCGGCGGGAGAATAAATGGCAAGTGCCGCCGCATCTACAATACTGTGATTTGTTCTGATAAACTCCACACGGAACTGACCCAGGTTGATGGATTGTCCGAATTTCACTACCTTACGCTTGGTTCCTTTCATGAGATTGTGCTCACGAAGCTTGTTTTCAATGATGCCCATGGTAAGTCGGGTAGCATAAATAGGCACATTGATATCCCGGAGCACATACGGAAGTGCTCCGATATGGTCCTCATGTCCATGGGTAATCATAAAGCCTTTCACTTTATCCAGGTTATCTTTTAAGTAAGTCACGTCGGGAATCACTAAATCAATACCCAGCATATCATCTGCCGGGAAAGACAGACCACAGTCCACCACAATAATACTGTCTTCGTACTCGAAGGCAGTAATGTTCATACCAATTTGTTCCAAGCCGCCCAAAGGGATTATTTTCAGCTTGGAACCGCTGTTATTCTCTTTTTTCTTCAATCACGTTTCCTCCAAATCCAAATTTACTTTGCACGTTGCGCAATAGCCGTAGAGCTTGACCTCGTGATTCACAACAGAAAATCCGGTGGTTGCGGCAATTTTCTCTTCCAGCTCCTCCAGCAGATCATCCCGGAAAGAAATTACCTTACCGCATTTCATACAAATCAAATGGTGATGATGGTGCTTTTGTTCCCGGTTAGGAGCACTACCCATCTCGTAACGCACAAAACCATCATCAAAGTTGATTCGGTCAATCAGATGCAGCTCATTTAATAATTGTATTGTTCTATAAACAGTAGCCAGTCCTATCTCCGGACAGTCTACTTTTACCAGCGCAAATATTTCCTCGGCAGTCAGATGCTCTTCAGGGCAAGACGCTATAGCCTCCAAAACGCTCAGACGCTGATTGGTGACTTTCAAGCCCTTATCCCTTAATAACTGTTTAAACTCTTCTCTGTCAACTGCCATATCGTAACCCTACACAAATTTAACGTCATCCAGCATATTTTCAAATACGCCGGCAACTGCGGAAAGCTCGTCATCGTCCGAAACGATGGTAAAAATGCTCTCCTCCTCCCCATCCTTTGAAATATCCTTCAAAATCAAGGCTTCTCCGTCACCTTCTTCAAAATCGGTGACAAGTATATAATTTACCCCGCCTATTCTGGTCTGTTCCAGAACATAAAACTCTACCGGTTCCTCTCCGTCCGGATGAAAGGTAATCTTTTCCAATTTAGCCATATTTTCTCCCTCTATACCGCAACGGCCCACCCATTTACCAGCCGATGGAATGTATCATACTGCCGGCTTATTTCTGCATATCTGAACCGTTATCCATGCTGCGTCTGTCCAGATATCCCTGTAAAATCAAGGTTGCAGCAATCATATCCACATATTCCTTCCGGTTTTCCCTGCGAATACCGGCTTCCATCATCGTCCTGTCTGCAGCCACAGTGGTCAGTCTCTCATCCCACATATGCACGGGCAAGCCGGTCCTGCGCTCCAGTTTCTCTTTAAATTCCGCGGTAAGCTCTGCTCTCACACCTTCCGTGGCATTCATGTTTTTGGGAAGTCCCAGTACAATTTCCCCTACCTCGTACTCAACAATCAGTTCTTCGATGCGGGCAAGCGTCTGCCGCAGCTTATTCTCTTCTTTGCGTCTGATGATTTCAACGCCCTGGGCCGTTATCAGCAGGCTGTCGCTGACTGCCACCCCGACTGTCTTCGAGCCGAAATCAAGCCCCATTATGCGCATGGGTCTCCTCCTATTTCCAGTTCTTTGTACGAATATACTCTGTCAACAATTCTTCCACAAGTTCATCCCGCTCTACCTTCATAATCAGGCTTCTTGCGTTTTTGTGGCTTGTAATATATGTGGGATCTCCGCTCATAATATATCCCACAATCTGATTGACAGGATTATACCCCTTTTCCGTCAGTGCTTCATACACGGTTGCCAAAACCAGATTCGCTCTGTTCTCAGCTTCTGCCTCTACTTTGAAGTATTGTGTATTTCCCAAGTCCTGCATACTCATCCTCATTTTCCCGGTGCACCCGAACTGTAACAAATTGACAACTACTATTTTTCTACTATAACTCATTTGCAGGTAAAATTCAAGCTACACCAGAATTTCTTCGGTCAGGAACCCCCGGACCGGGACTTTTACAATCGTATTCGCCGGCGGTGCCTCCTTGGCCTTCACCGCAACCTTCACATAATCCTTGGTATGCCCCACTCTCCAGAGTTCACCGTCAATTTCCACGGATTCTTCCAAAAGAACTTCGGCTTCCTGACCTATGTATGTTTTCCGGAACTCAAAGGATTGTCTCTTTTCCATAGCAAAGAGTTCATTGCTTCTTTCGGTCTTTATCTGCTCAGGCACCTGTCCGGGCATATTGGCGGCAACGGTTCCCTCCCGCTTTGAATACTTAAAAATATGCATCTCGTAAAAGCAGACTTTCTCCAGAAAATTCTTTGTTTCAGCAAATTCTTCCTCGGTTTCCCCGGGAAATCCTACTATAACATCTGTGGTAATCGCAGGATGTCTAAAAGCCCTGCGCAGCTGTTCCACACCGCTAAAGTATTCCCCCGCGGTATAATGTCTATTCATTCTCTTTAAGGTTGCATCACAGCCGCTTTGCAAAGAGAGATGGAAATGAGGGCATACCTTCGACAGCGCAGCCAGCCTGTCCGCTGTCTCCGCTGTCACAATTCTGGGTTCCAGAGAGCCCAGTCTGATTCTCTCCAGTCCCGGGATATCATGAATCATTTCCACCAGATTAATAAGCTTGCTTCCGCCGGAATAGTCCCTTCTATCGTCCGTCCGGTGTGTCTCAACGCTCTTGCCCCGTTTCCATTCTTCCTCATCAAAATCAATTCCGTAAGAACTGATATGAATACCTGTCAGAACAATCTCTTTATAACCGGCTTGTACCATGCCGCGAATCTCTTTCAGAATATCTTCTGCATGCCTGCTTCTCACCCGGCCCCTTGCAAGAGGAATCGCACAATAACTGCAAAACTGATTACAGCCATCCTGTATCTTGATGTAGGCGCGGGTATGCTCAGCTGTCTGTTTTAAAGTCATTTCCTCATATTCGTAGGTATGATTTATATCTATGACAGTGGTGTCATCCAAGGTTTTGCTGTTCCGATGTACCTGTTCTTCCTCCGATTCCGCCTGCTGCAGATTGTATCCCCGCTCACGCCTGTTCAGAAATTCCTCCAGTATTTCAACAATATCCTTCTTTCGGTTATTTCCGATGGCAAGATCAATACTTTCATCCTTTTCAATTGTCTTCTGTCCTGTCTGCACATAGCATCCTACCGCCACAACAACAGCCTCCGGATTCAATTGCTTTGCCCTGTGAAGCATCTGGCGGCTCTTCCTGTCTGCTATATTGGTGACGGTACATGTATTGATGATATAGATATCAGCTTTGCTGTCAAATGGTACAATACCATATTCTTTTTCTTGTAACTTTTGTTGCATAACTTCCATTTCATAGGAATTAACCTTGCATCCCAGATTATGCAATGCTACATTTTTCATATGATTCCTCACTTTTTTGTATTGATTTTACCTTGACTTTTATACGCTCAACCCTTAATATGTAGTCAGAAGGTATGACACCATTAAGGAGGTAACAACTATGAAAACAGTACAGATTTCTTTAAATTCCATTGACAAAGTAAAATCCTTTGTAAATGATATTACCAAGTTTGATTATGATTTCGATTTGGTATCCGGCAGATACGTTATCGACGCCAAGTCCATCATGGGTATCTTCAGCCTGGATCTTTCTAAGCCTATCGACTTGAATATTCATGCAGAGGATGGCGCAGATGAAGTATTGGCAGTTCTGAAGCCTTACATTGTTTAATCTGCGGATACATATCAACTGAATTTAAATCAAAGAAAAAGAAAAGCTCCAGAGGACGCAATCACTTTGGAGCTTTCTTTTTGTCTTATTCGACAATAATCAATTCATCTGTCTCTAAAGCCGTTTTTACAAGTTCTTCAATCTTATCATCCAGATTATGCTCATGACGTCGGATAATATTCACATTGGGCTTTGTCACAGGATGCTTTGCCACAAAAATGGTACAACAGTCTTCAAATGGCAGAATAGATGTCTCAAAAGTACCAATCTTCTTCGAAACAGCCACAATTTCCTCTTTGTCAAAACCAATCAGGGGACGATAAACCGGAAGCTCGCATACTTCGTTTGTTGCAACCAGCGAACTCATGGTCTGTGAGGCAACCTGCCCGATGCTTTCGCCTGTAATCAATCCAAGGCACCCCGTCTCCTTTGCTATATGCTCCGCAATGCGCATCATGTACCGACGCATGATAATGGTCAATTCCTCATGAGGACATTTCTCGTGTATATAGAGCTGAATATCCGTAAAATTAATAACATGAAGATAAATAGGCCCTGTGTACTTTGATACCAGTCTCGCCAAATCTACAACCTTCTGTTTTGCACGCTCACTGGTATACGGCGGTGCATGAAAATACACTGCATCTATTTTCACTCCGCGCTTTGCTATCATATAACCTGCCACCGGAGAATCAATACCGCCGGACAGCAGCAACATGGCTTTGCCGCCTGTACCCACCGGCATACCTCCGGGACCCGGAATAATCTCGGAATAAATATAAATCTTTTCCCGAATTTCTACGTTCAGCAGAATTTCAGGTTCGTGCACATCCACAGTCATCTCAGGGTAAGCATTCAGAATTGCCTCCCCCAAATCCGCATTGACTTCCATGGAATCCTTGGGGTAATTTTTGCGGGCACGTCTGCAGTTTACCTTGAAGGTCTTATTTTTGTCCGGATAAACATCATCCATATATTTTACAACAGTGTCGCAAAGCTTTTCAAAGCCCTCGTCTTCCGCATAAATCATCGGGCAGATGCCGGAGATTCCGAACACATGCTGCAGATGCTCTACTGTCTCATCGTAATCAAACTCTCCCTCTGCCTCCACAAATATACGGCCCTGGGTCTTCGTAATCAAAAACCTGCCTTCGCACTTTTTCAGCGCAAATTTCATCTGATGAATCAGAGCATCTTCAAACAGATAACGGTTCTTTCCTTTAATGCCTATTTCGGCATATTTTATCAAAAAAGCTGTAAACATTGGTTTTCCTTTCTGTTACCGTCGCGTGAACTTCCTCAGCATAGGAATTTTATCATACATTTCCCGCAATGTATAGTCCAATTCTTCCGGGGTCGTATAGACGGAAAAGCTGAAACGTATGGTAGATTCCAGCAATGGCTTATCGACACCGATTGCCTTTAGGGTTGCCGAGGGCTGGGGTTTGTGAGCTGAGCAGGCACTTCCTGCCGACACATATATGCCCTTTTCTTCCAGCGCATGAAGCAGAACCTCGCTTCGAACCCCCGGAACAGACACGCTGACAATGTGAGGAGCAGTTCCCTCACCGTCAGGCTTATCCGGAAGCAGCCCATTGATTTGAACACCCTCTATTTTTCTGACCCCGTCCATGAAATACTTTTTACAGCGATACAGACGCGCCATGTCTTCATCATAATGTTCATAAAGCAATTCTGCAGCTCTTGCCATCCCTGCGGCACCGGGTACATTGTCTGTTCCCGAGCGAAGGTTCATCTGTTGTCCGCCTCCGTAAATCAGCGGCTGTATCTTTACTCTTTCTCCGATATACAAAAGTCCCACACCCTTTGGACCGTGAATTTTGTGTCCGCTTGCCGACAAAAGATCTATTCCCATCCTCTTAGGATATATCTTTGCCTTGCCGAAGCCCTGTACAGCATCTACATGAAACAGGGTATAGGGATTCATGTGCTTAATCAATGCTCCCGCCTCGGCAATGGGCTGTAATGCGCCGATTTCGTTATTGGTATGCATGACAGATACTAAAATGGTATCGGGGCACATTGCTTTCTGCAAATCCGACAGGGAAATCCGGCCACAGGCATCCACCGGCAGATAGGTCACCCGATAACCGATTGACTCCAGATAAGCACAAGTCTTCAGAATAGCAGGATGTTCTATCTGCGTAGTGATAATATGCTTTCCTCTCCTGCTGTTTGCAAGTGCACAGCCAATCAGCGCCATATTATCCGACTCTGTTCCGCCGGACGTAAAAAATATTTCCTTTTCATTTACCTTCAGGATTTTTGCCAGAGTCTCCTTTGCATAACGCAGATAGCTCTCCGCCTGCACTCCTTTCATATGAAGGCTGGAAGGATTTCCGTAGTCTTCACACATAATCTTTGTCATCAATTCCGCCACCTCGGGAAAAACCCGTGTGGTTGCGGAATTGTCCAAATACACTTCCATGATTCATTCTCCTCTGAATTTCTTATTGATAGTATATGCAAAATTCAACGGCACTGACATTCGCCCATATATACCCTACTGCTCCTCCAATTGGTACATAATCCAGGACAGCACGGTCATACCTGCCGTCTCCGTTCGGAGAATCCTTTTTCCCAGTGTGATTGGTTCGATACCGTTTTCCACAGCCATCTGTATCTCGCTGTCCTCAAAGCCTCCCTCGGGACCGATAAATACGGCAATATCCTGTCCGGGCCTTAGGGAAGAGATGATTTCTCTTGTTTTCTCCATTCCTTCTGCCAACTCGTAAGGAATAATTCTGACATCCATGTCAGCTGCTTTTTTTACCGCCTGAGAAAAGTTCATCACATCGGTTACTTCCGGCACAACCGACCGCTTGCTCTGCTTTGCTGCCGCTTCCGCGATTCCCTGCCATCGGGCAATTTTGGCAGCCGCTTTTTTATCATCCAGCTTCACCACGCACCGCTTAGCCGCCACCGGAATGACAGTATCAACCCCCAGCTCCACTGCCTTTTGGACAATTAACTCCATCTTGTCCGCTTTGGGCAGCCCCTGAAAAAGGTATACCTTTGCCGGCAATTCCACATTGTTCTCCTTCACAAAACGCAGCTCGCAGACAATGCAGTCCTCCTCCAGCGCTGCAATACCGCAGCGGTATTCCTTTCCATCCTGTCCGTTGCTGACATTCAGTTCATCGCCGACCTTCATCCGCAAAACATTTTTAATATGGTTGACGTCTCCGCCTCTGATAATTACATTTTTTTCATTCAGATTGATTTGATTCGGTTCCACAAAAAACTGATACATGGAAAATCTACTCCTTTTGTGCAGTGACACTGACCCACTCGCCCTGATAGGTTACTTCCAGCACCTTTAGCCCGGCTGCTTTCACCGCATCCACCACAGTCTGCTCTTTATCGTTGATAATTCCGGAGGTGATATAGATTCCGCCGGGCTTCAACTGATTCAAAATAACAGGTGTCAAAGGTACCAACACATCAGCCAGAATATTTGCCACCACAATATCATAGCAGCCGTAGCCCACTTTATCCTGTACCGCTTTGTCTGTAATGATATTACCGATCATCATATCAAACTGTTCGGGTGCAATACCGTTTGCCGCACAGTTCTGGGCAACCGCCTCCACAGCACAGACATCCAAATCTGTGCCCACAGCATGCTTTGCTCCGAACATCAGGGAGAGTATGGCAAGGATACCGCTTCCCGTTCCCACGTCCAGAAGCTCTGTCTCAGGAGTAATAAACTTCTTCAGCTGACGGATACAAAGCTGGGTAGTCTCATGCATTCCGGTTCCGAAGGCAGTGCCCGGATCGATATGAAGCACCATTTTCCCTTCATCATCCGGCTTCATCTCCTCCCAGGAGGGAATCACCAGAATATCATCAATATAGAACTGGTGAAAATACTGCTTCCAATTATTAATCCAGTCAATATCCTCCGTCTCATCCACCGTGACGGTGCCTTCGCCGATGTCGCAGAACATTCTCAAATCTTCCAACTCATTTTTCACATTTGCAAGCACAGTATCTGCATCCACAGACTCCCCCTGCACCTCCAGAAGGCCGTCCTCCTTCTTTTCCACAAAGAAGTTCAGATAGGCGATGCCGTCATCTGCCGGGCTGTCGGGAAGAATGTCAACGAACATCTGCTCCTTTTCCAAAGCCGTCAGAGGTACCTTATCTTCAATCTGAGCTCCTTCCAGCCCGATATCATACAGGGTACTGATAATAATATCTTCTGCTTCCGTAATCGTCTTAATTCTGAATTTTACCCATTTCATTTATTTGTCCGCCTTTCCGATGTCTGCAAGTTTTCAGATGCTGTATCACCTTTCGCAGATACAAATTCGCACTCCTCCGGCTGTTTTACCATGTTGCGCTGCAGAGAATACTGTCCTTGCGCTCTGAGAGAAGCTTCGCATATTCCCAGCATCATAAAAAATAACGGAGTGCTCATGCACTGTTGAAAGCATGTCAGGGAAATGGCTCCGTACATAAAGATTACAAGTATCCCCAAAAGATTTTTGCGGTATCTCCATGCACATGTCATAAAAATCCCCAGATAACAGCCTGTCCCCATTATACCCAGATTTATCAAATGATTCAACCATTCATTGTGAGCATTTGCGTAAAGCGCATTGCTCCATCTTCCTTCCAAAATCAAAAGTTCATCTCCGGTAAATGTCGAATAAATATACTCCGCAAAACAGTCCGGTCCCACTCCCACCAACTTTTGAAGCCATCCGTTCCGAAGGAATCCCTGCCATGCCACTTTCCACAAAGTCCCCCGTCCGCTTCCCCAGGCTTCGCTCAAAGGCTGTCTTTTCAAGTAAAAAGCGACAAGGAGAATCAGCGCAAACAGTATGCTCATAAGAATTCCCAAGCACATACGCTTCTGCGCTTTATCCGTGCTTTTCATCGAAAATCTGTAAAGTATACAGTATATAGTCATGCATAGGGCTCCCGCAAGCCACCAGCCCCAAAAATTGATTACATTCCAACCGATGCTGTCTGCCGGAAATGCTGCAAGTGCTCTTTCTCCGACCGCAGATGCAATTACACCGTAAACAGGAATCATAAGACAAAGGCCTGCAGCCAGCAGGAACGTCTTTCTGAATACATTCCTGTTTTGCATTCCCCATATCATACAGATAAGCAGACACATTCCGGTTAACATCACCCCTGTATCGCTCCCCTGAACAAAAAGAAGAAACAGCCCAAGCACACTGATTCCATACAACACAGCCTGCTTCCGTCTGCCTTCCGACTTCAGGAATCCTGCTACAGGCAGAGCAAGTGCAACGCTGTAATATCCGCAAAACCAATTGATGTTTCCGATTGTGGAAATCATGTGACTGTATTCCCAATTGCTTGTTTGAAATCCCTTCATCAATCCCAAAGCATCGTATCCCAAACGGTGCAGGATGCCAAACAGTGTCACCGCACAAAAAGCTGTCAGATTCAAAATCAAAGGATACCTTTTTCCGTCATAACACCTTGACACAAAGAAATAAATTCCCACAAATATCAATTGTGACACCGCACCCATATACCATTCCCGGTAACCGTTCCATGCCGTTAATCCATATTTACTGAGGCAGGCAGATAAAAGCACCGATACTCCATATAAAAGCATACAAAAGTCAGTAGAACCAAGTCTGCCGCGTCCGGACATTCTTTCTCCGGATACCGGGTTCATAGTTTCCTGCTCTGTATCTAAAGAATCACTTATCCTCAGCTTTCTTCGAATCCACAACACAAGGGACGCTGCTATCCAAAGTCCGAGACATAACAGAGACAGATTTTGAAACAATACGTATTTGCTGTCCCCAATCTGATAATAGGTTCCTCCTGTATAGAGCGGTAATGCAACACTCAATCCGATGATATACAGATTACAAAGTAAATATAAAAAATCCATTTTTCTCCCCAACAACAAAAGGGCAAGCCGATTTGCCGGCTTACCCTTTCATTATTCTTATTTCCAGAACTTCTTTTTCTTGCTTTCCTTGCCGTTATTGTCCTTGTTATCCTTATTATCTCCGTTCTGTTCCTGCTCCGCGGATGCCTTGGCCGCCGCATTCAGCGTGTCTCCCGTGATTTCGTCAAACTGGCGCAGAAGCTCTTTCGCCTCATGGCTCAATTTATCGGGAACCTGCACCACAAGAGTTACATAATGGTCTCCGCGAACATCCTTGTTTCTCCAGGAAGGAACTCCCTTTCCTCTCAGGCGAATTCTTGTGTCCGTCTGCGTGCCGGGCTTCACATCATAGATAACTTTTCCATCTACCGTGTCAATCAGGATTTCACCACCCAAGGCCGCAACCGCAAAGGATACCGGAACTGTAGAATAAATATCAAAATCCTGTCTCTGGAAGATGGGATGACGTCCGACAATCACTTCAATAAGCACATCGCCTCTGGGGCCACCGTTGACACCGGGCTCACCAAGTCCGGGCATACGGGTAGACTGACCGTTGTCAATGCCCGCAGGAATATCCACAGAATAGCGCTTCTTCATAGGGATGTATCCTGTGCCGTGGCAGTCGGAACATTTCTCCTTAATCACCTTGCCGCTTCCCTGACACTCAGGACAGGTCTGCACATTACGCACAGTACCGAAAAATGACTGTTGTGTAAATACCACCTGACCTTTTCCTCCGCACTTGGAACAGGTCTCAGGACTGGTACCCGGCTTTGCACCGGAACCGTTACAAGTCTTACAGGTTTCCTTTACATTCAGTTCAATTTCCTTCTTACAGCCGAATACAGCTTCCTCAAAGGTAATACGGACACTGGTTCGAAGGTTTGCTCCCTTCATTGGCCCGTTACTCTGGCTGCGGCTTCTTCCGCCTCCAAAAAAGTCACCGAAAATATCTCCGAAAATGTCGCTAAAATCGGTACCGCTGAAATCGAAGCCGCCGGCTCCGCCCGCACCACCGTCAAATGCAGCATGACCAAATTGATCATACTGACGTCTCTTTTCGGAATCACTCAGTACCGCATATGCCTCGGAGGCCTCTTTAAACTTCTTTTCGGCCTCAGCATCACCCGGATTCATATCCGGGTGATACTTCTTTGCCAGCACACGATATGCCTTCTTGATTGCAGCATCGTCCGCATTTCTTTCAACGCCAAGGACCTCATAGTAGTCGCGTTTCTGCTCTGCCATAGTATTATACACCTCATACGCGGTAACACAGGGTATGGAAATTCCTTACCCTGTGTTGCCAAATTCTTTTTTACTACTTTATCATACTCATATTGAGTGTGCAAGAATCATTCCATTAGACCTCACGGAAATCTCCGTCAATCACATCATCCTCAGGAGCGGAGGAGGTTCCGTTTGCATCGGAGCCTGCGGCACCGTTAAAGCCGCTCATATCAGGGCCTGCACCACCCTGTGCCTGCTGCATGTTCTCATACATCTTTGTGAACAAAGCCTGTGCGCTGTTTGTCAGCTTCTCTTTGGCTGCCTTCAGCTCATCCACATCGCTGTCGCTCATCTCCTGATCCTTGGTTCTCTCCAGGATTGCCTTAACAGCATCCAAATCAGCCTGAACTGCGGACTTATCGCTGTCACTCAGCTTGTCACCTACTTCACCCAAAGCCTTCTCGGTCTGGAATACAAAGGAATCTGCCTCATTTCTCGCCTCAACAGCTTCCTTTCTCTTCTTATCCTGAGCCTCGAACTCAGCAGCTTCCTTCACTGCTCTTTCAATCTCATCATCGGACATATTGGAACCTGCGGTAATGGTAATGTGCTGCTCCTTACCGGTACCCAAATCCTTAGCGGATACGTTTACAATACCGTTTGCGTCGATATCAAAAGTAACTTCAATCTGAGGCACACCTCTTCTTGCAGGAGGAATACCGTCCAGGCGGAACTGTCCAAGGGATTTGTTATCTCTCGCAAACTGTCTCTCACCCTGTACAACGTTGATATCTACGGCAGTCTGATTATCTGCTGCAGTGGAGAAAATCTGGCTCTTCTTGGTAGGAATGGTTGTATTTCTCTCAATCAGTCTGGTAGCAACACCACCCATGGTCTCAATGGACAGAGACAAAGGAGTTACATCCAAAAGCAGGATGTCACCTGCACCTGCATCGCCTGCCAGCTTACCACCCTGTACGGAAGCACCGATTGCAACACACTCATCAGGGTTCAGAGATTTGCTGGGCTCCTTGCCGGTCAGCTGTCTTACCTTATCCTGTACTGCAGGAATACGTGTGGAACCGCCAACCAAAAGCACCTGTCCCAAATCGGCATTGGTCAATCCTGCATCCTTCATAGCATTCTGTACGGGGATTGCAGTCTTATCTACCAGGTCACGTGTCAGTTCATCGAACTGTGCACGGCTTAAGTTCATGTCAAAATGCTTAGGTCCTTCAGCAGTTGCTGTAATGAAAGGCAGATTGATGTTGGTGGTCATAGCGCTGGAAAGCTCCTTCTTAGCCTTCTCTGCTGCCTCTTTCAATCTCTGCATTGCCATCTTATCTCCGGACAGATCTACACCTTCAGCCTTCTTGAACTCAGACAACATCCACTGAATAATCTTGTTATCGAAGTCATCGCCGCCCAGATGGGTATCGCCGTTGGTGGAAAGTACCTCGATGACACCGTCACCGATTTCAATGATGGAGACATCAAAGGTACCGCCGCCCAGGTCGTATACCATGATTTTCTGCTCCTTTTCATTGTCCAGACCGTATGCCAGTGCTGCCGCGGTGGGCTCGTTGATAATACGCTTTACATCAAGTCCCGCAATCTTACCTGCATCCTTGGTAGCCTGACGCTGTGCGTCGTTAAAGTATGCGGGAACGGTAATAACGGCTTCCGTAACCTTTTCACCCAGATAGCTCTCTGCATCTGCCTTCAGTTTCTGCAGAATCATTGCGGAAATCTGCTGAGGAGAGTACTTCTTGCCGTCAATGGTACGTCCGTTGTCAGTACCCATATCTCTCTTGATAGAGGAAATGGTCTTCTCGGCATTGGTAACTGCCTGACGCTTTGCAGGCTCACCTACCAGTCTCTCTCCTGTCTTTGTAAATGCAACAACGGAAGGTGTGGTTCTTGCGCCTTCTGCATTTGCGATAACGGTGGGCTTACCACCTTCCATCACAGCTACACAGCTGTTTGTTGTTCCCAAGTCAATACCTATAATCTTACTCATGTTTGTCTCCTCCTACATGTTTGTTTTTATATTGAAATTTTACTTGCTTCCATATCTCTATTCCGCTACCACAACCATAGAATGTCGAACTACGCTGTCGCGGTAAGTATAACCCTTCTGCAGTTCCCGGACAACAACTCCGGATTCATATTCCTCACTTGCCTCCTGCATCACTGCATTGTGAAGGTTCGGGTCAAATTCCTGTCCCACCGCTTCGATGGGCTTCACGCCGATATTATCAAGCTCAGTCAACAGCTGCTTATAAACACGGTTCATGCCATCCACAAACGGATCTTCTTTTTTATCCTCCGTCACGGTAGCCAGCCCTCTCTCGAAGTTGTCAACTATGGGAAGCATCTTTTCAATGACGCTTTTTGCACCCGTCTCGAACATTGCCGACTTTTCTTTTTCCGTCCTGTTGCGGAAGTTTTCGAATTCTGCCAGCTGGCGCTTTACCTTATCCTGCAGTTGATCCACCTGCTCCTTCAGGGCATCCGACTTTTTATCCTGCTTTGCCTGCTTCTTGGCTGCCCGCTTCTCAGACCAGCTCTTGGCATTCTCTCCGTCCTCCGGCTCCTCTTCTTCGTCTGAGTCATCACAATCGCTTTCTGCGGCACATTCCTCACTGTCCGGCAGCCCGCTGTCTGCGCTGCATTCCTCGCTGTCCGGCGCACCGCTGTCTGCGTTGCATTCCTCACTCTTCGACGCTTCCGCGTCTGTCTGCGCATGTTCGTTTTCTTCTTCCAATATTTCCTTTTCCTGTTCCGCCATATTATCGCCCTTTCTAATTTACATCATCTTTCCTGTACAAATCATCCAGTTGTGTCTGTATTGTTCTCAGTGTACTGACAACCTTGTCATAATCCATTCGTTTGGGACCCACAATACCAATTGTACCCTTCATGCCATCGCCCAATTCATAAGTTGCTGTCACAACACTGCAATCCTTCATGCTCTGTACCGGAGTCTCGGCACCGATATAAACCTGAATGCCTGTGTTTTCCTCTCCGTCCTGTTTCTCCTGCAGCAATTCTCCCAACAGCTGTTTTTCCTCAAACGTATTAATCAGTTCGCTGGCTTTCTGCTGGTCAGCCAGTTCGGGATAACGGAAAATATTGTTGGTACCGCTGGTGTAGATTTCCAAATCCTCCTCGGCTCTTATGGCCTCAGCCACCGCATCAATAACCTCACCCACAATGTCACTGTGTATACCTGCCTGCTGCTTCATGACAGATATCATTCCAAGATTAATCTCATCGATGGATAAACCATTCAGATTGGTATTCAGTAAAATGTTCAGCTTTAAGAGGGTTTCATCCGATAAATCCACATTCACATTTAAAATGTTGTTTTTAATGACATTTCCCTCAACGACGATAACGGCAAGGAGCTGATTTGCATCAACTCTGGAAAGCTGGATAAACTTCAGTTTATTTCTCTTAACCTGGGGAGCGGAAACCATTGTGGCATACTGAGTATTCTGTGCAAGAACCTTTGCCACCTGCTTTAAAAGCGTCTCCATTTTATCCTGACGCTCCACCAGCATATCTTTCATTTCCACGACTTCCCGTTCCTTCTCCTCCATCAGCGCATCCACATAGAAGCGGTAGCCCTTGTCAGAGGGGATTCGGCCTGCCGAAGTATGAGGCTGAAGGATATAGCCCATCTCCTCCAAATCGGCCATCTCGTTTCGGATTGTAGCTGAACTCAGATTCAGGTCGGTGTACTTTGAAATGGTTCTGCTGCCAACCGGTTCTCCCGTTTCCAGGTAATTGCGGATGACTGCCTGCAGAATTTTCTTTTTTCGTTCATCCAGTTCCATTTCAGCACCTCCCTCTCTGTTATTAGCACTCGACTCAGAAGAGTGCTAACATTTACTAAACCTAAAATAGCACTAAGGATATATATTGTCAACTGATTTTACGGAAAATAATTCTTAAATAAATCTAAAAAACGGGACCTCATGCTGTTACAGCACAAGCCCCGTTTCCAAGTACATCGGAAGTGCATGAAAATAAATCATGTTAACTGCCGCTATCAAAATAATCACAATACAGCATCCGACTCCTATATTTACCAGAACCTCAGGCAGCTTCCATTTTCCCATACGCAAATCTGCAAGCCTTTTTATTCCCCTGACCGAATAATACATTAATGGCACGAGCGCCGGCAAAAGATATCTCCCCTGATGCTGATAGTCTGTGGTATAAGCATAATATATCATCAGGAACAGGGGCATCAGAATACAAAACCACATGTTGATATGAAAGAATATCTTTTTCCATCCGGGTTTTTCACCATGCTTTTTGTCAAACAGGCAACAGAAGCACCCCAGGACACCCACGGATATAAAAACCTTGTAAAACGGGTAGGTCCATTGAGAACCGTAAATGCTCATTGAGCCATACACCGCAATAAAAGTGTTAAACGCTTCCTTCAAGGTATGATTCTCTGACATCATTTCCCACACAGAATAACCCATATCACGGTAGGTACACATTGTCAACGGATTCACCGACTCAACAGCATACTGTTCTGACAATATTCTTCTGGTCTTCAGTCCCAGAATATCTCCGTCCAAAACAATATAGCTTCTGATGAACCACCAGCTGATTCCCAACAGAACCACAGCACTGATAAAACACCCCTGTTTCAGCATATCCTTCCAGCGGTAAGTCCAATGTCCGTCCTTTTTGTCTAAAAAGTATGCCACGAACAGTAATATGCTGCTTAAAATATATCCGTATGCATTGTAATAAGAAAGTGCACAGAGAATAATTCCCCCGCTGAGCCATAACCGGTTTGACATGGTAAACCCATCCTGATAGCTGCAGATTAAAGCATAAAACATCATTGCCGTTGAAAGCATACAGCAGGAATCGCTGTTTACATAAGTATGTATAAAAATGTTCTCAGGCAGATATGTCACGGCGAAGCAAAAGAGCCACCGGAAACGCCTGTCCCGAAAAAGCCGTCTGCCGATTAAGTACACCACTGCTGCCATAAGCATTCCGAAAAGGACATTCACTCCTCTTGCAGTATAAAGCAAAGCAATCTCAGAATCCGTAAAAAGACTCACAAAGCGCATAACATATCCCTGAATAATATAGGGAAAAGCATTATAAAGTGCATAAGAGAAACCGTAACCCGGAATCCTGATTTCCTCCTCAAAGCCGGTGGGAATGACTCCGTGTTCACAAATATATTTGGCTACCAGATATCTGGCATGCTCATCCGGCGGATTGGGGTAAAGAGGCGGCGTATCTGCTAAAGGCTGAAACAGCGCTATAGACAATGCCATAACCAAAAACCCCAACATATATATCATAAAAAATATTTTTTCTGATTTTTGACGCATTCATTACTCCCATAAAGTTCTTTTTAATCAGAAGACCCCAAGGCGTCATTTCACTCTGGGGTCTTCTTTTGCATATTGTAAATATGTATTACCTGATATTCCGTGCTTACATTTTCCCCTATCGAGGGAACTTACGCTTATATATCTTTTAGATATAGAAGCTGCCGGTGAACTCTTTGTTCATAACGTAATAAACCATGCTCTCCTCAGGCTTTACGTAAAGTTCAACACTGGTTAAATCTCCTGCCTTCTGCTTCAGGTCATATTTCCATACGTCCTTTGCAATCTTAATCAGATCCTCCTGTGCATAAGACTTTCCGGCAAACTGAACATATACAGCAGACTTTAATTCTGCTTTCTTAACAGTTTTCTTTGCAGGTGCCTTCTTAGCCACAGGCTTCTTCTCTGCAGGCTTTACTTCCTTCTTCTCTACAGGGGTTACCTCAGCCTTTTTCTCCGCTGTCTTAACTTCTGTCTTCTTCTCTTCAGTCTTGGGTGCGGTGGTCTTAACGGCTGCCTCGGTAGCCTTCACTACGGGTTTTGCGGTTACTTTCTTTGTTGCTGCCATAAAACTTTTCTCCCTTCTTACGGTTGCTAGATAAATTTTTCTCCTCAACAGGCCTATCCTGTCACCGACAGTTTATTCTTTTTTTTGCAAATTGTCAACACTGCGGGATTTCACTATGCCGCAATCAATCCGAAATATGCCAGCACAATGATACCCAGCACAATTCGGTACCAGCCGAATACTTTAAAATCATGCTTTTTGATATAACTCATCAGGAAGCGAAGCACAAACAGCGATACCAGGAAGGAAACCACAGTACCGAGCAACAGTAATACAAGCTCCAGAGATGTAAAGGAGAATCCGAACTTTACAATCTTTAAGAGGCTGGCACCCAGCATAACCGGAATTGCCAGGAAAAAGGTATATTCCGCAGCGACTGTTCGTGACACACCGATTAACAATGCTCCCACAATTGTGGCTCCGGAACGGGATGTACCCGGAAAGATTGCAGCTATTACCTGAAAAATACCAATCAAAAGAGCCGTAGTATAAGTAATCTCCGACAGCGATGTCACTTTAGGGTTTCGGTTCTTATTTCTGTTCTCAATGATTATGAATGCTATACCGAATATTACCAGCGCCAAAGCCACACAAACCGGATTATAGAACAATCTGTTAAATAAATCGTCAAACAAAACTCCGATGACAGCGGCAGGTACACAGGACACCAGTATCTTAAACCACAAGCTCCAGATATCCGCCTTAAAATAGGAACCGATTCCGGTCTTTCCTTCTCTGGACTTTTTTGTCAGGGCAAAGGGCCATATCTGTTTCCAGAACAATACCACCACTGCCATAATCGCTCCCAGTTGGATCACCACGTCAAACATATCAAAGAAACCTTCGCTTGTTCCTTCAAAAGGGATTAACTGCTCCACCAGAATCAAATGTCCGGTGCTGCTGATTGGAAGCCACTCCGTAATCCCCTCCACAATACCGTAAATAATTGCCTTAATCAATTCCACCATTTTTATTGCTCCATTTCTTTTCTATTCTATATTTTATATATTTCCGTACTCTTCCTTCACAAATCTTCTGAGCGCCGCAAACGAACGCTTCACCTTTTCCGTATCAATGCAATACGCCATGCGGAAAAATCCCGGCGCGCCGAAGGTATCTCCGGGAACCAGAATCAAATCGTATTTCAACGCCTTTTGGCAAAATACCTTGGCATCTTCCTCAAGAGCCTTGGGGAAAATATAGAAAGTACCTCCCGGTTTGACGCAGGTAAAGCCTAAATCCACAAGTTCATGGTAGATCAGATTCATATTTGTCTCATAGACACTTAAATCCGCTGTTTTGTCAAGGACCTGCGCCACAGCAAGCTGAATGATGGAAGGCGGACAATTATGCCCTGTTCCCCTGGAAATCTGAACACACATGTTTACCATTTCCTCCGCATATTTACAGCGGGGATTGACTGCCACATAGCCGATTCTCTCTCCCGGCAGAGAAAGGGATTTTGAAAACGAATAGCACATGATGGTATTGTCATAGAATGCGGACACGCAGGGAGCTTTCCCGCCGCCGAATACAATTTCCCGGTAAGGTTCATCCGATATCAGGAAAATGTCGTGTCCGTATTCCGAAGATTTCCTTCTCAATATATCTGCCAGCTTTTTCAAAGTATCTTCGGAATATACCACTCCGGAAGGATTATTCGGCGTATTGATCAATACCGCCATCACCTTCTCCGTCAGCATCTCCTCAAACTTGTCAAAATGAATCTGAAAGCTTTCCGTCTCCGGCGGAACTACCTTTAACACCGCTCCGGTCAAATCCACATAGGGATGATATTCGGGAAAAAACGGAGCAAAAGTCAATATCTCATCTCCCGGCTCCGTCACCAGACGGAAAGCATGAGCCAGCGCTCCCGCAGCGCCGGACGCCATGAAGATATGTTCTTTGCGATACGGAAGTCCGAAACGCTTTTCCAGAGATGCAGCTACCGCTTCCCGCACACTTGTAATTCCGGGGTTAGGACTGTAGCCGTGAAGCTCATTGGATTCCCTGGTAGAAAGCATATGAATCATTGTGTCGGTAAATTCCTTCGGAACGGGAACTGACGGATTTCCCAGACTGTAATCAAACACATTCTCATATCCGATTTCTTTTCCTCTCGCTGTCGCAAACTCGGAAAGCTGTCTGATAACCGATTTTTGTTTCAACATATCCCTATATTTTTGAACCAACATTCCTTCGTCCTCCGCATATCGTTACACTTCCGAAAACTCTGTCTCAATTCTGTAACTGTTTCTTCCATCTCTTTTTACATGATACAATGCGATATCCGCCTGCGCATTGAAATCCCATTCCCGATTCTGTTCCTCTGGCTGCCTGATAAAGACTCCCTGACTCACCGTAACCACATCTCCACACTCCGATGCCTTATGCGGAATCGCCAATTCTCTCACCCGGCTTTGTATTTTCCCGGCTGTTTCTGTGATTTCGTTCAATGACATATCACTGTATACAATCATAAACTCATCTCCGCCGTATCGGCTGCAAAATATATTGTCACAATGAAGCTCTCTCAAAACACCCGCAACCGCCTCAATACAGGTGTCGCCCGCCAGATGGCCGTATGTATCATTATACTGCTTAAAACAATCTATATCCATCAGTTCCACACCCAGGAGTTTATTCTCACGCCGTGCTTCCTCAAATTTTTCCGAAATATATTCGTTCAGGAATGTGCGGTTTGCAAGCTTTGTCATGGAATCATAAAGTGCCATATTCTTCAGATGCCGATTATAGTCGTACATCTTTTCCTGCTCCGTTTCCATGCTTTTAAGCTTATCCCGCAGTTCCATAACTCTCGCCGTCAGCTGTCTGTTATTCTGTCTGTCCTGTTCATACACGGAAAAATATCTTTTTGTGTGTTGCAGATACTCCTCCGTTCTGTTTTGGTGCAAAAGGAGGTTTCTTCTGACAGAATATAAGTCCATTGCCAGCATCGGCTGTTTATCCAGTCCTCTGTCGTCAATAATGTCAAAAAACTCATCCAGACGCTCATATTGCCCGGTCTTTAACAACAGTTCCGCAATGTTGCTCAGGCAGTCCCCTACCTGTGCGATATCTTTCATTTTGCGAAGCCGTTCCAAAATACCGTCTATGCATTGGCAAAGATTGTCACTGTTTCCCCGCTCGGCAATGCATTCCGCCTGAAAAATCAGCATCTCAATATCGGGAAAAGCTCTGTCCGAAAATTCCTGCCTCAGCTTTTCCAGCCTGTCCAACAGGGCGAAAGCCTGCTCCGGTTGCTGCAGTTTCAGGTAACAGCTACCGCTGTAAATCATAACAACCGCCAGATTATAGATATGACTGTAGCTGTCTTTCGACTGTTCAAAAAGCTGCTTGGCATGCTCATACCTTGACGCAGCCTCCCGATAGCATCTCATTCTCACCAGTATATAGCCAATGTTGGTCTCCAGCATGGCATTCACATAATCCAATCCGTGTTCTTCAGCATATTGCAGTCCGGAATAATAGTAGTTCAGAGCAACGATCAGATTACCCTGATTCACCGACACGGCGCCCATCATATTATAACTTCTGGCAAGGAAATCATACATTTCCACTACGCGAAAGCATCTGGTACACTCGCTGAGGCAATGCATGGTCTTTTCATTATCGCCCTGATACCAATAATATTCGGCAAAATAGTAATAACCGATTCCGGATATGGCATCCGATTTCATATCAGCCGCATATTTTAAAATTTCCTGGCAGGTGTCATAATCAAAACTGCCTCCCCGGCTTCTTCTCTCAATTACCTGCTCTATGTAGTTTTGGATTTCATCTTCTTTCCTGACCAATCCCACACCTGCTCTTTCCGCAAACTGATATTTTATCAGTTTATTTTATACTGAAAAAAGTAAAAACGCAACTGTAACATCATATACAGTTGCGTTTTCTTGCTTTAGTCCTCTTGTGCCCAGACCAGAGCACATTTTACCGCTTTCTTCCATCCCTTCAAAAGTGCACGGCGCTTTTCTTCCTCCATATCGGGTTCAAACACCGCTCCAATCTGCCAATTCTCTTTAATCTCATTCTTATCTTTCCAGTAACCAACGGCAAGACCCGCCAGATAAGCGGCTCCCAATGCTGTAGTCTCAATGCATTTCGGCCTGTGAACCGGAGTGTTGACAATATCTGCCTGGAACTGCATCAAAAAGTCATTGGCGCTGGCACCTCCGTCCACCTTCAAACTTTTCAAACGGATTTCACTGTCCTGCTCCATGGCCCTGAGCACATCCGAAGTCTGATAGGCAATCGACTCCAGGGTTGCACGGATAAAGTGCTCCTTGCTGCAGCCTCTGGTCAAGCCAACCACAGTTCCCCTTGCATACTGATTCCAATAAGGAGCGCCCATTCCGGCAAAAGCGGGAACAATGTATACTCCGGCGGTATCCTCCACAGCTTCACAGTACTCCCGGGACTGTGCGGCACTTTTGAGCATTCTCATGCTGTCTCTCAGCCACTGCACTCCTGCACCCGCCACAAACACACTTCCTTCAAGAGCATATTCCACATGTTCCGAGGTACTTGCGGCGATTGTGGTCAAAAGTCCGGACTTGGATGCAATAGCTTCTCTACCGGTATTCATCAGCAAAAAGCATCCTGTTCCATATGTATTCTTGACCTCTCCCTGTTCAAAGCAACATTGCCCGAACAATGCTGACTGTTGGTCTCCGGCTGCTCCCGCAATGGGAATTGCTCCGCCCAAAACCGAAGCATCCGTGTACCCGAAGACACAGCTTGATGGTTTTACTTTGGGCAGGATACATGCAGGAATTCCGAACCGTTCCAGAATCTCCTCATCCCAGCATAGTCTGTGAATATCAAAAAGCATGGTTCTGGATGCGTTGGTGTAATCCGTCACATGAACCGCTCCCTTGGTCAGATTCCAAATCAACCAGGTATCCACCGTGCCAAAGAGCAAATCCCCCGCTTCCGCTTTTTCTCTTGCTCCCGGCACATTCTGCAGAATCCAGGCTATCTTGGACGCGCTGAAATAAGCATCGGGAATTAATCCTGTCTTTTCTCTGATTTTCCGATCAAAGCCGTCTTTTTTCAGTTCTTCAATCATATCCGATGTTCTGCGACACTGCCACACAATGGCATTGTACACCGGCTCGCCCGTATGTCTGTCCCAGAGAATGGTTGTCTCCCGCTGATTGGTAATACCGATTGCCGCAATCTGCTGCGGGTCTGAACCCACCATAGCCATACATTCAGTGGCTACGGCCAGCTGGGTTGACCAGATTTCCATGGGGTTATGTTCCACCCAGCCGGGCTGTGGGTAAATCTGGGTAAATTCTTTTTGCGACATGGAGCAGATGTTTCCCGCTTTGTCAAACAGTATACAGCGCGAGCTGGTGGTTCCCTGGTCCAGGGCCATTACATATTTTTGCATGAAATACCTCCTACATTATATTGTATGTTCCGATATACCGATGATTCTTCCGGGCGCATATATGCCAATCGTTCTCACGGGCGCATGGACGCCCGGATTACAGTTTGTCTACGGTTCTGGTTGCAACAACATTGATACCGGTTCCGCACACATTTTCCGCAACCACATCCCCCATATGGATTGGCGCCTGTAGTTCAATCTTTTTCAATGTTCTGATGCATTCCCCGATTTTACCCTTGGGAATGTCGGACGCTGTCTTGACGGATACCACGGGCATTTCTCCCCCCTGCACCCGTACCAGGCTGGTAACAATCCGTCTTGGGTCTGTCAGTTCTTTAGTGACATAATCTGCGCCGCGGGGACAGGTGTTTCCTGTGATACTCTTAATCTCCGCACCGTCCGTCTCTACTGTTATATTACAGCCCAGAGGGCATCCTATGCAAACAAATTCTTTTTTATCCATGGATTTTCTCCTCCTTCTGCCGGACTGCAACGGTAATGTCCCGTAAATCCTCTATCTGTTCCAAATCGATCTTTTTCAGGACAATCTGTTCCATCTCTCCCGGTGCCAGGACCTTTTTCTTTCTGCTGCTCACCACATTTCCGTTAAAGGACACTTCTATGGCTGCATCCCGGTAAACATTTCCCACGCGGAACCGTACTACCTGGATATCCTCCATTCTTTCCACATCCAGGGAAACCGGCACCGTATATCGAACACCATTCACTGCTTTGATGGGGATCTCTCTTTTTACTTCCGGCAGACTGCCCTGCAAATATGCTGCAGCGCGTTTTCCCGCCTGGGCTGCCTCCTCCGATACATAGTCCACCAGGTCATGTACATGGAGTACATTTCCGCAGGCAAAAACTCCCTTCCTGTCCGTCTCCAGGCTCTCGTTGACCTTTGGCCCCTTGGTAACCGGATTCATCTCCACGCCAAGCCCCTCGGACAGCTCGTTCTCGGGAATCAGTCCGCAGGAGAGGAGCAGAGTGTCACATTTGATTTCCTCCTCTGTTCCGTGAATCGGTTTGGAATGTTCATCCACCTGAGCAATCACTACAGCCTCCACTCTCTCTTTTCCTTTGATATCCACCACAGTATGGCTCAGCTTCAGCGGAATTCCAAAATCATCCAGACATTGAACAATATTTCGTTTCAGTCCGCCGGAGTATGGCATCAGTTCTGCAACAAGCTTCACCTTCGCACCCTCCAGAGTCATGCGGCGGGCCATAATCAGCCCGATGTCGCCGGAGCCGAGGATTACCACCTCCCTGCCGGGCATTCTTCCTTCCATATTGACGTAACGCTGTGCCGTGCCGGCAGAATAGATTCCTGCGGGACGGTAACCCGGAATATTCAGAGCCCCTCTGGAACGTTCTCTACAGCCCATGGCAAGAATCACCGCTCTTGCCTCTATGGTATAGAGACCTTCTTCACGATTCATAACAGTAACCAGCTTCCGGTTCTCTTTTACAGTTTGCTGCTCCGTCAAATCTACCACCATAGTATTGAGTTTGTAGGGAATTTTCAACGCTAACACCTTGTCAATATATCTTCCCGCATACTCAGGTCCTGTCAGTTCCTCCTTAAAGGTATGAAGTCCGAAACCGTTATGAATGCACTGATTTAAAATACCTCCCAGTCTTGCATCTCTCTCCAATATCAGCAGGTCATCCACCCCTGCTTCTTTTGCCGCTACGGCTGCTGCCAGACCTGCGGGGCCTCCGCCGATAATTACCAAATCTTTTTTCATCGCTTCCTCCATTCCCAAATGCCACAAAGCTACTGCCTTCTACTCTTCAATGCCATCCTTATCATATCCTGTCAGGAATTCACTTCCCGGATCATTTTTTCTGATTTCTGCCATATCTCTTCCCAACTCTCCGGCTAATATTTCCACCGTCTTGGGAGAACAAAAACCAGCCTGGCACCGCCCCATGCCTGCTCTGGTGCGACGCTTCACTCCGTCCAGTGTGGTCGCACCCAGAGGCCTGTGAATGGCATCCATAATTTCGCCCTCCGTCACCAGCTCACAGCGGCATACCACATTGGCATACAGAGGATTTTCTGCTATCAATCTTGCTCTTTCCTCTCCGTCAGCCAGAGCCATATTGGGAATTCCCTTTCTCGTATTGATAAAATCTGTCTTTTTCTTTGCCGGATAGTATTCCAGCACCTGTTCTGCCACATATTTCCCCAGTGCAGGCGCACAGGTCAGCCCCGGAGATTCGATTCCCGCCGTATCAAAAAATCCCGGTGCATCCTCAGGCTGTCCGATCACAAAGTCACCCTTTTCCTCATGGGCCCGAAGTCCCGCAAAGGAAGTAATAATCTGTCCTGTGGGAAGATTTTGTACACTGAGTGCTGCCCGCTTCAGTACATCTGCCAGTCCTTCTCCGGTAGTGTTTACCGCTTCATGATCTTCTACGTCCACCGCTGTAGGTCCGATCAGAAGATTGCCGTGCACCGTTGGCGTTACCAAAACGCCTTTGCCGTATACGGTAGGTAACTGGAAAACGGTATGGGATACAAGCCCTCCCACCTTTTTATCCATCAGGCAATATTCTCCCTTTCTGGGAATGATGTGTATTTTTTCCCCGCTTACCATGTTATGGAACCGGTCTGCGTAAACTCCTGCCGCATTGACAACCATCCTGCTTTCCAAGGTTCCGTCATTGGTAATAACACGATAGCCGCTCTCCGTTTTTTCAATCTCCAATACCTCAGTGTTCAGCCGGAAATCCACGCCGTTCACTGCCGCGTTCTCTGCCAGTGCTATGGTCAGGCCAAAGGGACAGACAATTCCCCCCGTGGGCGCATAAAGGGCAGCTACTGCATCGTCGGAAATATTTGGCTCCAGCAGCTTTAACTCCTCCCTCTCTACAATGCGAAGCTCCTTCACCCCATTTTCCACACCCTGTTCATACAGTTTTTGAAGTCTAGGACGGTCCTTCTCATCAAAGCACAGCACCAGAGAACCATTTCTTTTAAAGGGAAAGTCCAGCTCTTTTGAGAGCGTTTCCATCATCCGGTTGCCTTCCACATTCAGTTTCGCCTTTAAGGTACCGGGATGGGCATCATAGCCTGCGTGAACGATTCCGCTGTTGGCTTTGGAAGTACCCTCGCATACATCGGAAGCCCTTTCCAGAACCGTCACCTTGTATTCGTACCTTGCCAGCTCCCTGGCAACGGCACACCCTGTCACACCTGCACCGATTACAACCACATCCACCATTGTCATTCTCCTTTCGAAATACCCCATATAAGTATACCGTCTTTATTGTACGCTCAATTTACTCCGACTAGCTGTGTAAAAAAGAGCCAGACAAATAAATGTCAACTCTGTGACATTCTTATTGCCTGACTCCTAATCTCACGCACTCACTGTTCAAATGTTGTCATTATTATAGCATGCGCCCAGCTGTATTGCAACTCAATTTTCCTTTTCCAACTCATCCGTTTTATTTCTGGTAAGTATTTGACAATTACGCATACCAAAGTTGCCTGTTGGTGGTAGAAATGGAAACTGCGCCCGCATTTAGGGCGGACATCACATCCTCCTTGTCCGAAATCAGTCCTCCGGCAATCACAGGCTCCCGCACTTCTTTCACAATGCGCCCGATTACCTTGGGCATGACCCCGGGCAGTATCTCAATGCAATCCGGCTTTGCCTGCTCACACTGTCTTTGTATATTCTCCACAGCCATGGAGTCAATGACGAAAAAGCGCATCACCGTATATAGCTTCAGCTCCTTTGCCCGGCGAATCAGGGCAGGTTTGGTGGATATGATGCCGTCTGCACGTGTTACTGTATGCACAAAGTCTACGCTGATCTCTTTACTCCCCAATCCTGCAATTAAATCCATATGCACCAGAGCAAGCTTATTATTCTCTTTTACCTGCTCCACGACAGATGCAATATTCATAATGTCTCCATACAGAATAAAGACAATACTGCAATCTGTCTTCAGACATTCCTGTAACCCTTCGTCATCTCTAACTGCTGCAATAATCGGACAATCTTCAAGTTTCTCTCTTATTTTACTACCCATATTTCTCCTTTTCCATGCCTTTCGCGCAGGTATCAGGCAAGATTTGTCAGGCAGCCTCCCTTCACTTCAACATATCGCGTCCGGTCAATCTCCAGCCAGACACTCCGGGCACTGGGATTAAATACTGCCCCACCGTCTGCCGAAAACTGCAGCCTCTTTGCTGCCTCCATGTAGTCGATGATTTCGATATTGGTCGCGTACCAGATGTCCTCCCGTCCACCCATGAATTTGCAGAATTCCTCAATAACCTCCCAGTTGTCATTGTTGTCAAACTCATAGCTATGACCCCAGACATACATCAGCTTTAAATACTGTGTCTTCTTGAAATCAGCAAAATATCTCGCCTTTTCCATCAGTTCCGGGTCATTGTGATGACAGGTGGGATGCCATTCCATGGGGTCTGTGGGCAGTTCAAAATCATCAACAGCCGGGACTACTCTTCCGTAAGCAATCCCCAGAGAACGGAACAGCTTCTTTATTTCTTCATTATAAGAACCGTTGGGATAGGCATGTCCCCTGATTATCTGTCCCGTCAGCTTTTCCAGGCCTTTTCTGTCCTCCAAAATCTCCTCTGCCACCTCTGTCAGCGGACACCGCGCAATCGTGGGATGGGTCATGGTATGAGTTGCTATCTCATGTCCCCGATAAAGTTCCTGAATCCTGTCAGCGGAAAGTCTCGGCGGCTTTCCCAACATCCCATAGTTTAAGTTAAAAGTTCCTTTTATGCCATACTTATTGAATATGCTGACCAGTCTCTCATCCTGAACCTTTCCGTCATCATAACTCATGGTCAGTGCTTTCGCCTTCCCGCCGGGAAAACAGGTATATACATTCATTCCATCCACCGTTCCTTCCTGTATTTAAGTCCGCTTTTCATCTTCTATACTATTACTTTTCCAAAATCCCTGCAACCTGCACATTAAATTTTTATAACGTGCACTACTTTCCATTGCCTTTTTTCAGCATATCTTGTATGATGTATTACAGTATTAAGTTCATAGCACAACAGAGCCGGATTTTCCGGCACATATACCAAAGAAGGGAGTAATTTTATGAGCGGAGATTCTTTTCGCAACAGAAGGAACGGCTTTACAACCATGGACGGAGGGCAGGTGCCAAGGTCCAAAAAAACAGGAGGGAAAATAGCGGGCATCGTCATAGCTGCTTTTGTGGTTCTGCTATTGGGACTTAACTCCACCTACGAAATTAAGGAGCAGGAACAGGCTGTATTGATTACCCTGGGGCAAGCCACCGCAGTAACCGACCCCGGTCTGCACTTCAAAATTCCTTTTATCCAAAGAGTCAGAAAGGTAAATACCACCATTCAGGGATTTTCCATCGGCTACAACACAAGTGACAACATCGTCAACGAGGATGAATCTCTGATGATTACCTCGGACTTTAACTTTATCGATGTGGATTTCTATGTGGAATATCGCTACAGTGACCCCGTAAAGGCACTTTACGCTTCCAAAAACCCCCTGGAAATCTTAAAGAATATCAGCCAGAGCTGTATTCGTACCGTCATCGGCAGCTATCCAGTAGATGATGTACTGACCACCGGAAAAAATGAAATTCAGGCATCCATCAAGGAAATGATTTTGGAACGTCTGGAGGAACAAGACATCGGTATTCAGCTTGTCAATATAACCATACAGGACTCCGAGCCGCCCACCACTGAGGTTATGGAAGCCTTTAAGGCAGTGGAAACCGCAAAACAAGGCAAGGAAACTGCCCTGAACAACGCCAACAAGTACCGCAACGAGCAGCTTCCCTCCGCTCAGGCAAAAGCAGACGGCATTATAAAGGATGCGGAAGCACAGAAAACGGAGCGTATCAATGAGGCAACCGCTCAGGTAGCACGGTTTAATGCAATGTATGAGGAATACATCAAAAATCCCGCGGTCACAAAGCAACGTATGTTTTACGAAGCAATGGAGGAAGTTCTTCCGGATTTGAAGGTTATCATTGAAAGTCCCAACGGTGATGTGCAAACCATCTACCCCATTGAATCCTTTACCGGAAACTCTGACAATACCGGCAACAATTCATTCAGCAGCAGTATCTCTTCCGAGGACAATACTGCAAATAACTAAGGAGGCACAAGTTGATGAAAACAGTAAAAAAAGTTATTCTGGCCGTTGCTGTCTTTGCCATAGTGATAATCGGTGCATCCAGTATTGTTATCACGCAGGAAAACGAATACAGTCTGGTTCGCCAGTTCGGTAAAATTGATCATGTGGTATCCGAAGCCGGCGTCAGCTTTAAAATACCCTTTATCCAGAGTGTAGACACCTTACCCAAGCAGACACTTCTCTACGATTTGTCTCCCTCTGATGTCATTACCAGCGACAAAAAGACCATGATTTGTGACAGCTATATTCTTTGGCATATTACAGATCCTATCAAGTTTGCCCAGACATTGAACTGCTCCATATCCAACGCGGAGAGCAGACTGGATGCCATCGTTTACAACTCCACGAAAAACATCATCAGCAGCACCTCACAGGATGATGTGATTTCCGGGCGTAACGGCAAACTTTCACAAGCAATTATGGACAATATCGGAACTTCCCTGGACCAGTACGGTATTGAGCTTCTGGATTTCGAGACAAAGAAGCTGGATTTGCCCAGCGATAACAAAGCTGCAGTCTATGAGCGTATGATTTCCGAGCGTGATAACATTGCAGCCACATACACCGCAGAAGGTAGTTCCGAAGCACAGAAAATCCGTAACACAACAGACATGGAAGTCACCGTGATGCTTTCTGAGGCAGAGAAGGAAGCTGCAATTCTGATTGCAGAAGGAGAAGCCGAATATATGAGAATCTTGTCCGAGGCTTACAACGATGCTTCCAAACAGGAGTTTTACTCCTTTGTAAGAAGCCTGGATGCCTTGAAGATTTCCATGCAGGGTAATAATAAAACCGTGATTCTGTCTCCGGATTCTCCTATCGCACAGATTTTCTACGGAAAATAAGACAACCTGTATTACATCACATGAATGCTGTATGCATGGCATGCAAAAAGCGGGGCACTTCAAAGTGTCCCGCCTTTTTTACGCCAGTATTTCGTCTATTTTTTTTCTCTCTTCCTCACTGAATTCCGTATTTTTCAGCATTCCGATATTATCCAGAATCTGTGAGGGCTTGGAGGCACCGATGAGAACACTGGTAATATCTCCGTCCCTGAGAATCCATGCGAGAGCCATCTGCGCCAGGCTCTGTCCTCTCCGGGCTGCCAGTTCATTCAGGGCCTTAATCTTTGCCAGCTTCTCTTCCGTAACCGCTTCCTCTTTCAGGAAACGTCCGTCCGTACGGACACGGCTGTCTTCAGGAATACCGTGGAGATAACGGTCCGTAAGGAGTCCCTGTGCAAGCGGGCAGAAAGTAATAATACCGATGCCGTGTGCCGCTGCATAATCCTTTAAACCATCCTTTTCAATCGCTCTGTTAAACAGAGAGTAATTTCTCTGATTGATAATAAAAGGAGTTCCCATCTCCGCAAACAGCTTTGCAATTGCAATTGTCTGTTCCTTATTATAGTTGGAAATTCCGATATAAAGAGCCTTACCGCTTCTGACAATTCCATCCAACGCCCGGGCTGTCTCCTCAAGAGGGGTTTCGGGATCCGGCCTGTGATGATAAAAGATGTCCACATAATCCAGTCCCATTCTCTTTAAGCTTTGGTCCAGACTGGCCACCAGATACTTTTTGCTGCCCCAATTTCCATAAGGTCCCGGCCACATATCATAGCCGGCTTTTGTCGAGATTACCAGTTCATCCCGGTATACTCCCAGTCCCTTCTTCAGAATACGTCCGAAGTTTTCCTCAGCCGCACCTGCTACAGGACCATAGTTGTTAGCCAAATCAAAGTGAGTAATTCCCTTTCCAAACGCTGTATGGCACATTGCTTCCATGTTCTCGAAATTTCCGTTGGAGCCGAAATTATGCCAAAGGCCCAGGGAAACTGCGGGAAGAAGCAGACCGCTTGCACCGCAGCGGTTGTATTTCATATTATCATATCTCGTTTCGTCTGCCGTATACATCTGTAACCCTCTCTTTCCAATCTGATATAACCGTTCCCAAATAACCGACTTTGCTATCAGTTATATCATGAAATACCGGATACATCAACCTGTTGCGCCTCAAATATCCCGCAATTTTGACTATTCTGCCTTTCCGGTCTTACGTATACTGATTTTACTGAAAAAACAATAATAAATCAAAAACATAACAGTGGTGATAACCCATGTCAGGGGATAGCTGAACATGATGGTATTGATACCGGGCCAACGGGGAACTGCCGCCATAATCCAGACCACACGAATAACACAGATTCCGGTCAGGCAAATCAGGGTAGGAATCCAAGCGTCTCCCGCTCCTCTCAAAGCACCGGAAAGAATTTCTATGCATACATAAGTAATGTAAGTGGGTACCAGAAATCTTGTCATTTCCACACCGATTCTCAGCACTTCACTGTCGGTGGTAAACATACGGTAAATTCCTCCGCAGCCCCAATACAATAATCCGGAAATTACAATCGTGGCAGCAAAGCTCATCCCAAGGCAGCTTCGGATTCCTTTCCGTACACGTTGCAGTTTATTGGCTCCGTAATTCTGCCCCACAAAGGTAGTGATGGAAATTCCGAAAGCATTGATACACATCCAGAATACTACATCCAACTTCCCATAAACTGTCCATGCTGCCACTGTGTTTGTACCCTCTCCGTTAATAGCAGCCTGGATAATGATATTGGAGAGGCTGTACATAACGGACTGAAGTCCCGCCGGAAAACCGATACGGATAATCCGCCCGAACATTCTTTTGTCAAAACCAATCTTTTTCAGTTCCAACCGGTGCATATCTTCTGTGCGCATCAGCACAATAATAACCATTACAGCGCTGATTAGCTGGGAGCAGATTGTAGCAAGTGCTGCGCCTGCCACTCCCATTTGAAATCCCACAACGAACAATAAGTCCAGCAAAATATTGGAAAAACAGCCTACTATCAGGAAATACAGCGGTCTTTTGGAATCCCCCACCGCCCGTAAGATGCCGGAACCTACGTTATAAATCAGATTTCCAATAATTCCGGCAAAATAAATTCGAATATAAAGAATGGAAGGTTCCAACACATCGGCAGGTGTATTCATGGCTTTCAGGATTTCAGGTGCAAGCGGAATACCGATGAGCATCATGACAAAGCCTCCCGCCAGGCTGAAGGCAATCGCCGTATGCACCGCATAACCCACCAATTCACTCTTTTTAGCACCGTAATACTGGGAAATAACTACCGTTGCACCGCTGGACAGCCCAATAAAAAAGCCTACCAGGAGATTGATAACTGTACCGGTACCTCCTCCCACAGCAGACAGTGCTTCTTTTCCAACAAACCGGCCTACAATAACCGCATCCACCGCATTGTAGAGCTGTTGAAAGAAGGTTCCGAATAAAATAGGGAAAAAGAAGAGGAGCAACTGTTTCCAGATGATCCCCTCGGTAATTTTATTTTCTTTTTCTACAATTTGTTCCTTAACATCCATTGCTTTTTGTGCTCCCTAAAATCAAGTGATAGCTTCAACATATTTTACATTAGCACCTGATAATCAATTCAGCAACCCTAATCTTTCCCTACTCAAGTGCAGCAGAAGATTTCAAGAGCACGGAAAAGCCCCGGGTGGTGGAAGCACCCGGGGCCTGCCGCATACTTGGTAATATGCGGTTTTCCGATATACTAAACTAAGGGATTAAGATGAAAGCTACTCTACGTCCTGTAATGCGGCGAAGTCCTCCTCGCCAGTACGAACCTTTACTACCTTATCTACATTGTAAACAAATATCTTGCCATCACCGATGTGACCGGTGTACAGAGCTCTCTTCGCAGCTTCAATTACCTGAGCTACAGGAATCTTGCTGACAACAACCTCTACCTTAATCTTGGGCAGCAGTGTTGCATCCATCTCAACGCCACGATACATCTCGCCGGCACCCTTCTGGATACCACAGCCCATAACGTTGGTTACTGTCATGCCGGTTACGCCCAAATCGTTCATGGCTTTTCTCAGAGTATCGTATCTGTTCATCTTTGCGATGATGACTACCTTGTACATTCCGGTTGCGGCTGCGGAAGGAACTTCCACAACAGGAACTGCTGCTGCCTTCTTGGTATCGGAAGCCGCTACATAATCGTCTTCTCCAAGATCTGTATTCTCGTTGACACTCATCATACCTTCGGAAACATCCATAATGGAGAAGCCTGCATATGCAGATGCAAGACCATGCTCCTTTGCATCCAGACCAACAATTTCCTCTTCTTCGGAAACACGAAGTCCTACAATCGCTTTAATTACCAGGAAGGTAATGGTAATGGTAATAACTGTCCATGCTGCCACAGTAACAAATCCAAGAAGCTGGAGTCCGAGGAGCTTGATTCCGCCGCCGTAGAAAAGACCGGTAAGCTCAACACCGTTTGCATCGGCAATTGCATATCCGGGAGCAGTATTGGTTGCAAAAAGTCCGACTGCAATGGTACCCCAGATACCGTTCAGGCAGTGAACTGCAACTGCACCGACGGGGTCATCAATATGCAATTTGTAATCAAGAAGCCAAACACCGAAAACAACCAGCAGGCCGGCAACCGCACCGATTACGATTGCACCGAAAGCATCCGTTACATCACAGGGAGCGGTAATTGCTACCAGACCTGCAAGGGAAGCATTCAGACACATGGATACATCGGGCTTGCCATATTTAATCCAGGTAAAAATCATACATACAACAGTTGCAATTGCAGGAGCAATGGTTGTCGTTACAAATACGGAGCCAAGCTGTTCAAGGGAAGTACAAGCCGCACCGTTGAAACCGTACCAGCCAAGCCAGAGGATGAATACACCGAGACAGCCGATAGGAAGGTTATGTCCGGGGAAGGCATGTACCTTTGTAATTTTACCATCCTTATCTTTTGTAAACTTACCAATACGGGGTCCAAGGATTTTTGCACCAACCAAAGCGCTGATACCGCCAACCATATGAATTGCACAGGAACCTGCAAAATCATGGAATCCAAGCTGAGACAGCCAGCCGCCGCCCCAAATCCAGTGTGCTTCAATGGGATAAATCAAAGCGGAAATCACTGCGGAATAAATACAATAGGAAAGAAACTTTGTTCTCTCTGCCATGGCACCGGAAACGATGGTTGCCGTGGTTGCACAGAATACCAGGTTAAATACAAAATTGGACCAATCAAAGTTTTCATAAGCGGTAAAGATGTCAAAACCGGGTTTTCCGATAAACCCTGCCAAATCTTCACCCAGCAGCAGGCTGAAACCAATCAGGATGAATACTACTGTGCCGATACAGAAATCCATCAGGTTCTTCATCAAAATGTTTCCGGCATTCTTTGCTCTTGTGAAGCCTGTCTCCACCATTGCAAACCCTGCCTGCATCCAGAACACCAGTGCTGCGCCAATCAGGAACCAAACACCAAAAACTTGTCCGCTGACCGCTTCCATAATCTCTTCTGTCATAACTTTTTCCTCCTCAAATAAATTTAGCGACGCACAGAGCTCTCCCTTCGAAGCCCCATCGCATCGCCATAAAAAAGGCACTATGGACATCTCCATAGCGCCTTCGCTTTATGTATCGGAGTATAGCACCGACTTTTTTTCCTGTCAACATAAAATTTAGAAAAATTTATTTTTCCAAAATCAGCCGAAAATATCGCTTATCGTCCATCGTAAGTTCATCTGCCCCGTGAAAACCCAGCTTATCACACAACCTGAGAGACGGTTCGTTTTCTGTCTCTACCAGCACCTGTACCCTGTCAAAGCACAGATTATTCCAGCCGTAATCCAGAATTGCCCTGCACACCTCCTCTGCATATCCTTTTCTCTGCCAGGGCACTCCTATAATAAATCCCAGTTCCGGTTCGTCATACCCTGCCCTATAAGAAAATCCTGCCCTGCCAATCACATCACCGGTATTTTTCTCCACAATTGTCCAGACCCCGAATTCATAATAAGTATATATCTTCTCAATATATTCTCTGATATATGCTTTCTCCTGCTCCTTCTCCGGGTACAAATCCTCCATAAATTCCGTAATGGCAGGGTCACTGTAAATTTCATAGAAAGCATCCACATCCTCCGGGACTGTCTCACGAATCCTACACCGCTTCGTCTCCAAAATATCCCAGGGTATTCCTTTCAATCTGCGGTATACCTTCTCCGCATAGTCTTCATCCAGATTTTCGGGTTCTTCCACTCCGAACAAAAATCCCGAAAAATCCATATTCCGATTACCGTCATGAAAATAGATTAATACTGCTTCTCCACTGTCCCGCAACCTCTTCGCGGTACTTTCATCGTCTGTCACATACAATATCCCGGTCTGCCCTCCGGTATGTATTTTTATCTGTTTCAAATAGCCCACGCCTGTCCACTTCCCTCTTTACGGTCTTTTTGTTTTACGCTATAATAATCTTGCTCTTAAAACAATATTATAAATATATTTTACAGAAAGGACAATTCCCATGGCACAAAATCCTATTGTTACCATTACCATGAAAAACGGAGATGTCATCAAAGCCGAGCTGTATCCTGAAATTGCTCCCACCTCCGTCAATAATTTTATCAGTCTGATTAACAAAAAATTTTATGACGGTCTGATTTTCCACCGTGTAATCAAAGGTTTTATGATTCAGGGCGGATGCCCCGACGGAACCGGTATGGGCGGCCCCGGCTACAGCATCAGAGGCGAATTTGCAATGAATGGCTTTGAAAACAGCTTAAAGCACACTGAAGGCGTTCTCTCCATGGCAAGAGCACAGCATCCGGATTCCGCCGGCAGCCAATTCTTCATCATGCACAAAAATGCGCCCCATCTGGACGGCAGCTATGCTGCATTCGGAAAGGTTATTGAGGGTATGGATGTCGTAAATGAAATTGCCGAGACCAGAACCGACTGGAGCGACAGACCTCTGGAGCCCCAGATCATGGAAACCGTAACTGTGGAGACCTTCGGGGAATCTTATCCGGAACCCGAAAAATTAAACAAATAATTATAAAATTAGTATGCAAAATTGGAATAATTAGACAATTAATCAACGAGACTGGTACCATGGTACCAGTCTCGTTCATATTTTGTTTACAATTAATTCAAGTATTCTTTAATTTATCATCATTTTTTATCCATTTTCTTATCCTATACTAAGACCATAAGATAAAGCACTACACCAAACAAAGCCAATCACAGTTAATTGTTTACTAAATAACTTTTTCATAATAAATGCCAAGGAACCCGGTTCCTTGGCATCCTCCCTTTTATGGGGTATTTTATCGAATATCGTACACGCTGCGCACCTTCAGCCCTGTGGGTTCTCCCTTCAGGATTTTCACCCTTTGTGTTCCCCCGTTCATATCAAAATAATTGTCGGAGAGCAGCAAATCCGCATCCTCATTCTGTATTTCCACAGATTTCGCATAAGCCTTTGATGTAATCACCAGTTCATCTCCGTCAACATCCACAGTCAATTCAGGGTTCAAAAAACGGAAATGTTTGGGAGGACAAAACAAAACTGTTCCCTGAGACAATGGTTCTTCCCGTCCGGTGCAGTCATAATCCCAACACTCATAGCTCACATAATCCTCGTACAGATTTGCGTCCATACAGTCCTCTTTTTCCAGCCATACTGCAGACAATGCAGGAACCGTGACCACGGTATCACCTCCTCTGAGAATCTCACCGCTCCGATTCCTCAGATTCCACTCCACTCTCACCTTCTTTTCCTGCATGGTTTCATTTGCCACATTCAGATGAACGGATTTCTTCACCTCATAAGGCTGTGCATTGGGATTGGTATCCTGTGTCAAAATACCTTCTTCCTGGCAGGAAATCATCACTGGTGCAAAAAATCTTTTTGCATAGTACTGTGCTGCTTTCCATTTTCCGTAATAATCAATGGTCGCCCAGCTTGCCACCGGCCAACAGTCGTTAAGCTGCCAGATAATGGTTCCCATACATCTGCCGCGGTTCCTGCGGAAATGTTCTACCCCGTACCGCAAAGCTTCTGCCTGCAAAAGCTGTGAGGCATAAAGTGTGGTATCGAAATTCCCGGGATAAAGATATGTCTGTTCCATGTAATTCATAATTTTTCCGTTAGCGGAACTGTTGCGCTGATGCTTCTCCATCACATAGGAGAAAATATTTCTGTCCTCCGGCTCAGTAAAGCTCTCCACCGTTTTCATACAGGGAAAGGACTGGAACCCAAACTCTGACACATACCGGAAAAAGAACTTACGGTATTCGGTAATCGGTTTATTTCCGTGCCAGACATCCCAGTAATGTGTATCTCCCCGGTCAGGATCATACGGATTGTCGAAGCTTCCTCCTGAAGAGGGACTGGAAGGCCAGTAAAAGGTATTTGGGTCATGCTCCTTCAGCACTTTCGGTATTATGTACTCATACATTTTAATATAATCCGCTCTCTCCTGCTGCCTGCTGACCCAGAGTCCGCTTACTACAAAGGATTCCATCTCATTATTGCCGCACCAGAGACCGAGACATGCATGATGACGGATTCTCTTGATATTATCCACGAACTCTGCCGTTATATTTTCCTCAAATTCATCCGTCAGCTGATAAACCGCGCAGGCAAACATAAAGTCCTCCCACACAATCAGGCCAAGTTCATCACAAATGTCCCAGAACGCATCATAAGGATAGTTACCTCCGCCCCAGACACGAATACAGTTAAAGTGTGCATTTTTTGCCTGCTGCAGCAAGTCCCTGGTCCGCTCCGGCGTTACCCTGGACAGAATATTATCCTCAGGGATGTAATCCGCACCCATGGCAAATATCCTTACACCGTTAACCTCATGGGCAAAGGATTCCCCGTACTCATCTTTTTCAATATGAACAGTCAGGGTTCGAAGGCCGATTTTCTTTTCCCAGATATCCAGCACCTCATCGCCTTTTTTCAGTTTCACCTCTACCCGGTACAGGGGTTGTTCTCCGTAGCCGTTTGGCCACCACAAATCAGGATTGTCGATAATGATTGTGTTATCAACTGCCCCTGAAAGTTCCCATTGTCTTCCATCCGGTCCCGTCACTCTCACGTTATAAGTCAAACCAACCAGCTTATTGTTGTCTTTTCCAAAGGACAAAATTCGTTCTTCGCCACACTTATCCACATCAACCCGGAAATTCAATCCGGCTTGTCCACCGGTATGCTTCTGTGTAATGTACACTCCGTCCAGCCGGGCGATGTCATATCCCACCAAACTTACCTTTCTCCAAATTCCGGCATCCGGCAGACGGGGACCCCAGTCCCAGCCAAACATGCAGTGTGCCTTTCTCAGATAAGGAAAACCTCTCATGGCATCTGAGCTTCCGTCAATAAATCTCTCCTCAAAAGCCTCTTGAATATATCGGGTTGGTGAGTGCAATACTATCTTTAATTCGTTCCATCCGTCACGCAACAGTTTCTTTACGGAATACTCAAAGGTCCGGTGCATATTGCAGACCGAGGCCAGTAATTTTTCATTCAAATAAATATCCGCTACTGTGTCGATTCCCTCAAAACGAAGCAGGACTCTTTCCCTGTTTCGGATTTCTTCCGGCACCTCAAACTCCGTGGCATAGGTAAAGTCGTGATCCATCAGAGCCAGCGCCTTCAACTCATTGTCCCGATAATAAGGATCTTCCATTCTCCCATTATCCAGCATATCCTGATAGACACTGCCCGGAACCGTTGCGGGCAATGCTTCACCGCATCCGTCCACCCACATTTTCCAATTCTGTCCGTTTTTGCTCCCCAGTTCTTTCGTATTCATTGTTTGTCTCCTTTACCGTACTCGCAGCCAAAACAAATGGCTGTTTTCGAGTGCATACATGTACAGTATACCACAATCTCTCCACTTTACATTTATATATTTTCCTTTTTTTTCACAATTTTCCCTTTTCTCACAATTTTTTTCTTGACCTATACACTTTTATATATTATTCTATTAAAGTATTAACGTTACAAAGGCGTAATGGTTCGGTCATTATGCCTTTTTTCATAACCAAATTCCAATGAGGGGAGAAAACGATATGCTCGACAAAATTCTGGATGTTGTCACTACCGTCAACAGTCACCTGAACAATTTTATCTGGGGACCTGTCATGCTGGTATTCTTTCTGCTGGTTGGGTTAATGTTCACCGTCAGGACAAAGGTGTTCCAGATTTCCCACATCAAATACTGGCTGGATGTCACTTTCCTGTCCCTGTTCAAAAAGGGGAACAAAAAGGTGCTTCGCACCGACGACAAACACTCTATTTCCCAGTTCCAGTCCCTCTGCACGGCTTTGGCTGCCACCATCGGTGTTGGAAACATCTCCGGTGTGGCTATCGCACTTGCATTGGGCGGTCCCGGCGCCATCTTCTGGATGTGGCTGTCCGCATTCCTGGGCATGATGACAAACTATGCAGAGAATACACTGGGTATTAAGTACCGTTATCGAAACGAAAAGGGCAACTGGGTAGGCGGCGCTATGATTTACATAGAGAAAGGCCTCGGGTGGAAATGGCTGGCTGTGATTTTCTCAATATTCTGCATGCTGGCATCTTTCGGCATCGGTAATATTTCCCAAGGAAATGAAATTGCCAACGGTCTGAAAAATTCCTTTGGCGTTCCCACCTGGTTGAGCGCTCTGTTGATTATGTTGTTCGTAGGCCTGGTTATTGTCGGCGGCATCAAGCGAATTGCTTCCGTAACAGAAAAAGTTGTTCCTTTTATGGCAATTATGTATATCATAGGTGCTTTGACAGTCATTTTCACGCATATCACTGCTGTTCCCGCTGCCTTTGCTTCTATCTTCACAAACGCTTTTAACTTCAAATCCATGGGCGGAGGTGTTGCAGGCTTTACCATCATGGTTGCCATGAGGAGAGGTATTTCCAGAGGTGTGTTCTCCAACGAAGCAGGCTTAGGTTCCTCCGTTATGGTACATTCCGCATCCGATGTAAAGGAGCCTGTCATCCAGGGTATGTGGGGTATTTTTGAAGTATTTGCAGACACATTGATTGTATGTACCATGACCGCACTGACTATTTTGACTTCCGGTGTCTATGATTATACGGAATATGCAAAATATGTGGGGCAGGATCTTCCTTCCCACTTAAAGAGTGGTGTAGCCCTGACCAGTGCAGCATTTGAAACCGTCTTCGGCAGCTTTGGAGGTAAGTTCATCTCCATCGCAGTCATGCTGTTCGCCCTGTCCACCATCCTGGGCTGGTCATACTACGGCGAGCGGGCTGTAGAGTATCTGTTCGGTCTGAAAGCCGTACCCGTATACAAACTGCTTTTCCTTCTGGTTATCTTCATCGGCTGTAATGTGTCACTGTCCCTGGTGGTTGATATCTCCGATACCTTCAACGGACTGATGGCTCTGCCCAACCTGATTGCCATAACGCTTTTGTCCGGTCAGGTAATAGAAATGACAAAGGATTATATTTCCCGTGTGAAATCGGGAAAGGAAACAATAGAAGGAGAGGATGTAGCGTAGGCTACATCCTCTTTTTCAGCCTCTGCCAGCAGGAAATCATTCACAGCACTCATGACATAAGCCGGCGGAAAATTCTTTGTCATATAATTTTTGGCATCAATCCGCTCTAAGTTTTCCGGGGAAACCTTTTTCTCTATACCGTCAAGATATGAAAGAAAAAGACCGTTTTCCCCTCCTGTAGCCATCTCTTTTCCGTCATATGCACCACAGTTCAGCCCAACAGCCTTTACGCTGATGTCGGGCACCTTGAAAGAGAACAGTGCTGCAAAGGTAGGTTTTCTCCCTGCTCTGCCCCAAAAGTCAAAGCCCGGTTAATATCCTCCACTGCTGCCGGAAACACATTTTCTCGGCCGTTTTATCTATCATTTCTTTTGTAAATTCCATTCTTCTAACCATACCTTTCCGATTTCTTCCGTCTTCTCTATTTTTCCGTTGTTTCATTTCCTTTAAAGGGAGCCGTCTTATGAGCCCAAAATATTTACTCAAAATACAGCTTTTGGCTTTCCCCGGTACACAATTTCACCTGTACACATTTTTTGCCATATATGACAGTTGTGTCATAATCGCTTTCGGCACAAATGACAGCCTCACAAAGAACCCCATCCTTCCACTTTATCTCGATTTCCGCATTTCCAACAAGGCGTAAACCTCTGACAGAGCCGTTAGCCCATGCTTTTGGCAAAGCCGGCAGGAGCACACACCTCTCCTCGTTGCTCTGGACAAGCATACCGCTCATGGCAGCACAGACTCCGAAGTTTCCGTCAATCTGAAAGGGCGGATGTCTGTCAAACATGTTCGGGTAAGTAGACTGACCCAACATTTTTTCGATATTCTCGTATGCGGTCTCACCATCCCAAAGACTTGCATAATGGTTCATAATCCATGCCCTGCTCCAGCCCGTATGTCCGCCTCCGTGGGAGAGTCTGTATTCCAGTGTTCTCCTTGCTGCTGCAGCCAGCTCCGGTGTGCCGTCCACGGTAATTTCCCCCGCAGGGTACAGTCCGTAAAGATGGGAAATGTGCCGATGACCCGGCTCCACCTCCTCGTAATCCTCCGGCCACTCCATGATTCTGCCGCCGTCGCTGATTCGTGTAGGAGTAAGACGCCGTCTGCATTCTTCTATCTGCTTCATCAGTTCGGGAATACTGTCCACGCCATCAATCTCACAGCCCTCCGGCTCTTTTTCGCCCAATGCCTTCCAGGCACCAAGGCAGCCTGTAAACAAATGGCGCAGAATCTGATTGTCCATGGTTGCTCCGATACAGCAGGAGCCGGTCTGTCCGTTCGGCAACCTGTATGTGTTTTCCGGAGACACGGAAGGATTTGTCACCAGATAGCCGTTTCTTTCAACTAAAAAATCTACAAAGAACAGAGACGCTTCCGCCAGTATGGGAAAGGCCCTCTTTAGAAAATCCTCATCCTTTGTATACTGATAATGCATCCACAGATGGGTACTGATCCACGCTGCCCCCATAGTCCAATAGGAACCGGGATACCAGATATCCTGCGGAGCGGAGTCTCCGTGAATATCCGTGTTATGATGCGCCACAAACCCGCGGCATCCGTACATTTCTCTTGCTACGCGTCTGCCATTCTTCCGTATCTTCTCCAAAAGGGTAAAAAGAGGCATATGACAGTCGGAGAGATTGCAGCTCTCCACGTGCCAGTAATTCATTTCAGTATTGATGTTAATCGTATACTTGCTGTCCCAGGGCGGTGTGAAATCCTTGTTCCAAAGTCCCTGCAGGGTAGCAGGCAGACCTCCCTCGCGGCTGCACGCAATGGTCAGATATCTACCGAAATCAAAGAGCAGCTTGCTCAGACCCACGTCAGCCTTACCGTCCTTTGCCTGCTCCAAACGCTTGTCAGTGGGCAGGCCGGCAAAGACTTCAGCCCCTTCCAGTTCAAAAGCAAAGCGGTCGTAAAGAGATTTGTAATCCGCAATGTGCTCCTGCAACAGCTCCTCATAGCTGAGACTCATCGCCTTTTCAAACCGCTGTTCCAGCTTAGCATGCAGCAAATTCTGCAGTGCCGCCTGGCAGAAATATTCCTGTCTCTCAAACTCGGGAATATCCTCTCTGCCGGCCAGTTCAAGAAAATGCTCCTCCGCCGGGCTGAGTCTGCCTTCTCCACCAATGTTTTCATTCTTCCTGTTTGCTGTATCTGTGATTCCGATTACTGCTTTCTTCGATATACTGCCCTTCCGGTCATATTGCTCCGCATATTGTTTTATCTGTGTTTCCTGTTCTTCCTTGGAATAATGATACGTCGTGTCGGCGGTAAAACAGAGAATAACTTCCTTAGCTCCTGCAGCATCCAGGCTCTCTCCCATGGCGGTAACTTTTCCCGCACCTATCACTCTTGCCTGCAGCGCCATGGAAAACTCATAGCCGCCCCGTCCCAGATTTCCGTAAAGTTCAATGCAGTCGTCACCGCATCTTTTTACCCCGTCAAAAAACTTACTTCTGCGCATCCTTGTGGTAAAATCAACGGTGCCCGGTCCCGCCGCCGTAAAACGCATGATAATACAGTCTGCCGGTTTGGAGGCAAATATCTCCCTACGATAGACAGTGTCTCCCACACGAAATTCCGTTGTGGTCACAGCTGTTTTTAAATCCAGCATGCGTTTGTAATCCGTAACTTTATCCTTGTCTATACCGTAGAAGGTAAAATGAATGTCTCCCAAGGTCTGGTAAGGATGCATACTGTCAGGACAGCCTGACATGGATTTATCCATCAGTCTCTCCGCCTCGGCAATTTTCCCTTCATCCAGATACTTTCTGATCAAAGGAAGATTTTCCTTAAAGTCGGGGTTGATTCGCTGAACCTTGCCCCCATACCACATACTCTCCTCATTTACCTGAAGCTGTTCCGTATCCGTCCTGCCGAACACCATAGCCCCCAGCCTGCCGTTTCCGATGGGAAGCGCCTCCTCCCACTCTCCGGCAGGTTGTAAATACCACAGGCACTCCCGCTCCTTTTTATCCTCCTGATACATTTCACCCATATAATTTGTCCTCCTGAAAACAGATATAAAAGCCACAGACTATCTTTATCTATTTTAGCATAAACGATATCAGGGACAAATAGATTATGTTGTAAAAAAACAAATTATCTTGCCCTTAATTCATCCTCTCGGCAATATAAACCGATACTCGGTTTTGAATGATTTCAGCTACGGCAGCCACATCCTTGTCCTTCTCAAAAAATGCTCCCGCCTCTTCTGAAATAATATCTCCCATACCGTAATCCCAGCCATTGCTA
>JALEIR010000091.1 GCA_022769665.1 Lachnospiraceae bacterium | reverse complement strand
CCCCGCTTTCAGTGAGACACCCACAGAGCCCGGATTGATTGCTGTCTTACCCCGATGTACCATTTTGCCCTGAATATGGGTATGTGCGCTAAGCACATAATTAACCTCCGACGCTTCCAGTACCTGTTTCGCTGCCTCGTTTCCGGGCTTTATCTCTCCTCTCACGTCTGTGGGAGAGCCGTGGCAGGCAATCAGAGTAGGCAAATCCCCGTACTGTAATTTCTGTGCAATTCGCAGACTTTCAAAGAATTCCAAATCTCTTTTCTTTAAATGATGGTAGGCATAATAAAGAGCTCCGGTGGTAGAATTGTATTCCGGCCATCCCTGCTCCCCGCCATCACGGTATTTCAACCAGTAATTTTCCTTATTTCCCCGAATAAACACACAGTCATACTTTTCACTGTACTGCCCAAGCAGCTCCATGGTCCGCTCCGGGTATGCAAGCTCTCCTATGTAATCCCCCAGGAACAAAAAATGGAATATCCCCCTGTTCAGGGCATACTCCATGCATCTTTCCAACGCTATGTAATTGCTGTGAATGTCAGCCAAAACCGCCAGTTCCATACTCTTCCCTCCGTCTTCCTTCTTCCCTCTGCGGCGCTGTATCTCTTTCCGCCGCTTATGGGACATATTCGATAACAATTCCGCCTTCGCATGGCATACCCGGCCCTATTCTTATCATCGAAAACACATTCCTATTACGAAAATGTGTATTTTCAAGAACCGTTACCATGCTTTTACAGAATACAGGGAAGAGTTTAAAATTCCACAAGCTGTTTTCTTAAGGGTTTTTAAAGGTTTCTTTAATTCACTGTGAATTTATACCCCGTTTCAATCATGAATCAGCTTCGCTGTAGCTGTCCTAAAATATAATTCACCTTCCGAATGGCATTATCCACCTGCTTCTTGGCATCACTGATCCGTGACTGTACCAGCCAATCCGCAATGATACCGTCAAAGAAGTAATCCGCAAAGGAAAGGAAATCACCCATCTCAATATGGAATTCGGCTACATTGTCCACATCCATCAGTTCTCTCTGAAAACGTTTCAGTGCCTCTCTGGCTTGCTGTACCAGTTCTTCCGCATCCTTCATCTTGGAATGCTTCACCAAGGTACTGATGAATCCTCCGCCAAACATATCCAAAAGTCCCCAATTTCCCGCACTGTCAAGACATTCCCGCGCTTCATTCAGAAATTTTAGTGCTTCCTGTCCTGCCTGAATGGCTTCCCGCACTTCCTTTTCTCTCAGATAACCACCGTCGCTCATATGTATCAACCCTCCGTTATTAATCATTATGATAACCTGACTGACCATATCTTTCCATTCAATATTATGCACAATATGACGGGCTAATATTGCAAAAATCATCCGATAAATGCCATGGGATAATTGTTTGATTATCAAAATATATTGACAGTTCTTTGATAAACTCGTATACTGGCTGTAATGTCAAAGTAAGTCTCTTCGGACAGTCAGACAGTTACAGGATACCAAAAGCCACATGACAAAACAAAGCATGCGGGATTTCAGGTACCGGAAAGGTAGGGATATTAAATGAGTGTACGAATTGTAATTGATTCCGCTTCGGATATCACGCTGCAGAGAGCAGATGAGCTGCATCTGGATTTTATGCCCTTAAAAACCATCTTCGGCGAGGAGGAATATCTGGACGGTATCACTATCACCCACAAACAGTTTTACGAAAAGTTAATTGAGTGCGGTACCATTCCCACTACAAGTCAGATTCCTCCCTATGAGTTTGAAAAGAAATTCAAAGAAATCCGGGAAGCAGGAGATACTGCGGTTGTCATCACCCTTTCCTCCCTGCTCTCAGGCACCTATCAGAGCGCTGTACTTGCTTCGGACGGATTCGAAGACTGCATCTTTACGGTTGACAGCCTAAATGTCAGCCTCGGTCTGCAAAGTCTGGTTCTCTATGCGGTTCGTTTGCGTGACCAGGGAATGTCCGCCAAGGAAATTGCTGCCGAACTGGAACGCGTCAAAAATAAGATTGTCGTTCTTGCAGTCATTGATACACTGGAATACTTAAAACAGGGCGGGCGTATTTCCAAGACTGCTGCCTGGGCGGGTACCATGCTTGCCATCAAACCCGTCATCTCCATTGTAAAAGGAGAAGTTGTCATTCTGGGTAAGGCACGGGGCTCCAAAAACGGCAACAATATGCTGATGCAGAACGTGAAGGAAAGCGGCGGCATTGATTTCTCCATGCCCTACTGCCTTGGCTATACCGGTTTGGACGATACTCTGCTGCAAAAATATATCAGAGACAGTGCCGTTCTCTGGGAGGGAAAGACAGACAATCTGCCAATCACCACCATCGGTTCCACAATCGGCACCCATGCCGGCCCCGGTGCAATCGGTGTTGCCTTCTTTCACCTGTAAACAAAAGGAACCTTAAATGTCCCTGCAAGGCAATTCCCGATTACGGTCATGCTCTTACTCTATACTGCTCAACACCAGATTCCGCAGCTTTCTTGTCAGTGAGAAGGTTCCGGAATCTTTTTTCTGGGTTCCCATGAGTATGGTCATATTTTCCTCGGGGAAATTAGCGAAATATACCCCCAGCCAGCCGTCCCAACCATACTCTCCTCTGCGTGTAAGCATCCCCGCCTGTGCCGGATTCTTGCATACTCGCATCAAATTGCCGTAGCTGAACCCGCTTAAGCCTACCCAGTTATCAAAGCTTTCCTGCTGTAAGGGCATTAACTGCGCCCCTGTGAGAAATTCTACCGTCTTCGGCTTCATAATCCGTTTTCCGTCAAGGCTTCCGCCGTTTCGCAGCATTCTCGCAAATCTCATATAATCATCCAGCGTGGAAGCCAGCCCCGCACCGCCTGCCGCGTAAGCCGGTATATGATCCATGGAATGATTGATGGCAAGATTGTCTCCGGTATAGGGTATCAGACTTGCCTTCCCCCATTCATCCTGTACCGTCTCATACACCCCTGCCAGACGACACTGTTTCTCACCGGGTACCCAAAAGGCAGTGTCTTTCATTCCAAGGGGCTTGAAGATTTCTTCCTCCATAAATTCAGGCAGCGGTTTTCCCGACACCGCTTCAATGACAGCTCCCAGCACATCTGCGGAGGTTCCGTACTCCCATGATGTTCCGGGCTCGTATGCCAAAGGACATTCCGCCAGTCTGTCAGCCAGTTCTCTTGTGGTCATTTCCTTATCGGTTCGAAGCCTTGCACAGGCCTCCTCAAACACTGCCGCGGAAGCTCTTCCGGAGGCATTCATATCATTGGGATAAGACAGCCCGGAGGTCATGCACAACAGGTTATATATTGTCAAAGGACGGGTGGCAGGAGTTATACTGCCATCTTTATTCTCCACCTTCAGCTTGTTGTAAGCAGGCAAAAACTCCCCCACGTTTTGAAACAGCTCCAACTCTCCCCGCTCCATCAGAATCATGGCTGCTGCTGCGGTTACCGGCTTCGTCTGAGAGTAAAGCCGAAAAACAGTATCCCGTTTCATGAATCTGTTCTTATCAATATCTGCCTTTCCTGCCTCGGCATAAAAAAGCTCTCTGTCATCTTTTTCCACCAGGAAATTAACTCCCGCTACCAGACTGCTCTCCACAGCCTCCTCCATGACCTGTTGAATCCTCTCCTGCAATTCCATTTTCCCAACCTCCTGATACAAATCTTTTTTTTGCTCTCAAACTCAACCGCCCGGAGAATCCTCTCCGGGCAGTCTCTCACCATTCGTTATTTGAACAGCGTCTTAAACAGTCCTCTCTTAAGCACCTGGGCCCCTGTGTTAATCAGCGTGCGCTCAATCTGGGCTTTGCGGCGTTCCGCTGCTTTCTCACGTTTCTTGGCTGCCGCCTCCTCTTCCTTTTCCTTCTTTTTCCGGGCAGCTTCCTCTTCTTTCTCACGCTGTTTCTGTGCCAAAAGAGCTTCCTTTTCCTTGGTTTTTTCAAATTCCTCCCGCTCTTTTGCCAGCTGGGCACGTTCTGCTTCCAGCGCTGCTTCCTTCTCCTCAGCCTCTGCCAGGTCTGTCAGGACCTCGTAGGCTGTCCAATTATCTACATATTCATCATACTTTTCCATACTGTCGTTTGCCATCAGGCTTCTGCGGACTCCCTCATCCACAGGCCCCATCAGACTCTGGGGACAGATGATTGCCGTCTGCTGTACGATGCCGGGTACTCCCTCTTCATCCAGGAAGGATGTCAAGGCGTGACCTACACCCAGCTCCATAATCACATCCTCCGTCTTGAAGGCAGGATTTGCCCGGAAAGACTGTGCCGCCACGCGGACAGCCTTCTGCTCCGCAGGTGTGTATGCCCGCAGCGCATGCTGTACGCGGTTGGAAAGCTGGGCAAGAACACTGTCGGGAATATCACTCGGACTCTGGGTTACAAAGTAAATACCTACCCCCTTGGAGCGAATCAGCTTTACCACCTGTTCAATCCTCTGCACCAATACCTTGGGTGCGTCGGAGAACAACATATGCGCTTCGTCAAAGAAAAACACCAGCTTGGGCTTCTCCATATCTCCGGCCTCGGGCAAGCGTTCAAACAGTTCTGCCATCATCCAGAGAAGGAAACTGGCATAAAGAGTAGGATTCTGCACCAGTTTCACGCTGTCCAGAATATTTATCATGCCTTTTCCCCGGGAATCGGTGCGAATCCAGTCAAAGATGTCCAAATCGGGCTCACCGAAAAACAAATCGCCTCCCTGACTCTCCAACGGAATCAATGCACGAATCACACCTCCGATAGACTGTGGTGTCACATTTCCGTAGGTGGTCAGATATTCCTTTCTATGCTCAGACACATAGTTCAACACCGCTTTCAAATCCTTTAAATCCACCAGGATCAATCCCTTGTCGTCCGCAATCCGGAATACAATGTTCAGTACCCCCTCCTGGGCCGGTGTCAGTCCCAGAATACGGGACAGAATTTCCGGTCCCATGTCGGAGACGGTAGCCCGCACGGGATGACCGTTTTCCTGATAAATATCCCAAAAAGTCACGGGATACGCCTGATATTGAAAGCTGTCTCTGATACCGAACTTATCAATCCGCTTCTCCATGCTCTCGGACTGCGTTCCCGGCATGGCAAGACCGGAGACATCTCCCTTAACATCGCAGAGAAATACGGGAACTCCCGCGTCGGAAAAGGACTCTGCCATAGCCTTCATGGTAATGGTTTTGCCGGTTCCGCTGGCTCCCGCAATCAAACCGTGCCTGTTGCACATGTTCAGTTCCATGCAAACCTTCTGCCCGTCTGCAAGACCCATATAAATCTTACCGTCTCTGTACATTTCTCCCTCATTTCCTGACGCGCCGGTATATAAAACTCTGCCGCGCCACAATTCTTTTTTATCCAATCTGTCACAGAAATCTCAACGTCTGCAATTCATACACCGGTTACTTTTCTCCGTCTCAGGAGCTTACGTCATTGATATTGTGACAGTGTTACACCTCCGCATATTTCTGAAGGATAAATTCCTTTACCTGCCTGTTATTCTCCGGCTTGGTATCCTCCAAGGTTGCATGAATAAAAGGTTTTCTCTCCTTCATGAACTTCAGGATGTCCGTATAATCCATCTCTCCCAGTCCGCATCCCACGGAAACCATTTTCCCGCCTTCTACGCGGAAATCCTT
>JALEIR010000024.1 GCA_022769665.1 Lachnospiraceae bacterium | reverse complement strand
ATTCTTGCGTCCTCTTTCGTATTTTATTTCAGAAGATTTTTCTCTGCATTTTTATAAAGAACACATTCTGCATATTCCTCGCCGTATTTTCGGTGTAGCAGTTCAGCGCATTTTTTTGCGTGAGGTGCTCTTCCGCATGGGTTATGTGCATCCGTTACGATATAATCTATCAGATGTTCTTTCAATAATCTGTCCATGTATCTTTTGGTTCCAAAGCCTCAATCTCCGGTAATGCTGCCGGCGTTTGCCTGTATATGACAGCCCATATTTTTCAGATCCTTAACACGGTTTATATCCTCCCGCATACACCGGAACCTCTCTATGTGGGCAAGAATAGGAGTATAACCCAATCCAAGAATTTCCTCTGCCGCATTTCGTATATAAGTAAATTCTTCGATAGGGGAAAACTCCATCAACATATAACCACTACCGTTCATGGTCGCCAGTTGGCCGCTGTCGAGACGCTCCTCCAGTCCGCTTCGAAAATAAACTTCCGTACCGGGATACAGCCTGACGGGAATATGGTTATCTTCCGCCAGGCTTTGAATATAATTAACTTTTTCTTTTATTTTTTCAGCCTGTGTGAAATATCTTCCCGACTGATAATGGGGCGTCACAATCATGTCCGTAATGCCCTCATGCCATGCAATCCTAAGCATTTCAATTGTTTCATCTATGGACTTTGCGCCGTCATCCACCCCCGGCAGGATATGCGAATGTATATCAATAACTCTTTTTTGGTACGTTGTATTCTTACCCATTTTTTTCTTTTTTGCATTTTATTTTCAACAACACTTTATTATTATAGTCATTTTCGTGACCATAGTCAAGTATGAAACCATGAAATATGATTAACATAGATATCAGGCAAATCTGGAAAACTCTTTAAGGCATGTATATTACATGAAGGTGATAATTTGATTAGTTACAAACCATTTTGGGAAACTTTAAAGGCCTCTGACGAAACAACCTATACTCTAATTACCAATCATCATATTTCCAGCGCAATAATAGACAAATTAAGAAAAGATAAACCTATGAACACAACTAATCTCAATGATTTGTGCCGAATATTGCACTGTCAGCTTCAGGACATCGCTATGTATGTTCCATCAGAATCTGATCAGCCGCTTTAAAATACATCAATTACAGGATTAGCGAGATAATACAATCAGAATTGTGAAAAGTGAAAAACGTGGGCATCAAAAAAGCAACCTATCTACTTGACAGGTTGCTTTTTTGATATCTATCCGGAACAGATTTTTACCCCAGCTCGTACGGTGTCACCTGATATACGTAATAATTTAACCAGTTGCTGTATAGGTTGTTGCTGTGGGAACGCCATTGCAGCAGCGGTCTCTTTTCGGGATCATTATCCGGGTAATAATTGTAAGGTATCTGAATGGGAAGACCCTTGTCCAAATCCCGGTGGTACTCATTGTTTAACGTATATCTGTCGTATTCGGGATGTCCTGTGACAAATATCTTCTTTCCTTCCTCCGCTATGGCAAGAAATACACCTGCTTCCGGAGACTCAGCCAGCACCGTAAGCTCCTTACATGCATGAATTGCCTCCGAAGGGGTTTCGGTATGGCGGCTGTGAGGTGCCAGAAAGATATCATCAAATCCTCTGACCAAGGGTATCTTCCTATTCGCTACTTTGTGCTCGTAAATTCCAAACAGCTTTTGAGGTAAAAGTCTTTTATTGATACCGTAATAATGGTAAAATCCTGCTTGCGCTGCCCAGCAAATATGCAGGGTAGAGGTTACATGGGTTTCCGCCCAGTCAAATATTTCGCAGGTTTCTTCCCAGTAATCCACTTCCTCAAATGAAATGTCTTCAACAGGTGCGCCCGTAACAATCATTCCATCAAATTTTCTGTCTCTGATTTCATCCAATGAAGTGTAGAACTTGTTGAGATGGCTTGCAGGTGTATTTACGGAAACATGACTTTGTACGTTCATAAAGGTTACATCTACCTGCAACGGTGTATTGGAAAGTGCCCTCAAAAGCTGCAGTTCGGTGTCCTGCTTGATAGGCATGTTATTCAGTATCAGCACCTGTAACGGACGAATATCCTGATGCATAGCACGGAATTCATCCATCACAAATATATTTTCATTTTCCAAAATCTCTTTTGCAGGTAAATCACTTTGTGTTCTAATCGGCATTTCTTTTTCCTCTTACTTTCTTAGCTTTCAGTGGGAATTCCATACTCCTCCAGGAAGTCATCCTCAGATAGAATTTTTATTCCCAGCTCTTTTGCCTTTTTGTTTTTTGACGAAGTGGATGTCACATCATTGTTAACCAGCGCCGTTGTCTTCCCGGTAACGCTACCCATTACCTTTCCTCCCATTGCCTCGATAATATCCTTCAAATCATTTCTGTTGGCAAAATGGTTCAGGCTGCCTGTGATGACGAAGCTCAGCCCTGAAAGAGTCTGGCTTCCTTCCTCTACAACCGGTGTCTCTACCTTCAATTCTGCCATAAGGTTGGAAATTTTCAAAAGATTGTCCTCATCCCTCATATATTCCGCAAAAGCTGATGCAATCACCTCACCAACCCCTTCAATGGCACTTAACGTCTCCACATCCGCACTTTTCATCCGTTCAAAATCGTATTCAAAATGCCTGCAAAGCATTTTTGCATTTGCCACTCCGATATTGGCAATTCCCAATCCGTATATCACTCTTGGCAGTGTAGTATTCCTGGAAGCATTGATACTGTCTATCAGATTTCCATAAGATTTCTCTCCGAATCCTTCCATCTCCACAATAACATCTTTGTATCTGTCCAAGTGATAAAGGTCCGCGTATTCATGGATAAAGCCCATATCGATAAATTTTTCCAGCGTCGCCTCAGAAAGCCCGTCAATGTTCATGGCATCTCTGCTCACGAACAATGTGAAGGACTTAATTCGTTTTGCGGCGCACTTTTCATTGACACAATAGAGAGACTGTACCTCGTTCATCTGCCTGATTTCCGTGGGTCCGCCGCAAACCGGACATATTTTCGGAATCACTACATTGTCACTGCAGGTTAAATTCTCCGCTATCTGCGGAATAATCATATTCGCCTTATACACTGTAATGCGGTCTCCGATTCCCAGCTTAAGTCCTCTCATGATACTGATATTATGAACGGAGGCCCTGCTCACGGTAGTTCCCTCCAATTCAACAGGCTCAAAGATTGCCACCGGATTAATCAGACCGGTACGGCTTGCACTCCATTCAATTTCCTTCAGAGTCGTCTCCTTTAGTTCATCTGCCCATTTGAACGCAATGGAATGTCTGGGAAACTTTGCCGTTCTTCCCAACGAACGCCCGTAAGCAATGTTTTCGTAGCTGAGCACCAGTCCGTCCGATGGGATGTCATAATTTTCAATCTTTTTCTCAAAAAGTGCAATGGTATCCAGGATGTTTTCTTCCGTCACAAGGTAATGCTCTACCACATCAAATCCCTGCTTCTGTAAAAAGCGGAACTGTTCCTCCTGTGAATTATGAAAATCCACACCTTCTGCACTGATTAGAGAATATGCATAAAAGCGGACATTTCTCTTCGCGGTAATCTCATTATTCAACTGCCGAACCGAACCGCTGCAGAGATGTCTGGGATTCTTATACTTCGCTTCCGCATCCTCAATCTCTGCATTCATCCTTTCAAAATCGGAATAGGTAATCACCGCTTCTCCTCTTATCACCAGTTCTCCCGTATAAGGTATGGTCAGAGGTACGTTTTTAAAAGTTTTTGCATTGTTTGTAACTACTTCGCCTATTTCTCCGTTTCCTCTTGTCAGCGCTTTTGCAAGTTTTCCGTCATGGTACGTTAGTACTATGGTTAATCCGTCCAGTTTCCAACTTAAAATTGCAGGATTGCCTTGCAGCCAATCCCGCAGTTCCTCACGGCTTTTTGTCTTTCCAAGAGAAAGCATCGGTGATACGTGACGCTCTTTGGGCAGTTCTTCTACCGCTTCGTAACCAACGCTTACCGTTGGGCTGTTTGTCAAGACAACTCCGGTTTCCTGCTCCAGTCTTTGCAGTTCATCATAGAGCGCATCATACTCCAGATTACTCATGATTTCTCTGTCTTCCGCATAATACGCTTTTGATGCCTTGTTCAATACATCCACTAAATATTTGATTCGATTCAGATTTTCTGACTGCATATTGTGCTCCACCTACTCTATAACTTATTTTAATTTAATAATCCGCAATCCCTATATAACTTCTGTACATCCTCCGAAGATAATTCCCTGTACTCTCCCGGTTTCAGATTTTCTAAAGTAATATGCATCACTCTCACTCTTTTCAGGCTTCTCACCTGATATCCGAAAGTTGCGCACATTCTTCTGATTTGTCTGTTGACTCCCTGGGTCAGTACTATTTGAAATGTATATTTTCCGATTTTTTTTAACTCACATTCTCTTGTTACCAAATCTAAATCCTTTAAATATACGCCTCGTGACATTTTTTCTAAAAAATCAGGTGTTATTTCCTTATTAACTTTTACCACATACTCTTTTTCATGTCGGTTTGCACCCTTCATCATACTCTGAATCAGGTTCCCGTCATTTGTCAGGAGTAAAAGCCCCTCCGAATCCTTATCCAGTCTTCCGGCATAAGTAACCCGGACAGGATAATGGATATAGTCTGAAATTACCTTTTCCGCATGAACATCTTTTTCTGTGCATGTTACTCCGATTGGTTTATAAAAAGCCAATACAACCGTCTTTTGTCTTCCTTGTACCGGCTTCCCTGATACTGTTATTTCATCCTCAGCACTCACAGACTGCCCCGGACCGGGACGTAAACCGTTGACCAATACTTTCCCCTGCTCTATCAATTTATCCGCTTCTCTTCTGGAACAAACGCCGGCATGAGCTAAAAATTTATTCAGTCGCATTGTTTCCATTCTGTCATATCCTCTATGCGGCACACTTTCGGCATACCGTTTCCTTCCGTCAATCCTAACTTTGCTGTTTTATCCGCCAATTCATTAAATTTTACGTTGGTGTGGGCGGCTACTTTCGTAAATTTAATTTCAATACTTTGACTCCACTCACGCATGGCTGCCGCATACTTTTGAGTCAATTCGGTTTTGGATTTCCACTCTCCCGTAACCCACTTTTCGATTCCTTCATAATCATACCTGAGTTCTACTCCGCGAAATCCGTTTTTTATTGCTGTCATTACAGCGTACATGGCTCCCAGCATTTCTCCTGTGACATTACGATGCCGAAGCGACTGTTCATTATCTCCGTTTCCATATTGTGTAAAAATTCTTCCGTCAGGCAATAAGAACACACAGCCAAAGGCATATTTTTTCAGCGAATCTTCATAACTACCGTCGACATAGGCAAGTAATCTGCCCGGTTCCGGGACATCTGCCGTCTGTCCGGACTCTGCCCTCAATCCCAGATAAATCTCTGCTTCCGTTCTACCGGTAAAACTCTTATATTCTGCTCCCGGATATCCTTCCACAGAAGCCTTACATTCCTCCCAGGTTTCAAAGACACCCGTTATTTTTCCTTTTTTTACAGCATATATCTTCTTTGACGCCATTCATTTCTCCTGTTTTACACACCTTCTGTTTTCCAACTATCTTTTTCATTATAGCAACTTTTTTCCTATATTTCTATACTTATCTCATCAGACGGATAAGTTTCTTACATAAAAAGAAGACTCAATTTTCATGAGCCTTCTTGCGTATAATCTTTATTCTTCCTTTGCATGATAATATGCGAAATCATTTTTTCCGTTCTTCTTCACACGATACATGGCATCATCCGCATAGATTATCAGTTGTTCCACATTATCTGTATCTTGAGGATAGGAAGCAACTCCGATACTGCCGCAGATTTTCGCTTTATTCCCATCCAGAACAAATGGCTTTGCAAATACTTGTCTGCATTGATATGCCGTCTTTTCCACGATTTTTCCCTGGTTACTCTTTAAAATCAATATGAACTCATCCCCGGCATAACGATATGGTGTGAGTATCTGAGATTCCATTTCTTTCAATCTGGCTGCCACCTGAATCAAAGCATCATCACCGGCGGTATGTCCCATGGTATCATTGATATTTTTAAAATCATCAATATCAATCATTAAGACCGTACAAGGACGTTTCTCTTCCACCAGTTGATTTATGTCACTCATAAACTTATTTCTGTTGGGAATTCCCGTCAGGAAATCATGTTGTGCTGCGGACTCCAGAATTTTCCTTGCGCTTTCCAATTCCTTCATTAAGGCCCTGCGCCTTTGATTGTCAATCAAAATCCAGATTAATACAACCATCAGAACGCCAATCAAAATGCCCCCCGGGATCAATACTTCTCTGTTCCTCTCAAAAAATGACTCTTCCCGATTGATATACTCCGTGTCTTCCGGCAATCTGTCCTCACTGATACCAAATCGCTTCATTACGGCAGCATCCACACGATAAACCTTTGGACTATCCGTCACAAGTTCAATTTCTTCTGCCGGAGTCCCATTCATCACCTTCATTGCCATTTGTGCCGCTATCTCGCCCGACTTATACATGGACACCACATTTCCACCGAAAATTCCTTCGCCGATACCACCGTCTACCATACGCAGAACAGGTACTTTTGCACATTCCGAAATAAGCTGTATAGACTGCTGATTTGTATATTTCCTTCCGTCAGCATCCTCCGTCATAACTACATAGATTAGTATGGTATCCGAGGAAACATTTCCCAATTCATAACGCAGGGAAAAGGTGCGCAACTCGGAAGAATTCATTTCACCAAACTCCAAATTCGGATACTGCTCAGCATATTTATAAAATCTTTTTCTCTCAGCTTCTCCCGTTATGCTGTCATCCAGAATCGCAACTACCCGTTTTGCATCCGGATTAATCTGTAAGCCCAACTCAATGTTTTTTTCAACCGAAAGCTTTTCCAGAACACCTGTTATGAGAGGGTCTTCCGCCGCTTTTGCAGCAAGCTCTTCATCGTTGACTCCCTCAAAAAAGATTGGTATTCCCGCAAACAATTCATCCTGATATTCCAATGCAAACTTCAAGGCTGCATCATCGCCGAGAATCACTGCATCATAAGGTTCCACCATAGAAAGTCTGTACGCCAGTCCGTCATGAAACAGCTGCAACGCTTCCTCTGTGTCAACTCTTTTGGTATCCATAAATTCATAGTCCAGTACAACATCGTCCCCGAGTCCATCCCGAATACCTTCTATCTGTATCTGAACCTGATCCCATGCATACGAATATGAACTGATAAACAGTACTCTGCCCTCTTCAGAGGCTGCGTGTGAAATAAAATCAATCCCCTGCCAAAATATGAGCATTAAAAAAACCGATATTAGCACTTTTTTCATAAGCCCATCCCCTAAGTTACATTTCTAGTACTATTGTACCATTTTCCCAACAATTTTACAAGTTAATTTCATATCAGCCTCAGCACTACGATGTCTTCAAAGCAATGAGATTTTAATATGCTGTAAAACTGTTCTCTATGTTTTATAGTACACCCTAGCTTATCAATGTGCAACCCAAATTCTCTCTCCTCAAACATTCGAATAAATAAATTTACAAATGCTCACTTCATTCGCGCTTGTTTTCGTTCCTCGCTACACAATCCCCTGTGCAGTCATAGCAGCTTCTGAGGTGTCCGCAGATTTGCAGGGGTTTTGAGGTCGTTTGTATATCACGTGTATAGAGTGATTGTCAGACAATTTCAATTAATAGCTATTTTACACCATTATGCTTTCAGAAGTCTTTGCGCCCAATTGTTGATACTGCCACGCAACTATTCTTCCTGCAACATAATATCCTTCATAT
>JALEIR010000055.1 GCA_022769665.1 Lachnospiraceae bacterium | reverse complement strand
TGCTGCATCATCGGATGCGTAAATCATTCTCCAGGAGTAATCGCAGACAGTCTCATTACACTGGTTGCGGATAACGCTGATATCTGCAGAGTCCGTAGGAAGAGATACACTTACGTTAGGGCTGATAACCAGCTTGTTGTTAGCCTTCATGTAATCAACAGGCTCAGCAGCACCGAACTTCTCTGCCCATTCCTTCTTCATATCGGTCATGGTCTCTTCTTTATAGGTACTCCAGTAATTAACGGAATAGGTCTCACCGGTTGTAGGGTTCACACTGTTTGCACTTACAATCCACTGGTTGATTGCATTGTTACCATCGTTGTATCCGGCACCGCCCCACTCCTCGGGAACAGGAAGGTTATCCATCAGAGCATTGGAATTAATCTGAACAAGTCTTCCGTCGCTGCCCTTTTCATAGTTAAAGCCTTCAATACCGTCATGCTGGAACATCAGTCCTTCAGGGCTTGCATACCAGTCAAGGAATTCCATAATTCTCTGATACTTCGCATCATCAACCTGGGAGCCAACCGCAAATACACGTCCGCTTCCGTAATAGGAGTCTGCGTCTGTGTAGTAGGTCTGATCAGCAACAGGCGTAAAGATAAAGGCTGTACCATCTTTCAGTCTGTCAGTAGAGTTCCAGAAACCTACCTGCCAGCTGTACCACATCAGGTAAACCTGACCTGCACTCATCTTCGCACATGCGGAGTTCCAGTCCTGGGTAGCGGAGTCGGGATCTACGAGACCACGCTGATTTGCATTGTACAGGAACTTCAGCATCTTGTAGTAGGAGCCATCTTTATCAGTCAGAGGAATAAATGTTCCGTCGGGCTTCAGGATGGTAGAGCCCTTAATTTTCTCGCCGTACCAGGTGGTCAGCTGAACTACGTTGGCAATACCGAGCATGCCGTCGCCGCCGTCCCAGTCAGACCACAGAGACAACGGATAGCAAGCATCGCCTGCATCATTTGTAGGATGATTCTTCATCATCTGATCCAGAACATCAAGCAGTCCGTCAAGATCTGCAATATCAGGGCAGCCAAGCTCTTTATACAGATCCCAGCGAAGCAGAGGGCTGGAATAGATAACATCCTGAGAATAGGAAGTCGGTGAAGTATTCATCATCTCGGTAGGGATACCGTAGGTCTTTCCGTCGTTGCCTTCCAGACTGTTGTTCAGCATATCAATCTGCTCTTTATATCCGGCAAGATTGGAGTAATTCCAGATATCACTGCTGATATCCTTAACCAGTCCGGCCTCTACACACTCCTTGAACTGTCCGGATTCCAGAATCAGGATATCGCCCAGGTTTCCGCTGCTGGCACGTGTCTGATAGATGGCATCACCGGCAACCTGCGGTGCGATGATATTCAGTTCAATGTTGAAACGATCCTTGACAACCTTCGCAAACCAACCGGTCTGAATACCCTGATAGTTAGCGGCAACGTCGAAGATTTCAAACGTCATGGCTTCTTTGTCAGATGCGGCACTGCTGTCGCCTGAATTGCCGGTATTGGTAGCAGAAGAACTGCTGCCGGATGTAGATGCAGTTCCCGAAGCAGAATCCGAAGCTCCGCCGCATCCTGTGAGCATGGTTGCTGTCATGGCAGCCACACACAGAAGTGAGATTAGTTTCTTACTTTTCATAATTCCCTCTCTTTCCTGCGCTTTCCGCGCAATATAGCCTTTTGCTTTATAATCAACAGGCTTCCTGCCTGTTCACTATCCCTTTACCGCACCAATCATAATACCCTTTGTAAAGAATCGCTGGAAGATAGGGTATATCAGAATAATGGGAGTAACTACCACAATGGTTACCGTCATTCGAATCGAAGTAGCGGTGGAGGCATGTGCCAGACTGGCTGCCATTGCTTCTATGGATGTGGAATTGTTTACCAGAGCCTTCAGGGAGCTGGCCTGGTTGATATAGTTATACAGAGTGTACTGTAAGGTATACAGCTTATCATCGGTAATCAAAAGCAGTGTATCCTGGAAGGAGTTCCACTGGTTCACCGCTGCAAAGATGGCAACTGTAGCAAGTATCGGCTTGATGACCGGAATGATAATCTGGAAGAAAATCCTTAAGGTTCCGGCTCCGTCAATCTCCGCCGCATCCTGCAATTCTTTCGGCACCGATTCCACAAAGGTCTTACACAAAATAATGTAGAAGGGCTGTACTGCCACCGGGAAAATATATACCCAGAAATTATTGGTCAGACCCAGATTCTTCATGGTGATGAACCAGGGAATGATACCGGCATTAAAGTACATGGTAGCCGCCACCATTCTGAACCACAGTTTTCTGTGCCACATGGTCTCTCTGGTAAACATATATCCTAGAAATGCCGCTACAACTACGGTTACAATGGTTCCAATCACAGTTCTTGCAACAGATACCTTCATGGCCTGAAACAGTCCCGATATCTTCATTACATTCTGATAATTGGTGAAATGAATTTCCTTCGGCCAGAAAATAATCTTTCCTCTTTCGCTCAGGTTGTTTGCGCTGATGGTATTGATAAATATGTAGTAAAAAGGATACGCACAAACAAAGGCAAAAATGGAATAGATGATATAAGTGAGTACGCTGATCAGTCTGTCACTGAAGCTGACCTTATACTTTACTTTTTTTGATTTCACTTTCGGTTCTTTGCTCATTTCCCTGTCCTCCTTAAATAAAACCTTCGCCTCTGACGAGTTTGGATATCTTATTGGTTACACACAATAAGATGATACTTACCACGCTCTTCAGAATACTGATTGCAGTGGAAAGGGAATATCCGCCGCTGCCCATTGCCAGATTGTACACATACAAATCAAGCACCTGAATACTGTCCTTATTGAAAGCATTCTGGAATACGAAATACTGTTCCATTCCGTTGGAAAGGAAGTTTGCCAGATTCAGCATTACCAGTACAAAATAAGTAGGCAGGATACTCGGAATGGTAATATGCCAGATAATCTGCATTCTGGAAGCACCATCCACCTTGGCAGCTTCTATCAGTGATTCATCTATACCGGAAATAGCTGCCAGATACATGATAGCTGACCATCCTGCATTCTTCCAGGTCAGCCACAGCCACATCTTAAACCAGATATGATCCGCTGACTGAAGAAACATCTGCGGCGTATCAAATAATCCCAGAGCCATACCAATCGTATTCACAACACCGGTACTGTTAAAAATGCTGTATGCGATAGAATATACAAGCACCCAGCTGATGAAGTTGGGAAGAGTTGTAACAGTCTGCACTACCTTCTGAAAGGGCTTGCACTTGATTTCGTTAAGAAACACTGCAAAAATCATGGGGAACCATGAGAAGAAAAGGCTGATTCCGCTCATTGCAAAGGTATTACGTAATACCATAAGCAGCTGTTTCAATTTCACCTCGTTCTCCACCATGGATCGGAACCATTTCAGACCAACGAACTTTTCCCAGGAAAGTGGGAAAGGCGGTTTGTAATCAAAGAATGCGTATACCCATCCGTACAATGGATAATAGGAAAAAACCAATACCAGAATCAGGAAAGGCAGTATGTATAAAAATTCTTTAAAACCTCTTACCTTTCTTTTGTTGCTGAAAAATTCTTTCACTATCAAACCCCCCCTGTCTTTCTTGTTGTCTCTTGTCTTTCAGTCTTATTTACTTTTCAATTTATCTCGTTTTTTGGTTCTGTTAAGTTTAACGTTTTACTTCTTTAACATGATAGTAGCTCTTTTTATGGAATTTGTCAACACATCTTTGTTGTATTATATACTAATTGTACACTCTTGTAGGATTTACATTGCTATTTTTATACACTTTGCACATACATAAAACGTTTCTGCATTTATATACAAAGCAAGTTTGTATACACTACAAAAGCATTTATACTTATGCATTATTATGAAAATTACAAAAACTTCATAAAACGTTTTTCTTTTGTAAATCTTGCTTTACATCAAGCCCTAAACATCAAAAAAACAGGAACTGTCCGATGACTTATTCAAGCCACTGGGCAGTCCCTGCTTATCAAGTTCTAATTTTTCTACGTATCGTATGAAGCGGTGCATGGACGGATTATTTCTTCCTTCCATGCCCCACTGTATTTTCATTTAATCCTTCAATTCCATCACAGACTGGCGTTCTACAAAAGTGCAGGGAATCAATATTTCCTGATATTCTTCCACATCTTCCCCTTCAATCTGCCTGAACAGAAGTTTTGCAGAAGTATTGCCGATTTCCTGCAAAGGAAGAGACATGGTAGTTAACCCCGGCACCATATATTCCGCCAGATCCTGATTGTCAAAACCGGCCACTGCCAAATCCCGTCCTGCTCTCAGCCCCATCTCATCCAGATACTGGTAAGCGCCGCCCGCTATCCGGTCAGTCATACAGAACAGTGCCGTAATATCTGTTTTCAGCAAAGGCTTCGCCGCCTCGTATCCCGAAGGCTTATTCCAGTTTGCATACCGCACAAGTTCCGGATTAAAAAGAAGCTGTGCTTCAAAAAGAGCTTTCTGATACCCAAGAAGTCGTCTCTGGGTATGTATATTGTCTTCACGCCCTCCGATTACGCCAATCCTCTTATGTCCCTTTTGAATCAGATAGCGGACAATCTGGTAGGCAGATGTTTCATCATCTATCAGTACGGAAGGTACCCGGGGATTTTGTGCATATGCATACGCCATCACCGCCGGCGTCTTATAATCCGAGGGAAAACAACTGATTCTTCTCGCATGTCCCGCTATGTAAATCACACCGTCAACCATGTGGGAATCCAATTCCTCCAACATGGGATCCAGAACAGAATGATAAGCAGTTTCATTATAGTACCAGGCATCCTGCCACCTTGCATACATACGCAGATTCCTGACTGTTGTCCTGTATCCCCGCTCCTCACAGAAGCTCATGATACCCTCAATAATCTCCGGAGTTGTAAACTGCGCAATATCTTCTGCGATAATGCCAATGGTTTTCGTTTTCTGGCTGCGCAGGCCCTGAGCAATGGTATTCGGACGATATCCGCGTTTCTGAATTACCTCCAGAATTCTCTGCTTTGTCTGCTCTCCCACCTTTGCCTTGCCATTCAAGACATTTGATACAGTTGTAATGGAAACATTACATTCCTCGGCAATATCCTTAATCGTTACCATTTCTACAGCTTGCCTCTTCAGTTTTCGCTTTCTTCAGTTTCTTTATCAGGACATAAAACTAACATCATTATAAGATTCTGGTCTTCATAAGTCAATCTTAACTGTTCAACACCCAGCGCTTTCCCTTTCGAAGGCATTTCCCCTGTTCCAGAGGTCTATACCATTGTTTTCCACAAATAGATTCCCTTTTAAAGGCAATTCCCTTGTTTCGGAGATCTATATCATCATTTTCCCAAAAAAGATTCCCTTTTAAAAGCAATTCCCTTGTTTCGGAGGTCTATATCATTGTTTTCCCAAAAAAGATTCCCTTTTATATGCATTTATGGCTTCTACAACTTACCATACAACAAAGACATTCTTGAAATGACATTATCCCGGGTTAAGGTCATAGCATGGAACAACAACTGCCCCGCAGCAGTTTGATAAATGCGGAACCATTGTCCAAAGAATCATAAACCGCCGCCTACTGTTCAACACTCTGTGCTTTACAGTCACGAATGAGATTTTAATAGTTACAGTCAATCAAAGCAAAGGACTTCAGACTGGCATTTCCGTTTCCGCGATAAGTAATGTAAATTGCCTGTTTTCCATCCGGTATCTCAATCGGTGCCGAATATTCTTCCCAGACATTCGCATACTGCACCTTCAGCCTCGCCAGAACCTCTCCGTCCCAGGAGGTCTTTACTTCAAAGACACCGTCTGCATAGCCGCGCACCTGAATGCTGATCCGCTTCACACCGTGGCAGTCGAAATACTTAAATCCCGCTGTTGCGGAATCCGTAATATTTGCGATATAACCGACTTCCTCGTCTCCGTCCCTGCCATCCTGCATCACCTTCGGGAAACGACTGTCTCCCACATAAACAGAGGGTGTATCGCAAAACAGATTGCAGGCAAGGTAAGCAGGATACTCTCCTTTTCCTTCCAGCGGTCCGCCGTTTAAGCCGCAGGAGGTAATCTCCACCTGAGGAATCTTACCGTCCGGCAGAATCTCAATTTTTTCCGCACAGCCCTGTCTGCTGTACCATGTATTGTTGGTATGGCGATGATAAAAGATGTACCAGTCCTCCCCAATCTGTACGATGCTGCCGTGATTGTTGGCACCATAAGCCATGGGCATGTCCGCCGGCTTATAGGTATCAATATGCAGGTCGCAGTTGCTGACAATAACACCTCCGTAGGTAAATCCCTTCGTTGGCTCCTTGCTGACTGCATAGCACAATTCATGCATCACGATGGAAGAATACACGAAATAATAAGTATCTCCCACCTTTCTGATAGAGGGTGCCTCAAAGAACTCATGGCCTTCAAATCCCGTTCCCTCACTATATTCACAGCCGGGGGCAACAAATACGGGTGCTTCTTCAATGGTCAGCATATCCGGTCCCAGGACGGTAGCCATAGCTCCGGTACGGGATTTGTCCCCTCTGCCGCAGAAGCCGGTATACAGGTAGGTCTTATTTCCTTCCGTCAGCACACCCGGATCAAACTGGGGCTGATCACCCGTCTTCTCTCCCAGGCGGGTGCCATCCGCATAATGCACATATCCGTAAAATTCATATTTTCCCGCCGGCGTATCACATACAGCAACGGAAACAATAGACACATGATCCAGCACATAATACAAATAATATCTCCCGTCCGGTCCCACCGTCACATCCGGCGCATACAGACACATTTTGCCGTCCCGGTTGAGCGGATCGGAAGTCTTCGGGTAGATGACTCCCTCATAGCGCCAGTTGCCAAGATCATCCACCGGTGCCGACCAGCAAACATAGTCTCCCATGCAGAAAACATAACCGTTGTAAAAATCGTGCGAACCGTAAACGTAAACTCTGTCTCCGAATACGTAAGGTTCTCCGTCCGGGATATACTCCCAGGACGGTAAATAAGGGTTAAATGCCTGTTTCTTCATACTAGATTCTCCTCCTGAATTTTCCTTTTTACTGATTTTTCCATAGAAATAGTAATATAGTTTCCCCCTTTTCAGAATTGTTTTTAGTCCGTTTCTTTATTTACCAGTTTCACTTCCTGTACTTCATATTTTCCCCGGAATCCTAACATCTGTCCCATTTCCTCTCCGCTCTCCGCGGTAAAGCGCTCCGTCTCCTGCGACCAATGCAGTTTCGTCAGGCAATACCTGCCCTGCTCATAGCCGTAGCCGTCACCTGCATCTTCATAAAGAGTGAAGGAGGCATCTTTCCCTGTGTAAACCGTAATATGTAATTCTGTTCCTGTCTCTTCCGTGGATTGTGCAAATTCCACCCGGGGCAGAATACTTCCCTCCCTGACAAACAGCGGAATTTTCTCAAGCCCTGCCTCTGCTTCTATCCATTGTCCACCTTCATAATAAGCATTAGTCCAATAGTCATACCAGCCGCATCCTGCAGGCAGATACACTCTCCTGGTCTTAGCTGTTCCCTCGAGAGGTTCGGAATTTTTCTCAAAATACATGGGCTTCAGCACCGGGCATACCATCATTTCTTTGCCGAATAAATACTGATCCGTGATATTCCATACCTCTTTATCCTCTGGCCATTCAAAGGCAAGCAGCCTGATCACGGACTGATTTTCCAGCCAACAAAGACCCGCATAGGAATAAATATAAGGGATCAGCTCATAGCGAAGACGGTTTGCGGCAAGCAAAGCATCGTAGAACGGCTGCCCCGCATTTTCATAATGCCACAGCTCTCTTCTGCAATCCGTTCCGTGGCCGCGGAACACCGGCAAAAATGCACCCCACTGATACCATCTGACGAACAATTCACGATACCCCAAATCCTGACAGCCTTCCGGATAATCTCCCTTCCAGTACCACAAATTGCCGCGTTTGACAAAGAAGGCACCGATATCCACGGTCCAGAAGGGCAACCCGCTGGCACAAAAATGAAGCCCTGCTGCCACCTGCCTGCGCAGAGTATCCCAGGTAGCTTCCGTGTCTCCCGACCAGAGAATAGTGCCGTAACGCTGCTGCCCGGTGCAGGCACTTCTCGTCAGATTGACCACACGCTTTTCATTCTCCGCTCTTTGTCCCTCATAGATACCACGGGCATGATACAGTCCAAAGGCATTCATTTTTTCCACAGGCAGATGATTATTCACTGTATTGCAGTATTCCGCATACATCACTGCCAGTTCCACCCGCTCCACGTGATTCCATTCCGGAGTAAAGGGTTCACTGCTGTCGCACCACCAGGCATCCACCCCGTGCACCAGCAGGCCTCTCTTCAGCTGCTGCCAGTAAAGTTCCCTTCCCTTTTTGGAAAGTGCATTGTATACGGTACATCCAGGCAAAAGCAGCCCCTGCTCCCTAAACTCCTTGTAATTCTCTGTGTTTTCTGCCATGTTCGGCCAGATGGAGAGCATAAAATGCACATGCTTTTCATGTAAGTCTTCCACCATACGCCCAGGCTCCGGGAAACGGCTGGAATCGAAAGTCTTCTGCCCCCACTGATTGTCTTCCCAGGAACACCAGTCCAACACGATGCCGTCCAGTCCGATTCCTCTACTTCGGTACTCTTCTGCTGTATCCAGAATTTCCTCCTGCGTCTCATAGCGTTCCTGGCTCTGGAGATAGCCGAATGCCCAACGTGGCAACAGTGAGGCCTTTCCCGTCAGCTTCCGGTACTCCCCGATGACGCCGTCCATGGTGCCGCCATTCATGAAATAAAAATCCATCTCCGAATCCGCTTCTGTATACAGATAGGAGCCCTGTATGGTATCACTGAAAATCAGGGGGCTGTAGGTATCCATCAGAATACCGTAGCCCAAAGTAGAAATGAGCATAGGAATGGCAATCTTCCTGTTTGCCTGATGGAGATAGACCACCTGCCCTCTTAAGGAGCCGAAGCCCTCTTCATGCTGCCCCAGTCCGTAAAGTGCTTCCTCCTCGGCCCATTCCAGATACAGTCTGGTATGAAAGCTTTTCCCCACCGGGATTTTTGCAGCCTCCCGCACGACCTCCTTGACACCGTCCGGCGTGACAACTTTTTCTGTCCGGATACTGTCTTCCTGAAGCTGATAAACCGTAAATTCTTCCAGGGTTTTGCTGTCCTGCTCCCGCTCTCTGAGAAGACGCTTCCCCTCCCCGTCAAAATAGCTAAAGGAAGCCGTCTCCCTGTTTATCACGATTTTCACATGTTTTGTATAAAAACACAGTTCCGTTCCCTTCTCCCTATAGTCCCAGTCCTTGAACACCTCCCGGCAGATTATACCGGGCTTTTCCTCTTCCGAGAACGCTTCGTTCTGCGTATAGGTAATCCGAACCGTCCTGTCATTTTTCGGCTCCAGCCTGTGCACTCCTGCTTCGGAATACAGATACAGCCTGTCTTCCCGGCGCTCCGCGCGCTCAATTTTCCTGCTCTTTTCCCCGGTCACACACAGCATGCGTATTCCCTCCTATGCCTTGTTCAGAATCCACTGAATTCCCGGCTCCAGATGCTTATTCCAATAATCAAAGTTATGTTCTCCCGGACCCTCAAAATAGCAGAAATCAACTCCATAAGCCTGAAGGAAAGCCGCAAAATCTCTGTTGGGCTGCAAGAGAAAATCCTGCTCTCCGCAGGCAAGATAGAACCTGGGAAGTTCCTCTCCCCTCTCCTTCAACTCACATACCAGCTTTTCCGGGTTGGCATTGCTCTCTTCCAGAGAATCCAGATTACCAAACATCAGCTTGTAATAGTCATAGTTTGCCACCTCATTTCCTTCACCGGGCTTCATCCCGTTAATGCCATGTACAATCAACGCCGAGGACAAACCGATTGCAGCCTCAAAAGTATCCGCAAACTGCAGCGCCGTATGGATAGCACCAAAACCCCCCATGGAGAAGCCCCCGATAAAGGTATCCTCGCGTCTTTCGGAAAGCCCGAAAGTCTTCCTGACATACTGAAGCAGTTCTCTGCCAATATAAGTTGCGTACTGTCTTCCCGTCTCTTTTCCATCCAGATAAAAGCTGTTTTCTCCCGTAGGAAGTACGATGCACAAATGATATTTCTGTGCCATGTCCACTGCGTTTCCGTACCAGAGCCACTCATTACAGCCGCCGCAATATCCGTGCAGCAAAATCAATGTCTTCATGGGCTCCTTCGCGCTCCCCTCCCTGACATCCTCCTCATTGGGCAGAATAATGCGGAAGGTAGTATTCCTTCTCAGACAATCCGAAAAAAAATCAAAAGTTCCAACTGCCATAGTAACCATCCTCTCTGCAAACAGGCGGCTGTTTATGCCGCCTGAATTTACAATACTAACTTACCTTTCATGATGTTAACTTACCATCTGTAAGGTCAACCTGCTATTTATTATGTCAATTAGCCAACTGGGAAATCACCTTTTCATACCGGTATCCGCGGTCAGGATTTACCTTTCCCGCATTCAGTTCAAAATAGATCACTGCATTCTTTTCCAACATCAGTTCCACACGCAAGCTTCCACCGTGCTGCTGTTTCCTCTCCGTCTTCACACAGGGTTTTGCCGACTCCCGAAGCAGCTTCTTCTGCTCCTCGGACAGATGTGCGGGTTCTCCGATATCATGCCATACCTTCAGAGGATTACATGTCTCCTCGTCCACGGTTTTGGTTATAAGGCAATACTCCTCTTCCCCGGCAGGCAGCTGAATCTCCAGCTTCCTCCTCCATTCCCGCGCTGCCCTTGCGTTCTGTCCTACCGCCGCATCCTGTCCGCCCCTAACTTCCTCAGCCGGGGTTTCATTCCCTTGTTTTTCATTGTATGCCACATTCCATGCAACTCCGAG
>JALEIR010000049.1 GCA_022769665.1 Lachnospiraceae bacterium | reverse complement strand
TTGCATAACTCATACGCATAACCTTGGAACCGGCTACCGGACGTATTCTGTTCTTTTCCATTGACATTTCACCCCGTTCTTTCTGATCATAGCATGCCAGTTTCGTATAAAAAGGCATAACACTGCACAATAGTGCATCGTCTATATTAACACAAACTTGTCAACGGGTCAAGATAAAATTTGTTTTTATTCAGGAAATTTTTTGAAAATTTATAAGAAATTAGAATAATTAAGAATATTCTACACACGCCAATATAACAGAATAAAAGAACGGTTCCTCACGCAAGCATGGGAACCGTTTTTTCATTCTGTTGTGCAGTCACTCGCTTATCACGTCGATTACTTAAGGGTAACCTTAGCGCCAACTTCTTCAAGCTTCTTCTTGATGTCCTCAGCCTCTTCCTTAGAAGCGCCTTCCTTAACTACCTTGGGAGCTCCGTCAACAACATCCTTAGCTTCCTTCAGGCCAAGACCGGTTACTTCACGAACAACCTTGATAACCTTAACCTTCTCAGCGCCAACCTCGGTCAACTCAACATCGAACTCGGTCTTCTCTTCCTCAGCTGCTGCTGCGGGACCTGCTGCTGCAACTACAACACCTGCTGCTGCAGATACGCCGAACTCCTCTTCACAAGCCTTTACAAGGTCATTTAACTCTAATACGGTCAACTCTTTGATAGCATCAATCAGTTCCTGAGCTGTTAATTTAGCCATTTTAATAATCCTCCATTTTTTTAATTTGATAATTTGTAGTTACTCTGCAATACTATTCAGCATCTGCAGGTGCTTCTGCAGGTGCCTCTTCAGCGGCGGAAGCTGCTGCGGGTGCTTCACATGCGGAAGCGCCGCCTTTTTCTGCCAGCTGATTCATAACACGAGCAAAATTGGTGATAGGACTCTGCAAGCTGCCAAGCAACTTGGAAATAAGTACCTCTCTGGAAGGAATGCTTGCGATAGCTGCCATTCCCTTTGCATCGTATACAGTACCTTCTACAACGCCGCCCTTGATTTCCAGCTTGTCAGCCTTCTTAGCGAAATCAGCCAGTACTCTTGCGGGAGCGGTTGCATCCTCGGTAGAAATTGCTACTGCGCTGGGTCCCTCCAGATACTGGGTCAGGCCTTCAAACGCGGTATCCTTGAATGCACGGGTCATGAAGGTGTTCTTGTACACCTTGTAGACAACTCCTGCCTCACGCAGATTCTTACGAAGCTGTGTGTCCTGCTCAACGGTAAGTCCGCGGTAATCCACTACGACTACAGACTGAGCATCCTTGATGTTAGCAGAAATCTCGTCTACGATGGGCTGTTTTAATTCAACCTTTGCCATTTCTTTACCTCCTTATAATATTTTGTGGGGATTTTCCCCCGCCGAAAGGAGTTTTATAAAAGAAAAACCTTCCTGAAGACAGGAAGGTAAAAAGTCTTACATAAAAACTCTTTCCTCGGTAGGCGGTCAAACGCTTACGTCCCGGCAGGGACACCTACTGTCTTCGGCATCGGTCTTACGACCGTTTAAGATAATACCATAAGGGGCTGACGCCTGTCAACCCCTTATTTTTCAAAACTTAATACTTTGCAACACTAACCTTTACGCCGGGTCCCATGGTGCTGGTCAGGGTAATGCTCTTCAGATACTGACCCTTCAGTGCGCTGGGCTTTGCCTTTACAATGGCATCCATCAGTGCATTGAAGTTCTCCTGCAGAGCTTCTTCGGTGAAGGAAGCCTTACCAACGGGAACATGCACGATGTTTGTCTTGTCCAGTCTGTACTCAATCTTACCTGCTTTGATATCGTTTACAGCCTTGGTAACATCCATCGTAACGGTACCTGCCTTGGGGTTGGGCATCAGACCCTTAGGTCCGAGAACCTTACCGAGACGTCCTACAACGCCCATCATATCGGGGGTTGCTACTACTACGTCGAAATCAAGCCAGCCATCGTTCTGAATCTTGGGAATCAGCTCCTCGCCGCCAACATAATCAGCGCCTGCAGCCTCTGCCTCGTTTACTTTATCGCCCTTAGCGAATACCAGAACTTTCACAGTCTTACCTGTTCCGTTGGGCAGTACTACTGCACCACGAATCTGCTGTTCTGCATGACGTCCGTCACAGCCGGTTCTGATGTGTACTTCGATGGTCTCATCGAATTTTGCTGTTGCAGTCTTCTTTACCAAAGCGATTGCATCGTTAGGCTCGTAGAATGTTGCGCGGTCTACAAGCTTTGCAGCTTCGGTATATTTCTTACCATGTTTCATTCTTTTACCTCCTAGGTTCCAGCGACAACCTTTGTTGTCTCCCAATCAATTTTTGTTACTCTTCTACAGTAATACCCATGCTGCGTGCGGTACCTGCGATCATGCTCATAGCAGCCTCGAGGCTTGCAGCGTTCAGGTCGGGCATCTTCATCTCGGCAATCTCCTGCAGCTTAGCCTTGGAGATGGTTGCGACCTTGGTCTTGTTAGGTACGCCTGAACCGGATTTGATGTTGCATGCCTTCTTAAGCAGTACTGCTGCAGGGGGAGTCTTCGTAATGAAACTGAAAGATCTGTCTGCATATACAGTGATTACAACGGGGATGATAACATCTCCCTTGTCTGCTGTCTTTGCGTTGAACTGTTTTGTAAATTCAACGATGTTCACACCATGCTGGCCTAATGCGGGACCAACCGGGGGAGCCGGTGTAGCTTTGCCGGCAGGAATTTGTAACTTGATGTAGCCTTCTACTTTCTTTGCCATTTTGGCACCTCCTATATTGTGGTAAGCCGTTATCGCAGCTTTTAAGGCTGCACATGTCTAACGGCAATTCGGCGCAGGGTCTGCGTATTTACGCTCCTGCTCCCACTTTGTTGCCGGGGCGAACGCCCCAATATATTTGACAGCGTACGCTGCAAATACCGAAATTAAAGTTTTCTCACCTCTGCGAAGCTAATCTCCACAGGTGTCTCTCTACCGAACAGCTCAACATTAATCGTTGCTGTCTGCTTGCCGTAGTCAAGCTTCTGAACAACACCGACGGTATCCTTCCAGACGCCTGCCACAACCGCAATGCTGTCTCCCTCCACAAAATCGATGGAGACATTCTCAGCCTTGATACCCAGCGGTTTCATTTCCGCTTCCGTAAGGGGAACGGGCTTGCTTCCCGGTCCTACAAAGCCTGTAACGCCGCGGGTATTCCGAACAACATACCATGTATCGTCGTTCATTTCCATATTGAGGAGTACATATCCCGGGAACATCTTCCGCTGAACGGTCTTTTTCACGCCGTTTTTCAGCTCCACAACGTCCTCCAGAGGGACTCTTACTTCCAGAATCTGCTCTGCAAGATTCTTGTTGTTCTCGATAGTTTTCTCAATATTGGCTTTGACCTTGTTTTCATATCCCGAATAGGTATGAACCACATACCATTTTGCCTCTGCCATACAATCACCCTCGCTCTAAATTGATGTTAAGAAGTGTACACCATTTTTTGCAACATAGTCGATCAATGCAATGATAACACCCACGACAACCGAGATTGCTACGACAGCAACAGACTGTTTTAAGGTTTCCTGTCTGTCCGGCCATACAATTTTCTTAAATTCGGCTTTCACCCCGCTGAAGAAACCGGGGCCCTTCTTCTTTTCTGCAGAATCTCCCATTTTTTGCCCTCCAATATTATGAAGAAACATTATTCTGTTTCTGAAGAAACTTTATTTTGTTTCTGAAGAAACTTTATTTTGTTTCTTTGTGCAGAGTATGTGTCTTGCAGAATCTACAATACTTCTTTGTTTCCATTCTGTCAGGATGAGTTTTCTTATCCTTTGTCGTATTGTAGTTACGCTGCTTGCACTCGGTACAAGCTAAAGTGATTTTTGTACGCATATCGGCTACCTCCACTCGTTTTTTAAGCATAAAAAAAAGACCTAAAATCTTATCTCGCTTGAATAATATACCACAGGGTACACGCTCCGTAAACAGTTTTTTCATAAAACTCTTGTTTCTTCCTATTATATGTGTTACAATGTATGCATAAAAGTGGGAATTCAGACGAATTTTCGCATGAAACTGAAAACGGAATTTCAGTATACACTATATTTGCAGTATTGTCACTACATTTCACGGAAGAAAGGAGGCGTGGCAATGAGTTCTGTTCTCAATACGGTTTACAACAACTATCTTACCGCTTATACACCGAAAACTCTGACACGGTACGACACTCACAAAAAAAGTGAGCTTCGCAACGTTTACAACTCCATTGTCAAATTAAATAAAGAAGCCCCCTGGTATCTTCCCACAACCAACAAGGATACCCAGCAGTATGCCGTGGATATTAAAGAAAATGCCCGTCAGCTGCACAATACCATCGCACAGTTGGGCGGATTGGAAGAAGACGGTCTGTTTAATAAGAAGAGCGCATATTCCTCCGACGAAAATATTGTAACTGCGTCCTATGTCGGGCCTCAGACTCCGGAGAACGAAATTCCTTCCATTGAAATGGAAGTCCGTTCCCTTGCAACTTCCCAGGAAAACCTTGGGCTGTTCCTTCCCGACGCCAAGACAGCACTGGCTCCGGATACTTATTCCTTCGATGTGTCCATCAACGATATGAATTATGAATTTCAGTTTTCCATAGGAGAATCCGAGACAAACAGAGATGTTCAGGAACGTCTGATCCGGCTGATCAACAATTCCGGTATCGGTATTCATGCGGATTTGGCAGAAGCTGAAGGAAAAACCGCCCTGCGGCTGACCTCCGAAGCAACCGGCTTAAGCCAGGGTAAATCCCGGCTGTTCCATGTCAGCGACGACAAGACAAGCAAGCGCACCGGAACGGTGGAATATTTCGGGTTGGATTATATCAGTCGGCAGGCATCCAACGCCTCTATTCTGGTGAATGGAGAAGAACACAGTCCTTCTTCCAACCATTTCACTGTCGGCAAACTGTTTGAGGTTGAGTTAAACGGTTTAACCGAGGAGGGAAATCCCGTCACCCTGGGTTTGAAGACCGATGTGGAGTCCCTGACCGACAACATTTCACATCTGATTGGGGGATATAACGACTTTGTGAAGGCAGCTTCCTCCTATGTGGAAACCCAGTCCAAGAGCAGACAGCTTATCAATGAAATGAAAGGAATTGCCGGACTATACAGTAACTCGCTGGAATCTATCGGTGTCACGCTGGCGGAAGACGGCACAATGAACATTGACCGCGAGCTGCTTCGCCAGTCTGCAATGCAGTCCGGAGACGTTTCGGAGACCTTTGAAAGCCTGAAGAATCTGTCGGGTATGTTGTTAAAAAAGAGCAATCAGGTTTCCCTGAATCCCATGAATTACGTCCAAAAGACCGTTGTAGCTTACAAGAATCCGGGACACAATTACGTCAGTCCCTACACCACCAGCGCCTACAGCGGCATGATGTTCAACAGTTATTGCTAAAAAAGCTCCCTTATCCGGTTTTCGGCAAGGAAGCTTTTTTTGTTCAGTGATTCAGTTCGCGCTCCGCCATTTTCAAGGCTTCCGCAATCACCTTGTCCATATCATAGTACTTGTATTGACCCAGTCTGCCGCCGAAAAGCACATTCTTTTCCCGTTCTGCCAGCTCGGCATATTTTTGGTACAGACTGCTGTTTTTATCGTCATTGATGGGATAATACGGTTCATCCCCTCTCCGCCAGGGAGCGGGATACTCACGTGTGATTACGGTATCCGGCTGTGTTCCGAACTCAAAGTGTTTGTGTTCAATAATGCGGGTATAGGGTATATTTCTCTCTGTATAGTTTACCACGGCATTGCCCTGATAATTCTCACAGTTCTCCAAGACCTCTTCCTCAAATCGAAGAGATCGGTACTGGAGTTCACCCAGGCAATAATCGAAATACTCGTCAATCATACCGGTGTAAACCACCTTCTCAAAGCTGTCTCCCCGGTCTGAGGCTTCCGGCTCACCACAGCAGTTTACTCCTCCTCTACCGGGTACCTTCGCTCCCGTACTCTGAACAAACTCCCTATATGTAATACCGAGCTTTACCGGCACGCCTTCCAGCAGTTTTTCGATAATCTGCGTATAACCGCCCACGGGAATTCCCTGATATCTGTCAGAAAAATAATTGTTGTCATAGGTAAAACGAACAGGTAACCGCCTGATAATAAAGGCAGGCAATTCCCGGCAGCTTCTTCCCCACTGCTTTTCGGTATAACCCTTCACCAGTTTTTCATAGACATCTCTTCCGACCAGAGCCAGGGCCTGTTCCTCCAGATTGGCAGGCTCCGCTGCATTCTCTGTTTCTTCGCCGGGTTTTCTGCCCAGAGCCGCTCTTGCCTCCGCTCTCTGACGTTCGATGATTTCTCTCGCCTCCGCAGGCGTCTTGATTCCCCACATTTTACTGAAGGTGTTCATATTAAAGGGCAGATTATACAGTTCATCCCTATAGACCGCAACAGGTGCATTTACAAAATTATTAAAATCCGCAAAACGGTTCACATAGTCCCAGATATTTTTATCGGAGGTATGGAAAATATGGGCACCGTATTTATGAACCTGTATTCCCTTTTCTTCCTCTGTATAGATATTGCCGCCGAGGTGCTCCCTCTTGTCGATACAGAGACATTTCTTTCCCGCAGCATGCGCTTCATGAGCAAATACTGCCCCGAAAAGCCCCGCCCCCACAATCAAATAATCGTATTTCATCTACTTTTTCTTTCCCTTTGCCTTGTATTTTTCAATCTGTGCAAAATCATCCATCAATTCCAGGACCTTATCACGTCCGGTCTGATTCAGCTTGACATAATTTTGCATGACTCTGTTCTCAAGAAGCTGAGCGCCAAGGGACGCATCTCTCTCCAGAGAAGTAAAATCCACAGGATTCAGACTGAGTTTGTCACACATTTTAATGACGGTACCGTAAGCCATCCCTTCGATGCCCCGCTCCAATGCGGTAACCAAAGTACTGTAAGGAATATCCATTTCCATAGCAAACTGTCTCACACTGCGGTACTGTCTTAAAATTTCTCTTTTCAATATTTCTGCTTTCGTCATATCGTATCCCTCCGTAAAAAGGTGGTTTGGTATATATGGACAATATACGATTTGGCATTTACATTTTCAAGCGAAATTCCAAAAATTAATAAGAATTTAATAGTTGATTCCGTAAATCTGCACTACTTCCAGCAGCTCACTATGAAAAATATCTGCAGGTGTCACAACCCATCCTCCGTCGCTGTCCAGGTCATATCCGAACCGTGCGTAAGCCGTCCAGACCAGATGGGCACACTGCGTGCCGGAGAGAGTATCAGAGACACCGTCTGCCTCCCTTTTAAAGCTTGCCAAATCATAGGAAATATCCGACAGATGCGAAGCTGCATAGGCTGCAATCTCCTCTGTCTCCTCCTCTGTACCGCTCTTCAGGCGTAACAGTGCAAAGCCCGGATATTCTTTCCAGTGATCCAAATCACACAATCCGGACTTTTGCCCCAAGGCAAACGCTTCCAGAACCTTTCCCGCCTCTCTATCCGTCACCAGTCCCGCATGTCCGCTGCGCCAGCCGAAAAAATGCCCACTGAAAGTAATCAATATATCACCGTTGCGGACAGCAGGCATAAAATCTCCGGATAAATCATTCTCATCCACTATACGTTCGCTCCTGCAGACCAGGTGAGATACACAACACTCATATTGAATCGGTGCAAACAGCCTCTGTTGCAGATACAAAAGTTCTCTCTGCCGCCCTTCCCGGTATAATTCTTCCACTCCGATTCTGTTCAACCCGGTCTGCCTAAGCAGCAGATGATAATCATCCTCCGACAACTCCGTTTTTTTCAACAGAGAAGTAAGGTCTGCCGGATCATACTCCGGCGTGTAATGCACATCCTGCTCCGCCTCTGCTGTCCAAAGAAAAAGAGCGGCGACAGCGCTGAAAAGGAAAATTCCCAATCGGATAAACGCCATTCCTCTTCCACGCATCACCGCTCCTCCCGAATTATATTTCTCTTATCAGGATGAGCAAAAAAGCTCTAAATTATTTAGATTTTCATTTCAGATTACTTTTTATCATCCATAAACTGAGGCGGTACCACATTTGTCTGACTCATACTTTTGTAATAATCATAAGCTGCCTTGGAACTTCTGCGGTTCCGGCCGATGTTTGTCCGCTCTCTGCTGAAGTAATCCTCTACCAGCTTCTTATTCCGGGCTTCCTGAGCCTGAATGCTGACGCTTTCTTCCGTTACCCGGCTTACCAGCTCCTGCAGTCTTTTGATCTGATCTGCATACTTGTCCCTGTTTTCCGCCAGTTCTGCGGAAACCTTTGCGTACAACGTTTCAAAGCCACTGTCCAAAGCTGTCACTTCGTCAATCAGGGCACCTTTCTCTGCCACATATTCATCAAATTTTTCCAGCTCCACATTCTCGGAGCGGAAAATTTCCTGCTGACGCAGATTATAATCCTGAATCTTTGCCATGACCTGCAGCTTCTTTTGAAGGCTTTCCTCCAGGACATTCAGATAATTCTCATTCATCTTCCTTCCGCCTTTACTGTTTATTCCGGTTCATAACTTCCTTCCAGGTATCTCTCATGGAATGAAGATGCAGATTTACTTCCTCCAGAATTTCCTTATCCTTCTTCATATTGGCCTCCACAAGCCGTCTGCTGAGATAAGCATATACTCTGTCAAAATCCTCCGCCACGGGATAGTTCATATCCAATGTCTGGCGGAAATAGTCGATAATTCTTTCCGTCTTGGTAATATTTATGTGAGCCTTCTCAACATCCTTCTGCTCTACTGCCAAAACAGCAATATTGCAAAACTTAATTGCTCCGTCGTAAAGCATCAGTGTCAGCTCTGCGGGAGAAGCCGTCAGTATCTTGCTGTTGTTATATTGTGCGTATGCGCCCGGTAATGCCATAGTAGCCTCCTGCTTTTATGTATTTTTATTCTGTTATGAACCGCCCAACAGGCTGGTCACTGCGTTGGCATTGTTCTGCATCTTTGCCATAGCAGTCTCCATTGCCGCAAACTTGTCATACCATTTATCTTCGTAATCTGACAGCTTTTGCTCCAGCTCCTTGATTTTTGAGGTGTAATCCTCATAATCGGATTTCATCTTCTTATCATCATAAAAGCTGCCGAAGCTTCTGTAGCCTTCCACGGCCTTGGACTGGTCGGACATGGCGGAATACAGATTCTGTGAAAGCTTTGTAAAGAAGCTGATTACAGTATCGGGATCCGATGCAATCATGCTCTTGAGCTTATCTGCATTTCCGGATGTATCACTGTCATCCGCATCTCCGTCAATATGATAAGCGTTCTTCTCATTGTCCGCCGCCACAAAATAGCTCAGGGTTTCAATACCGAATTCGGACAAATACATTGTCTTGCCGTTCACCTCGGCACCCTTCATCATGGTCTCCTTCAGGGCGGAGCTGATACTGCTTAACGAGCTGTCTCTGCGAAGCAGGGAATCCTTAATCTTCTGCTCGTACTTTTCTACCTCATCATCGGACATAGCCTCCTTTTCCTCATCGGTCAGGGGCTCGTAATCCTTGGCAGAATCCGCATTATAAAGCTTATCCATCTCATTGATTAAGGAATTGTACTCCTTGAGGAAATTCTTAATCATGTCATAGATGCCGTCGGTATCCTGCTGTGTGGTAACCGTTACTTCCTCTCCGTTTGTTTCGCTCAGTGCCGTAAAGGTAAGCCCGTTAATTTCAAATACATTGTCATTACTTTTAAAGGTTGCACCGTTTAAAGTAATTTCCGCATTCTGTCCCTCAATAAAGGTGGCACCAATCTCATCGGAGTCCTTCGGGGGAATGTTTAACCCCAGCGCCTTCAGCGTGCTGTCATCACCGGTGATTTTAAAGTTGTTGTCCTCACCGGATTCCTTGGCACTGATAAAAAATCTCTTTTGCTTTGCATCGAAATTTGCATTGAGGCCCTGCTCCTTCAGCTTGGTCAGTATGTCGGATATGGTTGTCTCCGAAGTCAGCTCAATGTCCACCTCCGTGCCGTCCTGCTTCGTCAGCTTCAGATTTTTAGCTATCTCGTTTCCGTCGGCATCCGTGTCGAAGGTCATCAAATCGCTCATCTTTGTCAGCGCATTCAGTTCATCTTCACTTGCGCCCGCGATTTTAGAGACTTCCCCTCCTGTGAGGTATGCCGTCTTGGCAAGCTGATTAACCACCAGACTCTGTACGCCGTTCACGGCGCCCTCACCGGTAATTACGCTTACCGCACTGCTGTTGGAAACCTTTGTGGTTTTTTTGCTGTAGGCGTCGGAAAAACGCATATTACTGAGGTATTTCGACTGCAGATTTTTCAGTTTTGTATTCAGCTCTTTCCAGATATCCTGTTTCCACTGCAGCTTTGTCTGGTCCTTCTTTGCTGTCTCCACCTTGGTGCTCTTGGCTTCCACCAGCTGCTGGACGATGGACTCCGTATCCATACCGGACATCAGTCCGCTCAGTCTCATTGCCATGTCATTTCCTCCTAACGTCTCTCATCCACAAGAATGCCCGCCATATCCCATACCCTTGCAATCATATCAAGGGTTTTCTCGGGCGGTAATTCCTTGATGACTTCCTTCGTGGTCTTATCCACAATTTTTATGGTTACACGGTTGGTATCCTCATGAATACCGAACACAGCCTCGGAATTTGCCATGCTCTTATTCAGCTGCTCCACAGCCTTACGAATCTGCTCATTGGAAGCCTGCTGTTCCTTTCCCTGCTGCTCGCCGCCGTCTGCCCGTCCCTTTTCCTGGGCATTTTCCACAATATTTGTGGTCTGATCTACTCTTTCTGCAGCTCTTGCACTGCTTTCCGCACTCTCCGGCTTCTCAGTCTGTACGGGTTGCTGTTTTTGTACCACACTTCCCTGTGCCTGTACGGTCATCATACTTGAAATCGGTTCAATTGCCATAATACCCACCTCCGTGTGAAATCTGTTTCTGATTTTCTATTTTCTTTATCGGCGACTTACCTCAAAATATTAACAGGGAAGCACAAATTTTTGCGCTTCCCCGCTTCCATTACCGAAATCAATTTCAGGCTGCACCGTCTTCATCATCCCAGAAGATTTTTTAAGGCCTCCATGCCTTCTGCCGTGACAGCTTCCTTATTTGCATTTTGAATCTGTACATAAACCTCTTTGCGGTATACGGGAACCTCCTTGGGAGCCGTAATGCCGACCTTCACCTGATCGCCCTTTACCTCCAGGATGGTAACCTCAATATTGTTGTTGATTACAATCGCTTCATTTTTCTTTCTTGACAACGCCAGCATTCTACTCACCTGCCTTTCTTGCCTGCAAAATTTCATATATGGGGAATTTAACGGGATAATCTCCGTTTTCCACAATAATCTGGCATGCTTTGTGTTCTTCCACGTTGATGACGAAGGGCCCCTGCAGATTGACGCTCATCTGGGTCAAATCACCGGGAATGGTAGCGGTTACCAGTACCAGAATATTGTTCTCATTGATATTTCCGGCAGCTGCCAGCAACTCATCATTTACCTCAGGGTCATAGTCCGGTTTTACTACCAGAGGATCCATTACGGGCATGGCAAAGCCCGGTTCGTCTAATGACTGCAGGAAGCGGATTCCCACATTTGTTCCCTTTTCCTCGTCATGAAGCAGGGCAAAACGTTTCAGCTCGGGAAAGCCGATAATTCCGTTTTCAAATGTAATAATCTTATCATCCGCAATTTCAATTTCTCCGAAAATTTTTGTCTGAATTTTCATACTAAATACCTGTACCTTTCTTAAATATAGTTCAGCAGCGTTGTCTGGCTCACCTTTCCGGTTGCCATCAGCGCAGCCTGATAGGTTAGTTCCGCACTGGACAGCTGAATTGCAACTTCTGTTATGTCAATATCTTCGTTTTCGCTCTTCAGTGTTTCAAAGGTGGTCTTCTGGTTCTGCATACGATTCTTAATCAGAGAAAGCTTACTGCTTCTGGTACCGCACTCCGTAATGCAAAAGCTGGCATCGTCAAGGTAGCCCTGGAAGGAAGTAATTCCCTTTTCAAACATCTTCTGTTCCTTATCCTTTGCGTAGGTGAGTGCTTTTTCCACCGCATCAAGCTGGGTCTGCAGCGTTTCTGCCGTAGTGCTTCCTTCCTCTGCGGATTTTAACATTTTTTCTATATTACTCTTTACAGTTTCCAAATCCTGCACATCCTGCATGGCATTCACCAAATCATCCACCTCACGCCCGATGCCGTGCTGAAAGCACTGGTCGGCAGTGGAATTAACGCGGATGGTCTGATTAAAGCCAACATCATATTCTATTTCCTGACGTTCCGCATTGTCGGTGAGATAAGAGCTGTTATATACAATGGCATCGTTTGTTCCGGGAGCAGCCTCACAATAAAAGTAATGTTCCGGTCGCAAATCCCCTTTCTGCCAGCTGTTCTTCTCATAAGTGACGCGGATTTCCGCTTCGTTTTTCACCGTAGTGTCATCGTCTGAGGTACCCATCAGGGTCTTGTATCTGTTTTCACCCAACAGGATTTCTCCCGTCTCCGGCACATAAATCACAGCGTCTGCATCATTTGCGGCTGCAACATAAGGATTATCATAGGAATGTATCAGACGGATATCTCCTCCCGCAGCGGGATCATTGTCGTCAATCAGTCCGGTCCAGGTCTGCTCCACCCCGTTTTCATCTATATAGCTGATACTGGGGCTTGAGACAGTTTGACTGTAATCGGAACAGCTGTCATAAGAAAGCCTGATACGATGAACCTCCACAGAGGCAATATCCTCTTCGTTAATCAACATGTCCGCATCCTGAAAATTTGCCAAATTTAAATCAAAAAGGCTCTTGCCGTTTCCGTTTTCAACATTTACCTTCACCACCGAATCGATGGCACTGCTGTCCAACTGCTCCGTAATCTTATAGTTCAGTGTCTGTTCCTTTTCAAAGCTTAAGGAAGTGTCCGTGCGGTATCCGGTAAACACATATCTTCCCGCATAATCGGCGTCACCGGTACTGTAAACCTCTTCGCCCAAAGCCTTCATCTGCTCCAGAATAATCTGCCGGTCCTCCGTCTTCAGGGCGCCGTTTGAACCCTTGGTACACTGGCTGATCATGTTGGTCATAATCTGTGTCAGATTTTTCAGAGCATCCTCGGTGACACTGAGCCAGCTCTCCGCATCGGGAATATTCTTGCTGTAGTACTGTGTTATCTCAGTTACGTTACTGCGCAGGCGCAGGGCACGGATTGCCACAACGGGGTCGTCGGAAGGACGGTTTATTTTTTTCTGGGTAGACATCTGCGTGCTCAGCTTATCCTGGTAAACCTTGTTTGTATTGATATTGGACAAGTTGTTGCGCTGCATGATTTTGTTTGTAATTCTCATATATTCCCCTGCCTTTCCGTCATATCAATAGAAAATCTTTCCGTCATACGCCGGTCTGCAAAATCAATCTGTCATATATTTCGGTTAATGTCTGAATCATTTTAGAGGCGAGGTTGTAACCGTTCTGATATTTCACAAGATTTACCGCCTCTTCGTCCTCATCCACGCCGGAGATGGAAGCTCTCTGGGTATCAATGGTTCCTGAAATATCCTTAAAGTTCTGATAAAAGGTATTGGCTCTCTGTGCATTCAGCGCCACATCGGACAGTACACACTGTAAAAATTCGGATGCGGAAGAACCCCGGAAACTCATTCTGTTTTTGTTTGTAGCAAGGTCCTTCAGCTCTTCCAGAAGGTCATTCTGTTCCACGCCGTCGCCCCGGTCTTTTCTGTTGGCCAGTCTGGAGGGATCCAACTCCATAGCTGCAAGGACGCTGAAATTAGATGCCTTCAGTCTGTAATAACTGTCATTCGACACATCCACGGTAAAGGCACCGTTTCTTTGGAAGTCCTCGTAGGTAAAAGTATCGTATCTGTACTCCTCCGGAAAATCAAACTGCTCGTCCGTAGTAGCATGATCTCCGGTAAACATCTTAATTCCCTGCTCTCCGGCGGAATCATATCCCGAGGTCAGAATATCATTAAACTTCTGGGAAAAGGTTCTTACCCACTCGTTCATCTGCTTCATGTAATACGGAACACCCTGATACGCAATTGCCGAGCCGATGGAGGCTGTTTTTCCCACTCTGTCATTCGTCAGCCTGACCGGATTTTTCTCCCTGTCGGACAGGGTAAAGGTATAGGAATATACCTCTTTTCCGTCTGCATCATAACTGATTTGAAAGCTCCAGGAATCATAATAAAACTCCTGATTGCCCAGATTGATCACACCGCCGTTGTCGGACAAATTACATTTGTTCAAATCCTGAAGATAGTCCCTGCTCACCTGGATGGTGACCGTGTCCCGGCTGCCGTCACCGGTCACACCCGTTCCCGTTACCAGCCCGGTAAAATTTTCTCCGTTGTTGCCGTCCCGCATCTCCACAAGGCCCTTCAGCGCTCCGCCCATGGCTGCATTGTAAAGATTGAACTTCTGACCATTGCTCCAGTAAATATCATACAGGCCTTCAATATCTGTCTGATTTACCTTTTCATAGTTTTCTCTGGCTACGCACTCCAGACCGTTATAATCGCTGTCGTCCACCAGAATCTGTCCGCCCGCAATCTTGATGATAAAGCGGTTTGCCCCTGTCTCTCTTTCCGGATTGTTTGTATCTGTAATCGGAATTTCCTTCACATCCACATCAACAATCTCGGAAAGCTGATCAATCAGGAGTGCTCTTCTGTCACGAAGCTCATTGGCATTCACTCCGGTGAGCTCGATGGTATTAATCTGCTTATTCAGTGTGGCTATCTCTCCGGCAAGAGAGTTAATTTCATCCACCTTCAGCTTAATCTCCTGATTCACATCTTTCTGAAGCTTCTCCATATTGCCCGCCAGACCGTTAAAGTATTCTGCCAGAGCTCCCGCATATCCGACAAACTGGGACTTGGCCGTAGCATCGTCCGGTGTCTTCATCAGCTCCTGTAAGCCGGTGGTCATAAGTTGGTCAAAAATTGTCTTAAAGCCTGCATTCTTGCCATTGTCATCGAAATACGTCTCAATCTGCGTCATATAGTACTGCTTTTGGCTGTACTCTCCCACCTTGGCATTATTATCCCAGAATCTGCCGTCGTAAAATTCATCTCTGATTCTTTCGATGGAAAGAGTCTCCACTCCGGCACCTGCGCAGCCGTAGGTCTGAAAAATCTGCAGCGCACTGGCAGCCTGCTGATTCACCTGCTGCCTGCTGTAGCCTTCCGTCTGCACATTTGCAATATTGTTCGACGTGGTATTCAATGCCGCGTTGTTTGCCAGCAGACCCGTATATGCAATATTTAATCCAAAAAATTGAGAAGGCATTATTTTCCCTCCTGACTACACTCCTAATGTATTGATGATATGCTCCAGCATCTCACTGATGACATTGATATAACGGCTGGAAGCATTGTATGCATTCTGAAACTTTATCATATTGGACAGCTCCTCGTCCGAGGAGACACCAATCACCTGCTCCCTGGCACTGTTTGCGGACTCTACAGTGCTCTCCTGATTTGTATAAATGCTGCGATAAACCGCCCCGGAATTTGCCACCTGGGAAACCAAATCGGTATAGTAATCCACAAAGGTGGTTTTCTTTTTCACATTCGGATTCAGGGTGTAGGCTTCCTCTGTAAAAGCAGCCTTCAGCGCCTCCGCTGTCTTCGTATCCTCCGAACCGTCAGGGAGTCTGAATCCCAGCATCGCCGGTCTCTGCATCAGCTCCTGGTCAATCTGCAGGTTTTTCACGGAATACAATGTCTCCGAAGCATCGGGGTCTTCCTCGTTGTAAACCCAGAACTCGCCGGTCTCCGTCTTGATATTTCCGTCCGCATCCTCGTAGGTTACCGTACCGGACACTTTTCTGTAATTGTCTGTGGATATCTTTCCGAAAAGCTGTATCGGACTTCCGTCCTCCCTGCGCATATAGCCTTCCGGATTCACATCGGAAAATCTGACATTTTCCAGTGTGGTACCGTCGTCCAGTGTGATTTCTCCCTGCAGTACTCCGGCTGCATCTGCCAAAATTCCGTTTACCTTTGTCACGACGCTGTGAATCAGCTGATCAAATTCCGCCTGAATGTTCATGACAACCGACTGGGAAATACTGTCGTAATCCCCTTCGATGTCCGTGTAATCCGCCCTGTGATCGCCTCTCGCAAGAAGCATGGCCTTCAGACCGCCGATATCGGTGTTTAAGTCGGAGGAAATTTCTCTGTTGAGATTAAATACTTCCGCCCCATCAATGTTGTACTCCCGCGTTCCGTTATCCATCATGTGATAAGAAGCGTTCTGGGGCCAAAAAGGGGTATAAAAACCTGTATTTACATCCACATACATGCCGATTTCATAGCATGTACCTCCTTTGACAAAATCGACTCCTTCTATCTGAACGGCTACATTGCCGTATAAATCCTCTGAATAATTAATACTTGTCAGCTCTGCCAGTTCATCCAGCACCTGGTTTCTGGCATCTCTCAAATCATTGGCATGCTCAATACCGCCTGACTCAATCGCACGTATCTGATCGTTTAATGTAAGAAGCTTTTTCCCATAGTCATTGATTTTGTCGACCTGGCTTTTAATCTGCGTATTCAGATTATCCTGATAGGAGGAAAGCCCCTCATAGACAGCGTTTGCACGCTCTACAAACTCTGAAGCCCTCTGCACCAGCAGTCCCTGCGTCACAGAGCTGGCAGGGTCCTTTGCCAATTCCTGGACAGCAGTCCAGAAGTCCGTAATGGTAGTCTGGAAAGCCTCCCCGTTCATCTCTCCAAGCTGGCTCTCCACCTCCTCCATTACCTCGGTGGACACTTCATAAAACATACTCCGCCCCGATTCTTTGCGGTATGTTTTATCCAAAAAATAATCTCTGATTTGTTTTACCCTGGAATAAGTGACGCCCAAGCCTGTCTGTTTGTTGTTGACAGAGTTCGGGTCCACAGAAAGCGTAAGATACCGCTTATCCGACAACTGCACCTGCTGCCTTGTGTAGCCGGTTGTATCTATATTAGAAAGATTATGCGCTGTGGTGTTCAGCGCATTTTGACTGGTCTGTAATCCGGATGCTCCTATGTATAAGCTCCCCATTAACGGCATAAATATCACCTCTGTTGTTACTGCTTGGCATCAAATCCTCCGGAGGGAATACCCATGGTATCCCCTGCGTTGTACGCGCCTTTCGTGTAGTTTGCCGTCTCCGGCGCAGCCTTGGAAGCCTGCAGGAGATTCATCTCAAACTCCACCATTTCAAGAGCGTTTGCCAACAGCTCTCTGTTCTGTTCATTGGTCCGTTTCAACTCCCGTACCGATACCTGTAATCTGTCATGGGCTTCTGCCAGCTTCCTTTGTTCAGCCGGTCTCGAAGCCAGCATTTCAATCAGATTTGCAAGCTTTAAGGTTGTAACATCCCTGTTCAACACATTGGCGATATCCGCAGTGGTTTCTATCCGTCTTTTTTCCAGACGGTTGATTCTGCTTACCAATTCCTGTTCATCATCCGTGATTTTTTGTAATTCTTCCAGATTACCGCTTACGATAACCGGTGTCTTTTTCTGAGACAGGCTCAGAAGTCCCTCATATTCATTACTTTCCTGTTCAAGTACCTCTATCAGGTTTTCCATTAAACTGGCCACGGGACTTCCTACCTCATTTCCTCATACTTCTGCAACAGCTTTTCAGCAAAGCTTCCATTGTCAACACTGTATGTGCCGTTCTGAATCTTTGCTTTGATAGGCGCTGTCAGTTCCTCTCTGATGTCGGGGCTCCCCGCAACTGCAGCCTTCGCCGTCTGGATATCCTTTCCGAAACTGCTGATCTGCACCTGGTCTGCACGGGATACACCGCTCTCTTTCCGGGCCTGATTTACCTTCTTGGTCTGATACAACTGCTGTACCTGAGTATATGCTTCGATACGCATCAAGGATCCCTCCTTCCTGTAATGTTTATCGGCATAGGTAAAAAATACTTTAGGCCTTCCCGATTGTTTTTCGCACAAAAGTGCCTCTGAATTATGAAACAGCAAAACTACTCGACGGAACTGACACAATTGTTCATCAGCATGGCGATAGTCATGGGACCTACACCTCCAGGGACAGGCGTGATTGCACTGGTATGGGGTGCAACCTTCTCAAAATCCACATCACCGCAGAGCTTGTTCTGTGCATCTCTGTGAATGCCCACATCAATGACTACCGCACCTTCCTTTACATAAGTTTCATCCACAAATTTCGGTTTTCCGATGGCTACTACAAGAATATCTGCCTGCCTTGTAATCTCCTTCATATCTTGGGTTTTGGAATGGCAGACGGTTACGGTTCCGTTTTCCCGCAGCAGCAAAAGGGACATGGGTTTTCCCACAATATTGCTTCTGCCCATAACCACACATCGTTTACCTGCTATCTCAATACCCGAGCGCTTCAATAGAGTAATGATTCCCAGCGGGGTACAGGACACAAAACCCTTTCCGCCGACACATAGCGCCCCCACATTCTGCATATGAAAACCGTCTACATCCTTTTTCGGAGAAATGGTCTGTATCACTTTTTCTTCGTCGATATGTGCAGGCAGCGGCAGCTGAACCAGAATACCGTTTACCGACTCATCCCGATTTAACTTCTCCACAAGTGCGAGCAATTCCTCTTCCGTGGTCTCCTCAGGCAGCTCATAAGAAAGAGACTCAATTCCGATATACGCGCAGGCTTTCTTCTTATTATTGACATAAACACCGGAAGCAGGATCATTTCCCACCTGAATCACAGCCAGTGCTATTCTTTTCCCCTGCTCTTTCAGCTTCGCCACTTTCTCCTTCAGTTCATCTTTAATTTCCTGGGAAATTTTCTTGCCGTCAATTATCTGATACATATCAGGCCTCCTTATTAAAATGATTTAAAATAGTCCTGTGATGACACCATTCTCATCAACGTCAATGCTGTACGCCGCAGGTTTTTTGGGAAGGCCGGGCATGGTCATTACCGCTCCTGTCAGCGCCACCACAAAACCTGCTCCGGCAGATACATAAACCTCTCTGACATGAATCTTGAAATTTTCGGGGCGTCCCAAAAGATTCGGGTCATCCGAGAAGGAGTACTGTGTCTTTGCCATGCACACAGGGAGATTGCCGAATCCAAGGTCAGTCAGCTTCGCCAGCTGCTTTTTTGCACTGCTCTCAAATTCCACACCGTCTGCACCGTAAATTTCGGTTGCAATGGTCTCAATCTTTTCTGCAAGCGGCATTTCATCGTCATACAACAAGCGGAAGTCGCTCCTCTTATTTTCGATGGTTGATATAACCTTATGGGCCAAATCAATACCGCCTTCTCCGCCCTTCTCCCAAACTTCGGAAAGGGCAAAGTCACAGTCATGCTCTTTGCAGAAATTCTCTACAAAGGAAAGCTCCGCTTCACTGTCCGTAGCGAAACGATTCAGTGTGACCACAACCGGAACCCCATACTTTTGCAGGTTCTCAATATGCTTCTCCAGATTGACAATACCCGCCTTCAGCGCATCCGGATTTTCTGCGGCCAGTTCGTCCTTTGGCACACCGCCGTTGTATTTCAGTGCCCTGACGGTTGCCACAAGAACAACGGCATCCGGCTTCAGGCCTGCCTTGCGGCACTTAATATCAAAGAATTTCTCTGCACCCAGGTCTGCGCCGAAGCCGGCCTCCGTTATGCAGTAGTCTGCCAGCTTTAAGCCGATTTTCGTCGCCTGTACGCTGTTACAGCCGTGGGCAATGTTGGCAAAGGGACCGCCGTGTACCAACGCAGGAGTATGTTCCAGGGTCTGAATCAGATTTGGTTTCAAAGCATCTTTCAGCAGAGCCGCCATGGCACCGGTTGCCTGCAAATCCTCTGCGGTAACGGGCTTTCCTTCATAATTGTAGGCCACAATAATCCTGCCGAGACGCTCCTTTAAGTCCTTCATGTCATTTGCAAGGCAGAGAATGGCCATAATTTCGGATGCTACGGTAATCACAAAATGATCCTCTCTTACCACACCGTCTGCCTTGCTGCCCAATCCTACCACGATGTTGCGAAGGACTCTGTCATTCATATCCATGCAGCGTTTCCACACAATCTGTCTTGTATCAATGCCCAGAGCATTGCCCTGCTGGATGTGATTGTCCAGCAAGGCTGCCAGAAGATTGTTGGCAGAGGTAATGGCATGGAAATCACCGGTGAAATGCAGATTCAAATCCTCCATGGGCACCACCTGGGCATATCCGCCGCCTGCTGCCCCTCCCTTGATGCCGAAGCACGGTCCGAGAGACGGTTCCCGCAGCGCGATAACTGCCTTTTTCCCAAGCTTGCCGAAGGCTTCGCCAAGTCCTACACTGGTTGTTGTTTTTCCCTCGCCGGCGGGAGTCGGATTGATGGCAGTCACCAGAATAAGCTTTCCGTCCGGATTATTTTTTACCTTGTCCCAAAGCTCTGTTGAAAGCTTTGCCTTATACTTGCCGTAGAGCTCCAGTTCGTCCGCTGTAATGTCCAGCTTGGCTGCAACGTCCTGTATAGGCGCCAGTACCGCCTCCTGTGCTATCTGAATATCCGTCTTCATATTGATTACCATACCTCTCCGTTTTTTCTATCTGTAAATAGGATATTTCTCGCAGATCTTTGTTACCTCGTCTCTGACATAATCTGCTTTTGCTTCGTAATCGGTTGCAACCAGGCGAATCAGTTCGGCAACCTTCTTCATATCCTCTTCCACCAGTCCTCTTGTGGTAACGGCAGGTGTACCGATTCTGACACCGGAGGTTACAAACGGGCTTCTGGGATCGTTGGGTACCGTATTCTTGTTCAATGTAATATATGCGGCATCACATCTGTTCTGCAGTTCCTTTCCGCTGATGTCCATCTTACGCAAATCAACCAGCATCAGATGATTGTCTGTACCACCGGTCAGAATATCAAAGCCTTCGTCAATTAACGCTGCAGACAATGCCTTGGCATTTTTGACAACCTGTTCCTGGTAAGCCTTGAATTCCGGTTTTAATGCCTCACCAAAGCAAACAGCTTTTCCTGCGATGACATGCATCAAAGGTCCGCCCTGAATACCGGGGAAAATAGCCTTGTTAAAGTTAAATTTCTCAGCAGCTTCCTTATTGGCAAGAATTAAGCCGCCTCTGGGTCCTCTCAGGGTTTTGTGCGTGGTTGTTGTAACGACGTCCGCATAAGGGATGGGGCTCGGATGAAGGCCTGCTGCCACAAGTCCCGCAATATGTGCCATATCCACCATCAACACTGCGCCAACCTCATCGGCAACCTCTCTGAATTTCTTGAAATCTATGGTTCTCGCATAAGCGCTGGCACCGGCAATAATCATTTTCGGTTTGCATTCCAGTGCAAGCTTTCTCATCTGGTCATAATCCAGGAATCCCTGCTCATCCACACCGTAAGGTACCACATGGAAATACTTACCGGACATATTGACCGGTGAACCGTGTGTCAGATGTCCGCCCTGGTCGAGGTTCATGCCCATGATGGTGTCACCGGGCTGCAATACCGCAAACTGTACCGCCATATTGGCCTGGGCGCCGGAATGAGGCTGTACATTGGCATAGTCACAGCCAAACAGCTTCTTTGCACGTTCGATTGCCAGATTTTCCACAATATCCACATCTTCACAACCGCCGTAATATCTCTTTCCCGGATAGCCCTCTGCGTATTTGTTGGTCAATACGCTGCCCATAGCCAGCATACACGCTTCCGATACAATGTTCTCGGAAGCAATTAACTCAAGGTTTCTGCTCTGGCGCCCAAATTCCTTTAATATAGCGCCGCCAACCTCTTCATCCTGCTGTGCCAGCAATTCCATCATTTCCTTTACCATAGTTTTTCCTCTCCTTTTCTTTTTATTTCCATTAAAAAATATAAAAAAGCGACGTACTCATATCAGAACATACTTCTGACATAAATACGCCTCTGTCTTTATCAACCTGAAAGATTTCACTTCTTCGGTGCCCCTTTGCTCTCCAGAGTATCGTCAAAATCCGGTCCTTTTGCCTGAGAGTTTATCGCGACTGCCCCTTCGGCGCTATTATCTCAAATCCAAACAAAAAACTGTGGTGAAATATAGTCTCTCCCGAATTTTTCATCCGACTTTATTTGTTGTTTTATGCGGACAGTCTATCACCTCTGATTTGCCCTGTCAATCCCTCTTTTCATTTTTTACGGAATTGCCCGATTCTGTCTGCCGGACACCATCACTTCCTTTTTTTGGATTTTCCCTGTATTATTCCATCAGTTCACTTCGCAAAATCCGGCTCATTATTCATCTGCTATTTTATATAGCGCAAAATCATCCACGGTACCCCAGCTCTTTGCATTTGTTGCTATTCGGATACCGATTGTAAGTTTGCCGTCAGTCACTTTCATTTCCGGAATAACAGGATTTTTCCAATCGGAATAAGTCGTCAATCGAAACGGAGCAGTTTGTTCCTCCCCGCCTGTCACGGCATACAGCTCAAAGGCTGCATTTTCATCCGCGTCACCGCCCTGTGAAAACACAGTCAGATAATAAATCCCCGGTTCCAGATCCGAAAATTCCTGCTCTATGGCAAACTTCATATCCGAAACCGCTGAATAAAAATGAAACGCAACATCCCCGGAATAGGCATCCTCCGGGTCATAATCGGATGCATAACTGCTTGCCCAGCCGCTTCCGTACTTTTCCCATATAGCGGAATTGTCCTCTGTAGCCTTACCTACCGGAAGCCATGTTCCCTCCCAGTAGAATACTCCGTCAGCACCCGCCTCATTTGCGGCGGCAAAGACATCGCGAATCATACTTGCCTGACCCTGTACCGTTGCAGGATATCCGTCAACCAAATCGTTGATTCCCACCAGACTGTTGCCGGCGCCGTCGCCATCCTCCGATGTATAGCAATAGGAGGTTTCCGCTATTACCACATTCTTCCCATACTCTTCCCTTATTTTTCTCACAACCTTCTGCATATTTGCGAAGCTTCCGTCCCAGAACGGGTAATAGGACAAACCGATGATGTCATAGTCCAGTTCCTTATCTGCCAGATTTTCAACCAGTCTGTACAATTTTACAGGCTCTGTAATTCTTGTGTAATGAACAACAATCTGAATATCCTTATCATAGGCTTCTGAAATTTCACGAACTGCCCTGCTTCCTGCCTTTAACAGTTCAACAACCTTGGAGGGATTCTTTTCGCCGGACATGCCGTAATTGATTTCATTTCCAATCTGCACCATTCCCACATCCACACCTGCATCCAGCATTTCTGTGAGACCGGATTTTGTAATTTCCGCCGCCATACCCGTTTCCGTTTTCATCATAGGGATCATTCCATACACGGAGACGAATATAGTTTACGCCGGATTCCGCCAAAGTCCGGAAAACGTCCTGTTCTTCACCATCGAAGTTATAGTATACGACTCCGCTGTTCTCTTCTACAAGCACCGAAGAAGCATCCATTCCCCGGATAAAATCGTCTGAAATATCCGGAATTGCCTCAATGTATACGTCCGAATCTTCCGGACCGGTGGGAAGGGTAACCGAAAAGTCATTTTCCGTATCGGCTTCCTCTTTCCCGCATCCCGTCAAAAGAAAAGCACATAAGCATGCCCCGATACACAACGCACATATTTCTTTCCTGTTTTTTCTTTTCCGTATATTTCTTTTCATTATATTTTCAATCCTTTTCTGTCTCAACAAGCGAGATGTTTCTGATTCTTCCGAATATCGGCGGTGTATTCATCCGGATACCAAGCTGAACCTGCCCGATTTCGAGCATTACATCATCTATACAGTATGTCGTAAAGCAAACATCCGATGGGAATATAGTCTTTATTATCTCATTTTGTTCATTGCAGGAAATTGTCTTTAGGAATAACTCCACTTGCACACCGGTGGTATTGGTGCCTCTGTACTCCGCCGACAAACGGTATTTCCCGGGTTTGTCAATGAACACGCTGCTGGACAATTCGAATGTGAAATTACATTTCGCCGAGACATACACCTCTCCGTTCTGAACCGTAACTTCCACTTCCTCCGGTTTCCTGCTCACCCACCAGTCCTTCAGTCCTTCCGAGAAATTTCCGTTTGGAATCAGATTTGTTCCCACCGGCACATGCATAGACTCATCCACCACATACAAATCATTGATATACTCCTCCAACCGGTCAATGGGCGGATGCGCCGGATCAAAATCTCGGTATGCCTCAAAGGAACGCAGTGCTTTTCCGTGTTCATCAAGCATTCCCATATTCTCATCCCAGCTGCCGTATGTCTTTCCCGGAATACACAGAGGCTCCCAGTAATATACACCTGTGGGAAGTTTTCCGGATACCATGGAAGCAATCTGCATCACAAGCTCCAGAGACTTTTTCTGTTCTTCTTCTCCTGCCGGAAGACCTGCGGTTTTCATCAGCTCCCTGGAGACATGTTCATTCTTACAATGCCTCCATGGATGTGCCGTTTCAACCACAAAAACAGGAATATGATATCTTTCAATCAACTGTTCCATGGAATTTTTCAGATCCATAAAGGTCCCATGCCAGAAAGAATAGAATGAAATACCGATTGCATCGATGGGTTCCATTCCCGCTTCAAATACGGCATCAAACCACTCCTTTAAACAGAAGAAGCGCCCTCCCTGGTCCAAATGAACCATTACCGATATTTCCGCTGATTTGTCTCTTACCGCACGTATACCGGCATTGATGAGTCCCGCCAGATTCTGATAATTCGGAACTGCCCCCTCCGGGAAAAGCATTCCGCTTCGGATTTCGTTCCCAATCTGCACAATATCCGGAAGGCATCCGTGTTCCTCCAGTGTATCAAGTACTTCTTTTGTATATGCATATACAGCGTCTTTCAGTTCGTGCAAAGTAAGATTCTCCCACGCATGGGGCTTGCGCTGCTGTCCCGGGTCCGCCCAGTAATCCGAGTAATGAAAATCCAGCATAAAATGCATACCGTATGCTTTGATTTTCCTTGCCATCTCCAGGGTATGCTTCAAATCGCAATACCCCTTCGATTCCGCATACTGAGCGGGGTCATTCCAGATACGCAGCCGGACTGAGTTAATCCGGTTCTCTTTCAGCAATTCAAAAGCGTCCACGCATCTTCCGTCAGCCGTATAGAAACTCTCCCCTCCGTCCAAATGCTCCGGAAGAGAAGATATATCCACTCCCTTCAAAAATTTAATCTTTGCTTTCCTTTTTCTGGCACACTTCACTTCATACATTTTTTTGTCTGCCATAACCAGATATTCGTCCAAAGTCAGATTATTCTTCGGATCCGTAATAATGATTCCGTGGCTGACATGTATCTGCTGAGGGTCTAAAACATTGTTGACACGTTGTACGAAATCGTAACATTTTTCCATCGTCGCATCCGTAAAAAATACAACAAATTCATCGCCGCCAAACCGGTAGGCAAATCCGTTTTCCGGTTTATTCTGTTCCAGCGCGCCTGCAATTTTCTTCAGTACTGTATCCCCGAAATCATGTCCGTAGGTATCGTTTATCTCCTTGAAACCGTCCACATCGAAAAATACCATGGCACATTTCAGGTTTTGTTTCTGAAATTTATCAAACTGCGGCACAATCATCTCATGGTATGCAACACGATTGTATAATTTTGTCAGCGGATCCCTGTTGTATATATTTTTCAGTTTGGTCTGTTTCAATAAGTTTTCAAGCTTGGAAACAAAAACAGAATGCACATCATAAAAATACGGATTTTCGTACAAAAAGGCAGGATTTTTCAAGATAGTATATCCCACCAGCTGCTCACGGAAGTGAATCGGGCTAAACATGTAAAATGTTTGCAATCCGTTTTCATCCAGATATCTTTCCAGTTCCTTTGCGTCTGCAATATGTACTTCCCCTTCTTTTTCCGCTGCATATCCGATTACCATGTTCTTCCGGTCAAATCCGTCCGTCGGAAAAGTCGTATCCATATCGGCTTCCAACAGTTTTTTGTCAACCACAATATACACTCCGTCACAGCTTAACGAAAGGATGTATTCGGCAAAGTTCTTAAACAGTTTTCGATAATCGTTACATTCGGCAATATGATTCTCCAGTTCCATTACCGCTTCTTCTTCATATTCTCTTTTTACCGAATATTCAATCTGCCACTTCGCATAATCACGATATTCTACCCTGCCGCTGTTTGGGCATCCGCAGCTCTCCGCAAAGATGCATTCCGAGGTAAAATAGTGAAAGGGTTCCACTTCTTCACCTTTCCACACCCGCTGCAGAATCATCAGAGCTGCCCTTCCGATATTGCCGCGGTTATGCTCCACTGTTGAAATCTGCGGTTTGTAATAAGCAGCCTTATCCAGGTTATCAAAGCCCGTGACCATAAAATCCCGGGGTATCTGATAGCCCAACTGTTCCGCTGCCGAACACATCCCTGCTGCAATATTATCGTTTGCACACACAAATGCTCCCGGAAGCTTTTTCTTCTGCTCCACCCACTCCTGCATATAGCGCACACCGGTTCCAAAATCAAAATCGCCGAACAGACATCTGTCTTCCCCCGCGGGCAGTCCGTATTCCTCCATTGCCTCCTTAAATGCCTCATAGCGCATTTGGTTTTCATAATTGTAGTCCGGTCCGCCGGCAAATACAAAATCCCTGCAGCCATGTACCTGATAGAGATGATCTATCATCCGGCGGAAAAGCTTTTTGTTGTTATTCCCCACATAATAAAACCCATCTACCGCATAAGAAATGCTTACCACAGGAATCTGAAGTGTTTTTAATTTGGAGACGATCTTTTCCAATTGTTTCTGATCGGTAGTGTTCGTCCCGTCAAACACAATTCCGTCATATTCCTCGTAATTCGGAAGTGTGTACAAATTATATTCACCGTTATTGTACTTCCTGTCACGGCTCCAGTTTCCGTTGGTATTGAAATGATAAAGACAAATTTCTTCCCCCGACTCTTTTGCATAACTCATAATTCCGTCAACCCAGGAATATGTAACAAGTCTCTTCCAACCATCGGATATCAATGCTATTTTCCTCATAGATAACCCCCCATTCAACTTACATTTTCAATGTTTTACGTAAATCACTCTCTATATAAAGAGTATTTTAATTTGTTATTTTTTTCAATAGATTTTCAGTAAAAAAAACATCCGGAATCTGCCATCCCGGATGTTTTGATAATTATCTTCGATATTTCCTCACAATATGTATGATATACAGTACTGCAATACCTGCCGTAAAAAGTCCTGACCACACAAGCATCCGGTCAAACCGCATGTGCAGATAGCCAAGCGTAACAAAACTGATAATCAACAGCATCAGCAATGCCCAGCCGTATCCAAGGGCTACAGCCGCAAAGAACCCCAGGATATCCTTTACGATATCCAGTTTATCTACAGGACGGCTCTTTTGATTCTCCTCAACCTGAACGGCAATCCTTTTCAGAATTTCCACTGAATTTTGTTTTTCAGTTTCCGGCTTTTCATTTTCTTTCATACTATTCAATAACCTTGCTTCCCCATACGGTAATCTGATTGGTGTCTCCCAGGGCGGTAAATACCATTGTCTTTATGGTTGTACCTTCCACATCCATTTCCAAGGTAACTCCGTCATATGTCACACCGTCGATGGAGAGGCTGATATAGGATGTTCCCTCCTCCAAAGACCAGGTTCCGGTGTAATCCCCGGAAATCGTTCCATCCGCATTCAGTTCAATGCTCTCCACCTTACTGGTTTCATAATTTTTGTAATCGATATCCAAGTGATGAATCATGAAATCATAGGTTCCGCATATATTATCCACCGTATTTACGGAGGCGTCAAGACTTTCTCCCGCGGTAGCATAAGGTGCTGCCACAAGCCATCCGTTCTTATTCAGAAACAGCTGATGAACCTTGACATAGTGTCCCTCGGATCCGTTGGTGGTTCTTGTGTGGAAAATCATATAGGCCCGTCCGTCATCATCCACAAATGCCGAATTATGTCCCTGAGCCACCTGTCCGACTCCCATGGTTCTCCACTTGTATCCGCCAAACAATCTCACGCCCACAGGCATGTTGTAGTTAAACACGTAAGTATCAAAATAGGGTGTGTTCCCCAGTTCATCCACATAGCCTCCGTCCGGTCTGTCGGAGCGGAATACTCTTACGTTGTACCCGCCTTTAGCTTCCAGATTGCCATAAGACATGAACAGATAATAATAATCCCCTATATGCTGAATGTAAGAACCTTCCCCCGATACATAAGCACCGCCGGCAATCTTCGTTCCGAAATAAGGATCGGAATGTTTATTGTCTTCATAGGAGACAGAATAATCTCTCAATCCCGTATTTTCGTCAAGTTCCAGCATGAAGATACCGCCGCTCCAGGAGCCGTAACTCATCAGAAGTCTTCCGTCCTCCGCGTAGAAAACACAGGCATCAATGTTATTTGGATAGTAATCCCCCCACTTTTTGCCTACGTCATATCGCGGATTCATCTGTTCCTCGCCGGTAACCCTTGCGACATCGGTCTCCTGATAGGTATCTGCGTGGAATCCGGAGTATACGACAATGCCCTCATAAGTCCAGTCCCCCTCCAGGGTATCTGCTGTCAGCAACACGATGGAAGAGTACCAGTAATCCCCGTCAATGGACATATACATACACCACTTGCCCATAGCCTCGTTATATATCACATCAGGTGCCCACATAAAGCCCTGAACATTATAATTATTGCTTCCGTGTGCAGACCATGCAGCCGGTTCCGCAAAAACAGACTTATAATCACTGTTTAGGTTGTTGGTAAACATTGTCCAGTTTTCCAGGTCATAGGACTTTGCAAAAGCCAGATGGGAACCGAAGATATAGTAACACTTCTTCCCTTCCTTATCCTCTCCCACAACAATGGAAGGATCATGAACACTGACCGTAGAAACCGTCTTTTTATCGGATGCCTCAATTACCATTCTGTTCTGATACATAACTACTGTCACAATATAGCGAACTATAAGCTCCTCTCCGCCGTAATTAACTGTTACATAAGGTCTGATTGTCACAGACTCCACATCCCCGGAAACTGCGGTATTCCGAATCGGCTCCGATTCTGTTTCTTCGTCTGTGAATGCCACCAGAGTCCCTTCATAGCAACTCGATTCACCGGTCTTGATGATTCCGGAAAACTTCGGCGTGCCAATCTCAGTAAACTCATCAGCATTCCCGGCTGTAATCTGAATCATACTTACCGTGTAATCCGTTCTGTCATTGGCAACAGTCAGCCGGTAATGAAGCTCCTCTCCCGCCTTGTAGCTTTCCTTGTCGGTCTCCAGGCTTACGGTAATCCCGGTATCTTCTTTGGAATAAGAAAATCCGTTCCAGCTTCCGTCTCCGGCCTCTTCCTTTGCTCCGCAGCCTGAAAATAGGGAAACAATCAGTGCTCCAACCATTATCAAACTGATTTTTCTACTTTTACATTTCATCATACTAAATTCCTTTATCACAAATCATATTTTCATAGTCAAATACGGGAGCACCGGACTTATCCCATTTCACTTCCATCAACATACAGTGACGGTTGGGGTCATAGAGCGGATTGCCGGTAATCTCAGCATAAGTTCTTGCGTGGAATACACATACAGGGTTGCCTGCCTCATCCTCTGTAAAACTGTTGTGTCCGGGGCCGTAGAAGCCCTTTTCACGGTCAGAAGTCAGCATAGGGTGTTTTTCTTTCTTCCATGCCCTGGGATCTAATATGTCCTCATCTTCCCCTATGCTCAACATGCCCATGCAATAGCACTCCCCGGTTGCGCTGGCGGAATAAGTCAGATAAATGCGACCCTCATTTTTTATCACTGCCGGACCTTCATTTACCCAGATATCCACTCTCTCCCAATCGTAATCGGGTGTTGTAAGAAGCACCTGCGCGGTTTTCAGCTTAGTGGCACTTTCCATCTTTGCAATATATAAATTGGAAATCTGTATGCCTACGCTGACCTTTTCAGCCCATACATAGTACCATTCCCCATGGTTTTCAAACACGGTACCGTCCAGTGAAAACGCCCTGAAGGAATAAATGTCATCCTCTGCACATTGCATCTGTCCGCATTCCACCCAGTCATCTTCCATGGGATTCATTCCCTGACACATGAGTACATAGGGACGCAGACGCCAGATATCCTCCGCTCTGGACCCTGCAAAATAGAGATACCATTTGCCAAACAAAAAATGTATTTCGGGCGCCCAAATGTGACAGCTCATATCCCCGGATTCATGCTTGTGCCAGATTTCCTTCTCCGGCGCATCCTTCAATCCTTTCAGGGAATCCGCACATCTTAATATAATCCTGTCATATTCGGGAACGGATGCGGTAAAATAATATTTTCCGTCAGAGTGTTTATAGATATACGGATCTGCTCTCTGTTCAATAAAAGGTACATTATAGTCTGTTAATTTTCCGTTTCTGGGTCTGACTTCTGTGTTCATAATTTCCTCTTTCTTCTCTATCACAAATTTTTCGTAAAAGGAAAACTTTTTTTCCTTTTGCGAAAAATCCCTCCGGCTCCATCCGGAAACCGGAGGGGATTCTGTAATTACTGTTCAATCACAAGGTAAGAAGCTTCGCATCCCAGGCAGTAATACAAATCACCTGTTACGGCAATGCCTTTGTATGTCTGATGATAAACAGTACCTGCTGCGGTGGTAACAACAGCAGCAATGTCAGCTGTATCGCCGTTGTTGGTTACGGTAAGTTCAACAGTTGCGCCATCCATATCAGCAGTAAAGGTATCCCAGTTCCAATCACACTCTGCTGCCGCAATTCCGTCATAGCCGGCACCCCATCCGAAGTTGTCGGCACGTACAACTGCATACTCCGCATAGCCTTCAACTGCGTCTGCGCTGTGGCCTGCAGGTGTATTCTGCAGGATAACTACAAAGTTATCCCAGTTATTTACGCCGTCGGTAAAGTTCTTGAAATAAACGGTATCGGATTCTCCTGCATTTACCTTCTTAATGTTGGAGAAGGAAGACCACCATCCGGTAGTGCGGTCCTGTTTACCAACGACTTCAGCATCCAGTGCAAGGTAAGAAGCTTCACAGCTTAAGCAGAAGTACAGGTCACCTGTCACAGCGATTCCGGTATACTTCTGAGTATAGAACTTTCCGTCAACCGTGGTTACAAGAGCAACAATGTCAGCAGTTCCGCCGTTGTTGGTTACGGTAAGTGCAACATTTGCGCCATCCATATCTGCGGCAAAGGTATCCCAGTTCCAATCGCACTCTGCAGTTGCGATTCCGTCATAGCCGGCACCCCATCCGAAGTTGTCGGCACGAACCACTGCATACTCTGCATAGCCTTCTGCTGCATCTGCACTGTGGCCGTAAGGTGTATTCTGAAGGATTGCAACAAAGTTATCCCAGTTGTTTACGCCATCGGTGTAGTTGGTAAAGTATACCGTCTTAGACTGTCCTTCAGGCACTGCCCAAATATTGGAGAATGCGCTCCACCAAGGAGTTGTGCGGTCTGTGTTACCTACAATGTCTGCGTCAATGGAAAGATAAGAAGCTTCACAGCTTAAGCAGAAGTACAGGTCACCTGTCACAGCAATTCCGGTATATTTCTGTGTATATACTTTTCCGTCAACAGTTGTTACAACAGCAACGATATCAGCACTGTCACCATTGTTGGTAACAGCAAGATCTACTTCAGCGCCATCCATATCAGCGGTGAAGGTATCCCAGTTCCAATCGCACTCTGCAACTGCAATTCCGTCATAGCCTGCACCCCAGCCAAAGTTGTCGGCACGCACCACTGCGTATTCCGCATAACCCTCTACTGCGTCAGCACTGTGGCCGTAAGGTGTATTCTGCAGGATTACTACAAAGTTATCCCAATTATTTACACCATCGGTGTAGTTCGTAAAGTGAAGATTCTTGGTTTCTCCCTCAGCTACGGAGTATACTTTGGAGAATGCGCTCCACCAGGGAGTCGTGCGGTCTGTGTTACCTACGATGGTTCCTGCCGCATTAACGGTTGCATCCTTAGCAGAAAGAAGCTCAACATAGGAATTCTTGTTGGTAAAGGACAGTTGGATAACTTCTTCATTGGGAATATCAACTGTTACAACACCGGTTGCCACGCTGGAGGTTCCCTCATAGTCAACGTTATCTGCAGTAATTGTAATTACATTTCCTGCTCTCTCTACGGTAATGGTGACATCTGCTTCCACCATGACAGAATTTCTGAAGTAATTCCAGTTATCCCAACCCCAAGTGAAATCACCGGAAGTGCCGGATGCATCACAATATACGGTTGCAAGGTCGGCATTGCTGTCAGAAGCCAGCTTAATGATATAGCCGTCTGTGGTATCGGTTCCTGTCAGGGAAGACCAGTTCTTTAATGTGAACTTTGTTGTAGAACCATCCTTAATTGCATAGGAATCTGTAGTATACTGGCCTTCGCTTGCAGCATAGCTCAAATCACCAAGTGCTGTGATATAAGAATCGCTTGCAGCTACAGAAACCACACGCTCAGGAGGATTGAACTCCGCATTGGCGTTGCCCTGTGCGTAGAGGGAATAAATCTGGTCTGCATTCAGGCAGTAGTTGTAGATATAAAGTTCATCGTATGCACCCTTCATGGTTGCATCCCAATAGTTAACACCAAGCAGGAAGTCAAAGTTATCGGAAGGAGCCATTGCTCCGTTTACAACATTGATTGGTATCTGATTTCCGTCAGAGTCATACTCAACAAACTCCTGACCGTTAATATAAAGCTTGGCAAGCAGTGTTCTTCCGTCGGCACTGACTGCATCCTTGTCAACAACAAGTGCAATATTCACCCACTGTTTCATCATTTCACCTGTTCCCAGGGATGACCAGTTGGGCCAAAGTGCATCGTCGGCCTGATCATAGGACCAGATACAGGGATAAGTGCCCTCTCCCGACCACTCGGCACGGGTGATGTTCAGATAATGCTGATTTCCGGTGGCATCGCCGTGTACATCAGGTCCGAACTGGATGGTTGGCATGTATGTGGCAAGTCTGGAAGCATAAATCCAGAAAGAAACGGTATAGCTGTCACCGACACCGTTTACGTCGGTCAGCTTATAACCGGAGATACCGTCTGCATAGAGAGCATCTCCCTTTACGCCGCCGATATAAACCTTGTCTTTGTCAATCAGATCAACCGTTCCGGAACCCTTCTGTGCAGGACGAATGGCGTCACTGTCATCTGCCTTATCAAAGGAGTAGTAGTAGGTGTAATCCTGGGGAATCTCTACCAGATTACTAACCTGCTCTGTGGAATTCTCCGTGGAATTGTTCTCCCCTGCGGTTTCCTTTTCGCCACAGCCGGTAAGGGCTGTAGCAACAAGGGCGGTGCAGAGAAGAATGCTGAGCATTTTCTTTTTCATGTTTTCTCACCTCATAAAATTAATTTGCAAATGCATTTACAGTTGCTTCATATCTTGCAGTATCTTCCTCGGAAAGAACATCATATCCGGTCTTGCCGAAGTAAGAGAGCATTGCTTCCGCATGATAATAGTTTGCCTGCTCGGTTGCTTCCAAAGCGTAGTCGGCAGCCTTCGCCTGACCGTTGTCAACCAGGTCATGAATACCGATATTGTTGAAATACTGGTCACAGAAATTCCAGTAACCGGCGATGGAGTACCAGCCGTAAGGAACAGGTCTTGTAACAGATGCAAAATAGTCGTCCCAGTAAGACTTGTGATCCTCGTCCTGAGGGAATAAAGCTCTGTATCTGCTCCACACTCCTTCATCCAGAGTCATGGGAACAGGCATATTGGAATGCTTCAGGGCAACGCCGGATGCATTGGTAATAGACTCATTTTCGTAGATGTCCATACGGGCATTCCATCCTTCTGTACCGATACCCATCCACTTTAACAGCAGATAAGCTTCATAAGGATGCTTACAGGAGGTAGATATGCCGCCGATGTACATGTTAGCGATGATATTATGCTCTTTCTCGTCCACTACATTGGGAGTAACATAAGGAATGATATCCAGACCATACTGCTCCTGATATCCGTCTGTTCCCCAGAGGTTCATGTAGGTCCAGAAGCCCTCGGAAAATACAGCTACGTGTCCGGTTGTTCCGCACCATGCACTGTAATCGCCAATCCAGTTTTCCATTGCGGTTGTATTCTGGGAAGGTGCAACGTAACCTGCAAGCTTCAAATCGGAGAACTGCTGCTCACCGATTGCCCAATAGGACAAATCGAAATCTGTTCCGTTGAAACCGAACTCACCCTTAATCGCACGCTCTTCCTTGGAGCAGGCTGCAATTCCGTAAAGGGAGTCAAGACGGTTATAGTAACCAAGTCCGTAATACTTGATACCGGTACGGTCATCAACCGTAGCATCTTTGATCAGCTGAAGCATCTCATCCCAGGTCCAGTCGGTTCTTGGCATTGTCAAATTCAATTTCTCGATTACATTCCGGTCAATAAAGATTGCACTGGGCTGATACCAGGTAGGAAGTCCGAACCATCTGTCAGTATCAAACTTACCGATACCGTATTCCTTGATTGTGGGCATCATGTTGGCCATATCAGGGTCATTCTCCACATATTCCGTGATATCCGCCCAATACATATTTGCAAGAGCTGTATCAGAGTCGGTTCCCGAGAATACATCAGGGAAGTTTCCTGCTGAAGCTGCCGCAGAAAGGTCAGTACTCATATCGCTGATCTGCTTACACTCAACGGTGATGTTCGGATACTTCTTCATGAACGCTTCCGCAAGCAGACCGATTGTTGTCTCATCCTCGTAGTGCCAATAGGTAAGTGTGATGTCATCCTTGGTCACACCATTCTCATCAACCTCTCCGGTTGACTTTGCGCCACTGTTGCCGCCACAGGCTGTAAGTCCGAGAACCATAGTTGCAGCCAGCAAAGCAGCCGTTACTCTTTTCATTTTCATAGTTTCCTCCATTCTGCCGCAAGGCGGCATAATAATCACCTTTTATTCGCCGGTGATTCCGGCTTTATCAATACTCTCTACGAATTGCTTCTGGAGTATCAGATACATAATCAAGAGCGGCAGGATACTGATTGTGGTTGCCGCCATCCTGACGGATTCATTCAGAGCAGTGGCTGTATCTCCCACGGTAGCCCGCTCATTGAATGCCATGTCAAAGTTTTTCAATTGCACGACCAGATTGGTCCAAATGCTCTTGGACGCCAGTCCCTGTACATACAGCTCTGTCAAATAGGATTCGTTCCAGTACCATACGAAGGAGAAAAGCACTACCGTCACAATTGCAGGCACCGCGGAAGGAACCGCAATTTTAAAGAATGCTTTGAAATGTCCCGCTCCGTCGATGGAAGCTGCTTCCATCAGTACCTTCGGAATCTGTCTGAAGAACTGGTAGAAAATCAAAATAAAAATCGGTGCATTCAGACCGTTTCCGAAAAGTGCCGGAAGGACAAAGGTCCAAATAGTTCCCAGAATACCCATCTTGTTATAAAGGACATAGGTGGGAATCATGGTAATCTGGGATGGCAGTATGTAGGAGAAAAGAAGAATTGCCATCATCACCTTTTTCCCCTTGAAGTTATATCTTGCAAATCCATATCCGATGACCATGCAGATCAGGACGTTACAGATTGTCGGCAAACCCGCAATCAGAATTCCCTTTCCGAAGGAAGACCAGAAATCCATGGACTTCGCCGCATCCAGGAAATTCTGCATATACAGGGTGGAAGGAATCCACTTCACGGATGTATCAAGCAAATCGTCCCTGGACATGAAGCTTGTGCTGATCATGTAAAGCATGGGATAGAGATAAACAAAGCCGATACAAATGAGGAGTGCGTATACCACGAACTGTTTTCCGAAGCCTTGCTTTTCTCTTGTTCCAAAGATAAACCGGTGAAGCTTTTCTTTGGTAAACTTGCTCTTAATAGTCGCCGGATCCATCGTACGTCTTGTACTTTTTGCGCTGCC
>JALEIR010000068.1 GCA_022769665.1 Lachnospiraceae bacterium | reverse complement strand
GAAGACGGTGAGTATTATGCCGAGGGCGAGGAAGGCTATGCCGAAGACGGTGAGTATTATGCCGAGGGCGAGGAAGGCTATGCCGAAGACGGTGAGTATTATGCCGAGGGCGAGGAAGGCTATGCCGAAGACGGTGAGTATTATGCCGAGGGCGAGGAAGGCTATGCCGGGGACGGTGAGTATTATGCCTATGGCGAGGAAGACTATGCCGAAGACGGTGAGTATTATACCGGTGAAGAACGGGAGTATGTTGCGGCAGAAAAGAAGCAGAATGCATCCAAAGGCGGATTCCTGGCAGCTCTCAAGTCCATGACCTTGATGGACCGGATGATATTGGGGATGGGAACCGCTGTGCTGTTCCTTGCGTTAATAACGGCAGGAGTTTTTATCAGCTCAAAAGTATCTAAGAATAATGCTTCGGATTTTGTCAGCGTGGGAACACAGCTGAAGGACATAGATGTCATTGGTGAATCGGGATTGATTGCCGTAGCCGATGCACAGTTGGCAAAGTTGGAAGCTGCAGCCCTTGTGGAAGAGAAGAATGAGACAGAAGGTAAGGACTATGAGGAGCAGGACTACTCCAGACAGGTTACCGTTTCAATGAATATGACCTCTATCCAGAAGGATTTGAAGATTAAGTTTACGAATCAGGACTCAGGTAAGCTGGTAGCGAATGTACCGTTTTCCGTGACGATAACGGATCCCAACGGAAAAACCGTCATCTGGTCTGATGATGATATGGATGGAATCATTTACAAAAAGGATATTACACCCGGAACTTATAAGGTGGCTATGGAGGAACTGACTGATGAAAAGTATGCGGATTACCGTGTTTCCTCAACTCAAAAATCCATAGAGGTGAAGAAGGAGATTGAATATAAAAAGGTTGATGTGGAAAATGAGGTAAAATCCGAGAGCGAGGTTGATGCCAAAAAAGAAGATACCGCGAAGAATGAGGTAACCGTGGAATCGACTTTGCAGGATACGGTTGCGTGGGTGGAGAGCAAGGTGCTTTCCGCAACGTACAGTGAAGTGCCTAAGAGTACAATTCCCGATCCTTTGACGCTTGTATCCGTACCCAAGAGCTTTATGCGGATGACTGCAAATGCAGGTATTTCAAAAACTGCGATGGAACTGACAGCAGGTATGACAGAACAGCTTACAGTATCCGCAACAGTGACCCCGGATGCAGCAAATGAAACCATTGAGGGTGAAGTGATATCCGCTGTTATATGGAGCAGCGATAATCCCGGTGTGGCTTCGGTTGACGGCAACGGCAATGTGACTGCTGTGGCCGAGGGAATAGCGACGGTATCATACAGCGCAACGATTTCCTACACGGTTAAGAGACAAATTACGGCAGCACCGGAAACGCCGGCAGCAACGGAAACACCGGCAGCAACGGAAACTCCGGCAGTACCGGAAGCGCAGACAGCACCGGAAACTCCTGTGACAACAGAACCGCCGGCTACAACCGTGACAACGGAAGCAAAGACGGAGACAATTACCGGCAGCTGCGTGGTAACGGTAAAGGCAGCCACACCTTCCCTGTCAACCGGTACACTGACAATTGACAAACCTGCGCTGACTCTCGCATTGAACGGAACAGATATTGTCCGGGCTACACCCGGAGGCTTTACCGCAGACAGGGCAATCATTTTTACAGCCGGTTCCGATCATGAGGCAGTTGCAAAAGCTGTAATTGAGGCCGAAACAGGCAAACTTACCGTCACGGGTGTGGGCGTGGGAACTGCCAAAATTACAGTTACCGCAAACTACAAGGAGGGCGGAACCGATGCTACGGCGGCAAAGGCTGAGGTTATCGTAACTGTGGCAGCCAACAAGGAAATGATTCTTGATAAACAGACCTGCACAGCTTATGTTGCGAACCCGTATGTTCTGAATCTGACAATCAGGAATGTGACAACCGGTACGCCCGAACTGACGGCAGAGTCTTCGGAGGCCACGGTGATGAAAGCGGTGCTTGGTACTCTTAAGCCGGAAAACAATGTTGTCACGGTACCTGTTACATTGGAACTGCTCAAGGAGGGAAGCGCGACTCTCACTGTGAAGTGCAGGGAGAACGGTGAGGAAGTAACGGCAACCTGTGTGGTGACGGTGAAGCCGAATCCCAAGGAAGATACAACCACCGTTCTGAAGGACAATCAGGGAAATAGCATTTACGTTTTTGAGAATAATGAATACAGACCTGCAACCCATGCGGATTACTATAAATTTGATAAGTTCTTTATCACAAGCGGAATAAAGTACACAGGGTGGCAGACAATCGACGGAGCAGTATATTACTTTAATGCGGACGGAACCAAGGTAACCGGTGAGCAGGTGATTCAGGGAGCAAAATATGCGTTTGCCAGTGACGGCTCTCTTATGACCGGAAACGGAGCACTGGGCATTGATGTGTCAAAATGGAACGGAACCATAGACTGGAATGCCGTGAAAAATTCGGGTATCAATTATGTGATTATCCGTTGCGGCTACAGGGGTTCTTCCCAGGGTACCCTGATTGAGGATCCTAAGTTTACTTCCAACATGAAAGGAGCCACCGACGCGGGATTAAAGGTTGGCGTCTACTTCTTTACACAGGCTGTAGATGAGAGAGAAGCGGTGGAAGAAGCGTCTATGGTAATAAGCCAGATAAAGAATTACAAGATTTCTTATCCTGTTTTCCTGGATGTGGAAGCCAGCGGAGGGCGGGCCGATACCATCAGCAAGGAGACCAGAACGGCAGTGTGCAAGGCTTTCTGCCAGACAATACAGAACGCAGGCTATACTGCAGGCATTTATGCCAATAAGACCTGGCTTGAGAATAAGCTTGATGCAGGGGCCTTGAGTGCTTACAAGATTTGGCTGGCACAGTATGCGTCGGCACCTACCTACGCCGGAAAATATGATTTGTGGCAGTATAGGGCTAACGGAAAGGTAACAGGCATCAGCGGAGATGTGGATATGAATTTGAGCTATATGGGTTATTAATTCATAAAAACACAAGATGTCTTAAGAATTTTGATACTTATATTTTAAGAATAAAAGCGTTTGGAAATATTGGAAAGGTATGCTATAATGTAACAAACACGGAAAGGAAGCATACAGCTATGAGAACATATCTTGTGACCGGGGGTGCCGGTTTTATCGGCTCCAATTATATTCATTACATGTTTAAAAAGTACGGCGATGAAATCCGTATTATCAACGTGGATGTACTGACCTATGCGGGAAATCTGGAAAACCTGAAGGATATTGAGAACAGACCCAATTATACCTTTGTCAAAGCGGACATCTGCGACAAGGAAGCCATCTCAAAAATCTTTGCGGAGAATGATATTGACAGGGTGGTGCATTTTGCTGCGGAAAGCCATGTGGACAGGAGCATCCGTAATCCCGAGGTTTTTGTGCAGACCAATGTGCTGGGAACGGCGGTTATGTTAAACTGCGCAAAGGCAGCATGGGAACTGCCGGACGGAAGCTTCAAGGAGGGAAAGAAATTCCTGCATGTGTCAACGGATGAGGTGTACGGTTCTCTTCCCGATGATGAGAATGCATTCTTCTATGAGACAACACCCTATGACCCGCACAGCCCTTATTCAGCCAGCAAGGCAAGCTCGGACATGCTGGTAAAGGCATATATGGATACCTATCATTTCCCGGCGAATATTACAAACTGCTCCAACAACTACGGCCCTTATCAGTTCCCGGAGAAGCTGATTCCCCTGATTATCAACAATGCGCTTCAGGGAAAGAAGCTGCCTGTGTACGGAGACGGAAAGAATGTCCGTGACTGGCTGTATGTGGAGGATCATGCAAAGGCCATCGATATGGTACAGGAGCAGGGAAGACTGTTCCAGACCTACAACATAGGCGGGCACAATGAAAAACAGAATATAGAGATTATCCATATTATTCTGGAGACTTTGCAGGAAATGCTTCCCGACTCAGACCCGAGAAAGGCATATGTGAATGAGAACCTGATTACTTATGTGGAGGACCGCAAGGGGCATGACAGAAGATATGCCATTGCGCCGGATAAGATCAAAGCGGAGATTGGCTGGGAGCCGGAAACCATGTTTAAAGAGGGAATCCGCAAGACAATTCAGTGGTTCTTTGAACATGAGGACTGGATGAAGAACGTGACAAGCGGTGACTATCAGAAGTACTACACCGAGATGTACGAAAAGTAAAAAGAAAACAATAAAATGGGAACGATGAACGTCGTTCCCATTTGGTGCGTAAAAAAAGGAGGTTTTTATGAAAGGAATTATATTAGCCGGAGGCTCGGGAACGAGACTTTATCCATTGACCAAGGCAATTTCAAAGCAGATTATGCCGGTGTATGACAAGCCCATGATTTATTACCCGCTGTCCACACTGATGCTGGCGGGAATCCGGGAGATACTGATTATTTCCACGCCCAGGGATTTGCCTGTGTTTGAGGAACTGCTGGGAGACGGACATCAGCTTGGAATGGAGCTGTCTTATGCGGTACAGGAAAGTCCCAGAGGGCTGGCGGATGCCTTTATCATCGGGGAAAAGTTTATCGGAAGCGACAGAGTGGCGCTGGTGCTTGGAGATAACATTTTCTACGGGCAGAGCTTTTCCAGAGTGCTGAGGGAGGTTGCGTCCAGAGAGCAGGGAGCGACCATCTTCGGATACTATGTGCGCGACCCGAGAGAGTACGGGGTGGTGGAATTCGATGAGAACGGCAAGGCTCTTTCCATTGAGGAGAAGCCGGAGAATCCCAAGAGCAATTATGCTGTGCCGGGCCTGTATTTTTACGATAATGATGTGGTGGAGATTGCGAAGAATGTGAAGCCTTCCGCAAGAGGAGAGATTGAAATCACATCCGTAAATAACGAGTATCTGCGCAGGGGCACCCTGCATGTGGAAACCCTGGGAAGAGGATTTGCATGGCTTGACACGGGAAACCACGATGCGCTGTTGGACGCATCGGACTTTGTGGCAGCATTTCAGAAGAGACAGGGACTGTACATTTCCTGTATTGAAGAGATTGCGTACAAGAGAGGCTTTATTGACAGGGAGCAGCTTTTGAAGCTTGCGGAGCCTTTGATGAAGACAAACTACGGAAAATATCTGGTTGAGGTAGCAAATGGACTCTAAACTGCGTAGGATGACAATTTTGTCTTCCATGGCGGTCATCTTTTTGGTGGCAATCCTGGTGCTATATACAAACCGTGACGAAAATACAAAACAGGAGACGGTCAAGCCGCAAATCCAACAGGAGGAAGAGGCTGCAACAACCGACGGGCCACAGAAGGACGGGCAAATCGGGAATGACCTTTCGGCCTTTTTGAGGGACAATACCTTTTTTGATCAGGAGAGTAATCCGTTGCTTACAGGTATGGGTGACGAGAGAGTCAGCTTATCCCTGATGGTGACCTCTGTGGAAAAGGATTTGCGCGTTCAGATTGTGGACAAGTCCGGAAAACCTGTGGCGGGAGAAAGCTTTTATATCAGCCTGGAAGGAACCGGCGAATATAAAGATTTGGACAGGGACGGTGTTATCTATATAGGAGATTTGCCGGCGGGAGAATATTATGTTGAGCTTCTTCCGATATCCGGCTATCATGTACCGGAGAACGGAACCAAGGTCAGGGTAAAGGATAAGGTAGAATATCTTGCCATTGATGACATATCTCTGTTAATCAAGACAGAAGCAGATATCGATGCGGAGGCGGAGGATACCGCAGTTGCGGACGCTTTGGAGGATGCCGACAAGACCGAGATAAAGAAGCTGCAGACTACCACGAGCAACAGCAGGGTCGGAATTGATGTTTCAAAATGGAACGGTGACATCGACTGGGATAAAGTGCGGAACGCAGGGGTTGAATTTGCCATTGTCCGCGCAGGTTACCGGGGTTCGGTGACAGGAAGTCTGGTGGAAGACCCTTACTTTGCAGCCAACATGAAAGGGGCAGCCGCCAGCGGAGTACCGGTAGGCGTCTATTTCTTTACACAGGCTGTAAATGAAGTGGAAGCCGTGGAGGAAGCTTCCACCGTACTTCAGTTGGTGAGGGAATACAATCTGGATTATCCCATTTTTATTGATACAGAGGGAGCGGGAGGAAACGGACGGGCTGACGGACTGGATGCGGAGACCAGAACTCTCGTGTGTGAGGCTTTTTGCCGTACTGTTGAGAATGCCGGATACGAAGCGGGTGTATACGGAAGCCGAAACTGGTATAACAATAACCTGTATGCAGACCGTCTGGACAACGATTATTGTATCTGGCTGGCGGAATACCGCAGTGTGCCACTGTATCAGGGGTATTATCAGATCTGGCAGTATACTTCAAAGGGTAAGATTGACGGTATCGAAGGCAACGTTGACATGAACGTAAGCTACTACTAGAAAATCAAGCGGCTGCGAAGCAGACATTTGATTTTCAGTAGTAGCTTATCGAAAAAATCAGAGAGCGCGAAGCGCGGAAATTGCGTAGCAATTTGATTTTTGAGATATACATGAAAGACAAGTGCAGATCAAGCGGCTGCGAAGCAGACATTTGATTTTCAGTAGTAGCTTAGAGGGAGATAAACATAGCAAGGAAAGGAATTTAAATATGGGTAAGATTACGGTAGAAACCTGTGAAATAGAAGGGTTAAAGATCATTACACCTACAGTGCACGGAGATGCAAGAGGATACTTTTTTGAGTCCTATCATTACGAGGATTACAAAGCAGCGGGGATACCCGATGTTTTCGTTCAGGACAATCAGTCGGCCTCTAAACGAGGGGTTCTGCGGGGACTGCATTTTCAGATTGAGCATCCTCAGGCGAAGCTGGTTCGTGTGATAAAGGGAGAGGTCTTCGATGTGGCCGTTGATTTAAGAGAGGGCTCACCTACCTACGGTCAGTGGCACGGCGTGCTGCTTTCGGAGGAGAATAAAAAACAGTTTTTTGTACCGAAGAACTTTGCACACGGATTTCTTGTACTGTCCGATTATGCGGAATTTTGTTATAAATGTACGGATTTTTATCATCCCGGTGACGAGGGCGGAATTATGTACAATGACCCCGCAATCGGCGTAAAATGGCCGATTCCCGAAGGAATGGAGCTGACTTTGTCGGATAGGGATACCAAATGGGGCGGATTGGACAGCCTGAAAAGATAGCAAGGGGACTGTTGAGCATGAAGATAAGTAAAAGAAGCGGAATTGCCATATTCTCGCTGACCGGTCTGGCGCTTGCAATGATTATCGTGATGCATCAAAACAGAGGACCGGACGCAGATCCGCAGCAGGAGCTGATGAAGAAAATCATATCCTGTGCGGTGATTGTGATTGTGTGCATTGTGTTTGCAAGATTTTATGATAAAATAACACAATTACCGGTGGAGCTTTGGCAGAACAGACGGTTGATTTGGAAGCTTGCCAAGAATGATTTTAAAAAGAGATTTGCAGGCTCTTATATGGGGGCTTTGTGGGCATTGGTACAGCCTGTTATAACGGTACTGATGTACTACATTGTGTTTGATAAAATTATGCATTCCGGCGGAAGTGCTCTGCGCGACAGCGGTGAGGTTCCGTTTGTGCTGTTTTTGACGGCGGGACTGGTTCCCTGGTTTTACTTTAATGAGGCATGGACAAATGCGACAAATGCACTGAGAGAATACGATTATCTTGTGAAAAAGGTCGTGTTCAAAATCAGTATTCTTCCCATTATAAAGGCGATTTCGGCTACCTTTATCCATGCTTTTTTTGTGGTAATATTGTTGATTCTGGCAACAATTTACGGATATTATCCGACGGTGTATACATTACAGGTATTTTATTACAGCTTATGCCTGTTTGTGTTTGTTTTGGCGCTGAGCTATACGACATGCTCCGTGGTAGTTTTGTTTAAGGATTTGTCCCAGATCATTAATATCATCCTTCAGGTGGGCATCTGGGCAACGCCGATTATGTGGAATCTTGACGGGTTAAGCGACAGCTGGAAAATTGTTTTCAAGCTGAATCCCCTGGTTTATATTGTAAACGGCTACAGAGATGCAATTTATGGGAGAAGATGGTTTTTTGAAGATTTCTTTTCCATGATGTATTTTTATGTGGTGACTGCTGTGCTGTTTGGCCTGGGAGCCATCATATTTAAGCGGCTTAAGGTGCATTTTGCAGATGTATTATAGGCCGGAGGTTGTATTTTGAATCAATTTATGCCGGGACGGCAGAATAAGAGGCAGTATGGAAAAGAAAGATGTAGCGATTGAAGCCAGAGACATAGTAAAAGTATATAAGCTGTACGATAAGCTGCGGGATCGCATGTTTGATGCGCTTGGGATCGGAAAGAAAAAGTATAAGCTGTATTATGCGTTAAACGGTGTGAATCTGAAGGTGTATCAGGGAGAAACGGTAGGGATTATCGGTACAAACGGTTCCGGAAAATCGACGTTGCTTAAAATAATGACAGGTGTTCTGAATCAGACATCGGGAGATATCACCGTAAACGGACGCATTTCGGCATTACTGGAGCTGGGCGCCGGTTTTAACATGGAATACAACGGTATTGAGAATATATACTTAAACGGTACCATGATGGGATTTTCGGAAAAGGAAATTGATGCAAAACTGCCGGAAATACTTGACTTTGCCGATATCGGTGATTATGTTTATCAGCCGGTGAAGACATATTCCAGCGGTATGTTTGTTCGGCTTGCTTTTGCCGTGGCAATTAATATTGAGCCGGAAATTCTCATTGTGGATGAAGCGTTGTCTGTAGGAGATGTGTTCTTTCAGGCAAAATGTTATCATAAATTTGAAGAATTCAAAGCCATGGGAAAGACGATTATTTTCGTCAGCCATGACTTGGGCAGTATCAGTAAGTACTGTGACAGGGTGTTTTTGCTGAATAAAGGAAATCTCCTGGGAGAGGGAAGTCCCAAGGAAATGATAGATGCGTATAAACGTGTTCTGGTGGGACAGTACGGAGAGGACGGGCAGCAGACTGCCGAGACGAAGGAAAGCTATAACGAGCAGGCACAGGAGTACGGTACGAGACAGGCGGTTATTGAGGAGTGCTTTGTGACGGATGAAAACGGCGTGCGTTGTACGGCGGTGCTGAAGGGAACGGAATTTACCATTCACATGAAGGTCAGAATCAATGACCATATCCCGGCTCCCATCTTTGCAGCTTCCTTTAAGGACATCAGAGGAACTGAGATTACGGGAACCAATACCATGATTGAAAAGGCCTTTTTGGACAGCGTGGAACCCGGACAGAGGAAAGAAATTACGTTTACCCAGAAAATGAGTCTTCAGGGTGGAGAATATTTGTTATCCTTTGGAGTAACGGGCTATAACGGAAATACCTTTGAGGTATATCACCGCCTTTATGATGTGATTAACATTACGGTCGTATCGGATAAGAATACGGTTGGATTTTATGATATGGATTCCGTGACCGTGGTGAAGGATATCGGGACGGATGACTGAAACGTAGAATGGAGAAACGGATGCAGGAAAAAATCGGAAAAGTAGTTTTAGACTACAGCAGATATACGGGACAGGATTTCTACAGTGACGGCGATATCGAACAGGAGTTGCTGGAAACGGTAAAGAACTGTTCCGAAGAAGAGTATATGAAAATAATCAAAGAAAAGAACAGTTGGCCGTTTCTCTATCATCTGTCTTATCTGCGGGAAAATATTGTGGACTGGGTACCCATGGGAAAGGATGTAAAGGTGTTGGAGGTAGGCAGCGGATGCGGGGCAATTACCGGTGCACTGGCAAGAAAGGCCGGAGCGGTAACCTGCGTGGAGCTTTCCAGACAGCGGAGCCTGATTAACGCTTATCGTCACCAAAATTGTGATAATGTTACTATCCATGTGGGCAATTTTAAGGATATTGAGCAGGATCTCGACACGGATTATGATTTCATCTGTCTTATCGGAGTATTTGAATATGCAAAAAGCTACATCGGAGGGAATACACCTTATGAGGATTTCTTAAAAATTCTGATGAAGCATCTGGCACCCGGCGGAAGAATACTGATAGCCATTGAAAACAGGTTGGGATTAAAATATTTTGCGGGCTGCAGGGAAGACCATGTGGGTTCTTTTTTTGACGGCATCGAAAATTATAAATCGGATGCAGGTGTCCGCACCTTTACCAGAACGGGGCTGGAGCGTATTTTCGGACGGTGCGGATTGGACAAGTATTGTTTTTACTATCCGTACCCGGATTATAAGTTCCCCACTGCCGTGTATTCGGACGAATATCTGCCCGGAAAAGGTGATTTGACTTTAAACCTGAGAAACTTTGACAGGGATCGGATGCTGTTGTTTGATGAAACGCCGGCGTTTAACGGTATTGTTGAGGATGATTTGTTTTCTGTTTTTTCCAATTCATTCATGGTGGTGCTCGGGGATGGCTTTGATGTAAAGTTTACCAAGTATTCAAATGACAGAGCTGAGAAATACCGTATCAAAACCGAAATCAGTAAATGTACCCTGCCTGACGGCAGTGAAGAGATGCAGGTCCGCAAATATCCTATGAGCAAAGCTGCAGTGGCACATATCAGCGATATGGCTTCGGCTTATGTTAAACTATGTGAGCGTTACAGAGAAAGCGGACTGGAGATAAACAGATGTACGTTGGAAGAGAAAGAGGACAGTACTTGTGCGAAGTTTGAATATGCGGAAGGGGTACCTCTTTCGGAGCTGATGAACAGATGTCTGCAGGCGGATGATATGGAAGGTTTTTATGCTTTGTTCCGCGAATACGTGCAGAAAAGCAGTTTTGGTCAGGAACATCCGGTGACGGATTACGATATGATTTTTCCCAATATATATGTAAAGGGAGAAAAATGGACAGTCCTGGATTATGAGTGGACCTTTGACAGAAAGACCGATGCGAAATTGCTTGCGTACAGGGCTTTGTACTATTTTGCCAAGGAGTCAGAGTATTGTTCGAAGATTGATAAGGAAAAGATTTTGCGGGAATTGGGCATATCCGGGGAGGAAGCCGGTAAGCTGCCGGAGGAGGAACAGGAGTTTCAGGATCTTGTGGCTGAGGGACATTGCTCTTTGGAACAGATGCGTGTCGCATTGGGCAACCAGATGTGGCAGCCGCAGAAGTCTCTGGAAAGCTATCCAAATGCCACCGATGTACATCAGGTTCAGATATACGAAGATTACGGGCAGGGGTACAGCGAGGAGCATTCCTACTTTGTGAGAGATGCTTATCGGTCGGAGAGAAATGCGGAATTTTCCGTAAAGGTGGGCCGTGATGTCACAATGCTGCGTATTGATCCGAGTCTGTGTTCCTGTATTGTTAAAATCAGAAAACTGACCTTTAACGGCAGCAATATTCTATATAACAGACGGAAGCAGTTTATTGTAAACGGTACAATTCTAAAGCCGGAAAAAGATGACCCCGGAATCAGTATTGTGTTTGATACGGATGATCCGAATATCAATATCAGCTTGGAAAAATATGAGAAAAGGGAAGAAAACATTCTGTGTGCGGAGTTTGAGATGATACGGATTCCCGATTATATTGCAAAGGATATGCAAGTCGGGGCAAAACGGTATATTCGGAGATAGACTCAAGAATCTGAAGAGAATGGGATGGATGATATGGATTATAAAGAGGCCTATGAACAGGAACATTTGAAGTGTGCGGATCTGGCGGGAAGAATTGCCGATTTGGAAGCCAAAAATGAGGAGCTGGAGTGGAAACTGAACCGAATCAAGAAGAATCCTCTCTGGAAAGCCAGCAAGCCGGCCAGAAATTGCGTACACTGGGTCATCAGACAGCGGGACAGACTGAAAAATTGCGGTGGTCCCAGAGGCGTTCTCCATAAGCTCGATTATAAAAAGAGAGAACGGGAGGCTATGAAACAGTTCGGGACAGAAAGCTTTCCGGACAAAGAGCAGGCAGAGTCAGAACGAAATACAGTTTTCCCTCATATGGTAAAAATCAGCATCCTGGTACCGCTCTGGAATAATCGTCGGGAATTTCAAATTGAGATGCTGGACTCAGTGATGAATCAGACTTACGGGAACTGGGAGCTCTGTCTGGCGGACGGATCCGATGAAGAACACAGCTATATCGGGGACATCTGCAGGGAATATGCGGCGAAAGCGGACGGACGGATTGTATATCGACATCTTGAGAAAAATGACGGTATTTCGGGAAATACCAATGCCTGCCTTGCCATGGCTACGGGAGAATACATCGGACTTTTGGATCAGGATGATATTCTGCATCCCAGTGTACTTTTCGAATATGTAAAAGCAATCAATGAGCAGGGAGCAGACTATCTGTATTGCGATGAGACAACCTTTAAGAGCGGTGACATCAATCATATGCTGACGATGCACTTTAAGCCGGACTATGCGCCGGACAATCTCCGCGCAAATAATTACATCTGTCATTTCAGTGTGTTCAAGCGAACATTATTGGATGGGAACGAGTTGTTCCGCACCAAGTATGACGGCAGTCAGGACCATGATATGATTCTCCGCCTCACGGATAATGCAAAGAAGATTGTGCATGTGCCCAGGTTGATGTACTACTGGAGGAGTCATGCCGGTAGTGTGGCTTCCGGTATCGATGCCAAGCCTTATGCCATTGAGGCCGCCAAGGGAGCGGTGGCGGAGCATTTGCGCAAGCATGGATATGAACATTTTAAAATTGAGAGTACAAGGGCCTTTGAAACGATTTTCCGCATCCGTTATCAGATTATCGGAACACCGAAGATTTCCATTGTGATAGCAAACAAGGACCATGCAGATGACCTGCGCCGCTGCATTACATCCATCGTGGAGAAATCCACCTACGATAATTATGAGATAGTCATTGTGGAAAACAACAGTACTACGAAAGAAATCAGAGACTATTACAGTGAACTGTTGGGGTTTGATTATGATACTGCGCTTGCGGAATGTCTGGCTTCTGCGGAGGAAAACAAGACTGTATGTGAGGGTGAAAATAGTGACTTGGGTGTCATAACGGCGGAAGCAGAGGGTCTGGCAGGTTTTAAGGTAAAATTGGTAATTTTTAAAGGTACATTTAATTATTCCGCGGTGAATAACCTGGGAGTAAAGTATGCTTCGGGTGAGTATATCCTGCTTTTGAATAATGACACGGAGGTCATAACCGTGAATTGGATGGAAGAACTTTTGATGTATGCCCAGAGAGAAGATGTGGGGGCAGCAGGTGCAAAGCTCTACTACGGGGATAAGACCATTCAGCATGCAGGCGTTGTAATCGGTCTGGGAGCCCACCGGACAGCGGGACATACACATTACAAGCAGCATCGCCAGAATCTGGGATACATGGGAAGACTTTGCTATGCACAAAACGTAACAGCTGTTACCGGTGCCTGCCTGCTGGTAAAGAAAAGCCTTTATGAGAGTGTGGGAGGTCTGGACGAGGGCTTTGCCATTTCGTTGAATGATGTGGATTTCTGTCTGAAGCTCAGGGAAAAGGGATTGCTGAATGTATTCACTCCCTTTGCGGAGCTGTACCATTATGAGTCTGTTTCGAGAGGACTGGATGATAATGGCGAGAAGGCGGAGCGATATAACAGAGAGTCTGCTTTGTTCCGTGAAAAGTGGAAGAAACAGCTGGAAGCGGGGGATCCCTATTACAATCCCAACTTTTCCCTGGACAGAAGTGATTTCTCACTGAAGATTCAGCAATAGGGAGACAAAATAAACGGTAGCACAAATCGGGACAATGTGGTAAAATAAACAAGAAAAGTGTGAATACGCCCTGCCGGGCAGAAACGAGGTAGTGAGAAATGAGTTTTATGGATGAATTCAATTTCTGGTTGGAAGACGATTATTTTGATCAGGACACGAAGAATGAACTGTTGGCGATTCGCAATAATCCGGGAGAAATCGAAGACCGCTTTTATAAGGAACTGGAATTCGGTACAGGCGGACTGCGCGGTGTAATCGGTGCCGGAACAAACCGTATGAACATTTACACTGTCCGTAAAGCAACACAGGGACTTGCCAATTTCATTCTCAAGCAGGGTACACAGGATAAGGGCGTTGCCGTTGCGTATGACTCCAGAAGAATGTCTCCCGAGTTTGCGGATGTTGCGGGTTTGTGTCTTGCCGCAAACGGTATTAAGGCATATGTGTTCGATTCCCTGAGACCTACTCCCGAGCTTTCCTTTGCATTACGTACTCTGGGCTGTACTGCCGGTATTGTTGTTACGGCAAGTCATAATCCTCCGGAATACAACGGATACAAGGTATATTGGGAGGACGGCGCGCAGATTACCGCTCCTAAGGATACACAGATTATTGATGAAGTGAAAGCAATTAAGGATTTCCATGACTGCAAGACCATGGAGAAGGAAGCTGCTGTCAAGGCAGGGCTTTACATCAAGATCGGCAAGGAAATCGATGATAAATACATGGTGGAACTGAAGAAGCAGATTATTCATCCGGATGTGATTCGGGAGATGGCTGAGGATATTAAGATTGTATATACTCCTCTCTGCGGAACAGGTAATCTGCCCGTGAGACGTGTACTTTCGGAGCTTGGATTTAAGAATGTCTATGTAGTACCCGAACAGGAAAATCCCGATCCCAACTTTACAACGCTGGATTATCCCAATCCTGAGGATCCCAAGGCATTTACTTACGCTCTCCGATTGGCAAAGGAGAAGGATGCGGATATCGTACTTGCAACCGATCCCGATGCAGACCGTCTGGGAGTTTATGCCAAGGATACCAAGACGGGAGAATATGTTTCCTTTACGGGAAATATGTCCGGTATGCTGATTGCCGAGTACATTCTGAGAGAGAGAACCGCCACAGGTACCATGCCTGCCAATCCTGCATTGGTGACAACCATTGTTACCACCAACATGACAAAGCCCATTACCGCTGCTTACAATGTTAAGCTGATTGAAGTGCTGACAGGCTTTAAGTTCATCGGTGAGCAGATTAAGCTGTTTGAACAGAGCGGCAGCAACAATTATGTATTCGGTCTGGAGGAGAGCTATGGCTGTCTTGCGGGAACCCACGCGAGAGATAAGGATGCCATCGTGGCTGTTATGTGTCTCTGTGAGGTGGCTGCATACTGCAAGAAACATGGTATGACACTCTGGGACATGATGTTGGATGTCTATGAAAAATACGGTTACTATAAGGAAAGCCAGTATACCATTACCATGAAGGGAATCGACGGTGCAAGACAGATTGCGGGAATTATGGATAAGCTTCGTCAGAATCCGCCCAAGGCGTTCGGTTCAAGAAAGGTGCTGAAATTCAGAGATTATCAGACCGACAAGATATTGGATATGGAAACCGGCGCGGTGACAACAACCGGCTTGCCTAAGTCAAACGTACTTTACTTTGAACTGCCCGACGATGAATGGTGCTGTGCCCGTCCTTCCGGAACAGAGCCTAAAATTAAGTTCTACATGGGCGTGAAGGGCAGCAGCCTGGAGGATGCAAAGGCAAGGCTGGAGCAGTTGACCGAGGACTTAAAAGCGGAACTTTAAAATAAAAGATTTGACAGGTTGCAGATTCCCTGCCCGATTTGTGAGGGCGGTGCCCCGGGGCCCGCTGGAAACAGACCCGGCAGGGATTTCTGTTATTATGGAGACAGAATGGGAAAAATCAATTTCGCTAATCTGAAAAAAACAGCATACTATCTGAAAAGAAACGGGATAAAAAGTACCTTGGGTGCCCTGCGGGAACGTCTTGCGGAGGGAAGACAGCCGGAGTATCGTCGGGAGCCGCTTTCCCGGGAAACGCTTCAGCTGCAGCGGGAACAGTCTGAGACAGGATTCTCACAGCTTATGTTCAGTATTGTGGTTCCTGCGTACCGTACCCCGGAACCTTTTCTGCGAGAAATGCTGGAATCGGTGATTAGTCAGACATACCCACGGTGGGAACTGATACTGGCAGATGCATCTGGAGATGACAGCGTAAAATCTGTAGCTCTGACTTATGAGGACTCCCGTATAAGATATTATCGCCTAAGCAGAAACGGCGGAATCGCAGAGAACACCAATGAGGGAATTTCACTGGCGGAAGGCGATTATGTGGTACTGTTGGATCATGATGATGTGCTGACGGAAAATGCACTTTACGAGATGGCGTCCGCAATTGAAGAGAGCAGGAAGAACAATATAAAATTACAGATGTTATATTCTGACGAGGATAAGTGCAACGGAGACGGCACAAAGTTTTATGAACCTCATTTTAAAGAAAAGTTTAATCTTGATTTACTTTTAAGCAACAATTATATCTGCCATTTGTTGGTGATGAAGCGGGAATTGATACAGGACTTGAAGCTTCGAAAGGAGTATGACGGAGCCCAGGATTTCGATTTGGTACTGCGGGCGGCAGACAGACTGATGGAAGACGAGAGAGAAGTCGTTCACATCCCGCTGGTACTTTATCACTGGAGATGCCATGCAACCTCAACCGCAGAAAATCCCCGGAGCAAGCTTTATGCATATGAAGCGGGACGGAGAGCGGTTCAGGACTTTGCGGACAGACACGGATGGAGAGCAAAGGCGACGGACACAGAGCATGTTGGTTTTTACTGCCTGAAATATGAAGGAAATGTGTTGGATGAACGAAAAGATGTAGGTGCCCTGGGAGGCAGACTGACAGCCGGCCGGAAAACAGCGGGGGGTCGGATGAACGACAGGGGAGAGTGCATTTACAGCGGACTTCCTGTTTCATTCAGCGGCTATATGCATCGTGCCGTTTTGCAGCAGGATGCTGAGGTGCTGGATATCCGCAATCTGGAGCTTCGCAGCTCACTGAGAGACCTTTTCCGAGAGGTGATGGGTGTAGATTATGCGACGCTTCCCGGCACGGAGATTTTTGACGTGTCAAAGCTGCCGGAAGGTACGGATTATATTGAGGCCAGTGTCAGACTGTGCAAGGTACTGCGAGAGCGCGGATACAGACTTCTGTATCTGCCGGAGCGGACGCGGAAGCTTTCTTAGAGGTGTGGCCTTCTGCATTTATAGAAGAGTAAGTGAGTATGGCAAGGAGATACCATGGTAAAAGTAACGGTTGTTATTCCAAATTATAACGGTATAAGATTCCTGAAAGGCTGCTTGGATTCTGTGCGGAATCAGGAAGCGGACACGCCGGAATATGAGGTGTTGGTGGTGGACAACGGTTCGTCGGACGGCAGCGTTGAACTTCTGCGTGAAAGCTATCCCGATATAAGGGTGGAAGCCCTGCCTGAAAATACAGGGTTTTGTCATGCGGTAAATATTGGGATAAAATGTGCGGATTCACCTTATGTCATCCTTTTAAACAATGATACAAAAGTGAAACCGGCGTTTGTTAAAAACCTGTATCGGGCCATTGAAAACCGGGAACATGTATTTTCGGTCAGTGCCAAAATGCTCATGTGGGACAAACCGGAGCTTTTGGATGATGCGGGAGACCGGTACTGTGCGTTGGGCTGGGCTTTTTCCAGGGGAAAGGGGAAGCCGGCGAAAAGCTATGCGAAGCCCTGCGAGGTTTTTTCTGCCTGCGGCGGTGCCGCAATTTACAAAAAGAGTGTGTTTGAAGAAATAGGCTTTTTTGATGAAGAACATTTTGCGTATCTGGAGGATCTTGATATCGGTTACAGGGCGAAAATATACGGATATCACAATTATTATGAGCCCTCCGCCGAAGTCATTCATTACGGAAGTGCATCCAGCGGTTCCAGATACAATGAATGGAAAACTTCTTTGGCATCGGCCAATAATATATATGTGATAGGCAAGAATATGCCGCTGCTGCAATGGATTTGGAATCTGCCTTTTCTGCTTCCCGGTTTTATCATAAAATTTATTTTTTTCTGCAGAAAAGGAATGGGAAAAACTTATGTAAGTGGTCTTGGCAGGGGCTTTCGCAAGCTGTTTTCCCGGGAAGGAAAAAAGAGAAAAGTACCTTTTCACATAAGCCGTCTGGGCAATTATCTTGCAATTCAGGGACAGCTTTATCTGAATCTTCTCCGATTTCTTAAGAAATCTTAAGAATTAGCTTCATAATTTCATAAGTAGTTTCTTTTATACTGTACTATATCGGTATGAAAACAAGCGGCTGTGGGGCAGATTATGATAAAGGATAATCAAAAAGTATTCAATCGACTAATGGTAATTATAGATGCCGCCATCACGGTGGCATCCTTTATGCTTGCATACTTTTTTAAATTCTATATCATGAATGACGGTCCCGGACCGGGTGTTCTGCCTATTACAGAGTATTTTCAAATTGCGCTTTTTATTCTCCCGATTTACATGCTGATATACTATTTCAGCGGTGTATATACCCCGAAACGGACCGTCAGACGCCGATTTGAAATCTATGGAGTCATCAAAGCAAATACCATCGGAATACTTTCAATGATTATTCTGCTTTACATGATTATCAGAGAATTCCATGTGTCCCGTTCAGTTATGGCGCTGTTTTATGTGTTCAATATCTTTATTACTTCCGGTTTTCGGATTGTCCTCAGAAAAGGGCTGAGAACCATCCGGAGCAAGGGCTATAATCTGAAGCACATTCTTCTGGTGGGATATTCCAGAGCGGCGGAGGAGTATATTGACAGACTGACAGACAATCCGCAGTGGGGATATGCCGCAGTGGGAATTTTGGACAATCATATTCCTGCCGGAACGCTTTACAGAGGGGTAAAGGTCCTGGGAAGTCTTGGCAATCTGGAGGTGATTCTTCCGGAAAACAAGCTGGACGAGATTGCGATAACCCTGCCGTTGAAGGATTACGACAACCTGGAAAGTATCGTAGGCATCTGTGAAAAATCGGGTGTTCATACAAAGTTTATTCCCGATTACAACAGCCTGATTCCCAGCAAGCCGTATACGGAGGACCTGATGGGGCTTCCGGTTATCAATATCCGTTATGTTCCTTTGACCAATACCGGGAATATGATGATAAAGCGGGCAATGGATATTGTGGGGTCTCTGGCGGGAATTATAATTACCTCACCGATTATGCTGATTGCGGCAATTCTGGTGAAGCTGACCAGCCCGGGTCCTGTGATTTTTAAGCAGGAGCGTGTGGGGTTACACAACAAGCCTTTTTATATGTATAAGTTCCGGAGTATGGAACAGCAGTCGCCGAAGGAAGAGAAGAAAGCATGGACGGTGAAAAATGACCCGAGAGTTACCGGTATCGGCAAGATTCTGAGGCGCACCAGCCTGGATGAACTTCCTCAGCTGTTTAACATCCTGAAGGGAGATATGAGTCTTGTAGGACCAAGACCGGAACGGCCGCTGTTTGTGGAAAAGTTTAAGGAAGAGATTCCCAGATATATGGTAAAACATCAGGTGCGCCCCGGACTGACAGGCTGGGCACAGGTAAACGGCCTGCGGGGAGATACTTCAATCCGAAAGCGCATTGATTACGATATTTACTATATTGAGAACTGGACGCTGGGGTTTGATATCAAAATAATTCTGATGACCTTTTTTACGGGGTTTATCAATAAAAATGCTTACTAACAAGGAGAAGGTATTATGGCAACAAATCAAAAACGCACAAATGAAAAAGAAGGTTCCGCCAAGTCGGGCCGCAAGAGTAACAGCAAGCGGAAAATGATTATTTTCGCAGTCGAGATTATCGTAATTCTCGCTATGGTGGCTGTGCTGTATCTTGTGATGAACACTACCGATGAGGGACCCAAGGTGACGGTGCTTGATCCGGAAAATCTTGCGATTCCCCAGGAAATTACACAGGCCAAGGAAGAAGATCCCGAAAATAAGATGAGGGGATATATGAACATTGCTCTGTTTGGCGTGGACGCAGAGACGGAAAAGCAGCTTTATAAGGGCAGCCGCAGTGACAGTATCATGATTGCAAGCGTGAATCTGGATACCGGCGACATCAAGCTGGTCAGTGTTTACCGTGATACCTATTTAAATATCGGAACAGACGAATACAGAAAATGTAACTCGGCATATTCTTTCGGCGGTGCCGAACAGGCAATCAAAATGCTGAATATGAATCTGGATATGGATATTACCAATTTTGTGACAGTCGGTTACAGAGGTTTAGGCGAAGTGATTGACGGTTTGGGCGGTGTATATATTGATGTAGACTCTGAAGAGTTAAAGCATATCAATAATTACCAGATTGGTATTGCAGAGGTTTTGAAATGTGATTATGTTCCGGTAAAGGAGACCGGATATCAGTTGCTGGATGGTCTTCAGGCAACGGCATATTGCCGTATCCGTTATACCTCCGGCGATGACTTTAAGCGTACCGCAAGACAGAGAGAAGTAATCAAAGCCATTGAGGAACAGGCAAAGAAGACTGATTTGGCAACACTGACGAAGGTATTTAACAATTCCATCGGGGATATTTATACAAACCTGAACACAGATGATATTTTGGATTTGTTGGGAAATATTGCAAATTATCGTATCGTAGAGGAGGGTGGTTTCCCTCAGGAGAGCATGCGTACCGTAGCAAATGTGGGGGCAAAGGGAAGCAGCGTTATTCCTCTGGATTTGGAATCCAATGTGGTATGGCTGCATCAGTTCCTGTTTGATGATACAGATTATGTTGTAACAGACAGTGTTCGTGAGTACGGCGAAAGAATCGCTTCCGATACCGCTCCGTACATTAATAAGTAAGTGAAAGTAAGCAGGGGGGCTTTCAGAGCTCCCCTTTTTACTTGTAAAACGGAATCTGCTCCGTTATAATATGAAATGAATTGCAAAAATGGGAAGGTGAGCACATTGAAGATTGACGTAATAATTCCCCTGTATAAACCCGGCAGGGAGCTGTTTGAATTGCTGGACAGACTGAAAACTCAAACAGTTCCGGTCAGCAAAATTATCCTGATGAATACGGAAGAAAAATATTTTGAGGAACTGGTATACGGTACTGATTTCTCCAAAAAATATCCGAATACAGAGGTTCATCATCTTTCTAAATGGGAGTTTGACCATGGCGGCACAAGGCATAGGGGTGTGCAGTATTCAAATGCAGAGTATTTTGTGACGATGACACAGGATGCCATGCCTGTAGATGAATATCTGATAGAGAAGCTGACGGCAAACCTTAAGGACAATGTGGCTGTGGCTTATGCCAGACAGCTTCCGGCAGCGGACTGCAGGGAGACGGAAAAGATATCCCGCTATTTTAATTACCCCGGGAAATCCCAGATAAAGACAGCGGCAGATTTGCCGGTAATGGGTATAAAGACTTACTTTTGTTCCAATGTCTGTGCCGCATACAGAAGAGATATTTACAAGGAAACCGGCGGTTTTATCAGGCATACAATATTTAATGAGGATATGATATATGCGGCAGGTGTCATTCGGGCGGGATACGGGATTGCTTATGAGGCACAGGCACGGGTGGTTCATTCCCATAATTACACCAATATGCAACAGTTCAGGAGAAACTTTGATTTGGGAGTGTCCCAGGCAGATCATCCCGAGGTGTTTCGTGATGTGCCTTCGGAGGCAGAGGGTAAAAAGCTTGTGAAGGAAACTTGGGAATACCTGAAAAAGAGTAATAAACTGTATCAATTCCCTGGATTTTGCATACAGTGTTGTTTTAAGTATGCGGGATATATTCTTGGCAGAAACTACAGAAAGCTGCCGAAAAGGTTGATTCTTGCCATTACGGACAACAAAGAGTATTGGAAATAAAATCAGGAGGAAAATAATATGTGTGGAATTGTCGGATATATCGGAACGGAGCAGGCGGCGCCCATTATCCTGGACGGACTGTCCAAGCTGGAATACAGGGGATATGATTCTGCGGGAATGGCAGTATTTGACGGAAAATGTATTCAGACCAAAAAGGCAATCGGACGATTGAAAGTTTTGGAAAGTCTGACAAAGGGCGGCGAGACCATGCCCGGTAAATCGGGAATCGGTCACACCAGATGGGCAACCCATGGTGCACCCAGCGAGAGAAATGCCCATCCTCACACCAATGCAGCCGGAACAATCGCTGTGGTACACAACGGTATTATTGAAAACTATATCCCGTTAAAGAAGAAAATGGCGGATAAAGGATATCAGTTTGTTTCAGAGACGGATACAGAGGTATTGGCCCACTTGCTTGATTACTATTATAAAGGGAATCCTCTTGAAGCAGTTACAAAGGTGCTTCATCGTGTGGAGGGGTCTTATGCTCTTGGTATCATGTTTGCGGATCACCCCGATGAAATTTATGCGGCGAGAAAGGACAGCCCGCTGATTGTCGGTCAGAATGAGGGAGGATGCTTTATTGCATCCGACGTGCCGGCTATTTTGAAATATACCAGAAATGTTTATTATCTGGACAATCAGGAGGTTGCGGTTCTGCGCAAGGATGGTCTTCGTTTCTTTTCCGTAGATGAGGAGGAACTGACGAAAGAGTCCGTGACCATTGACTGGGATGCAGATGCTGCGGAGAAGGCCGGATATGAGCATTTTATGCTGAAGGAAATGTATGAACAGCCTAAGACCATCACCGATACGATTTCACCCAGAATTCGAAATAACGATATCGTAATTGATGAGTTGAATATGAGCGACGAGGAGCTGCGTGCGGTAAAGAAGATTCACATCGTAGCATGCGGTTCGGCATATCATGCCGGAGTTACCGGAAAGTATGTGCTTGAGGGACTTGCCAGAATTCCTGTAGAGGTGGATGTGGCAAGTGAATTCCGTTATCGCGACCCGATTCTGGAAGAAGGAAGCATGGTTATCGTCATCAGCCAGTCCGGTGAGACAGCTGATACGCTGGCTGCGCTTCGGGAATCCAAGGCGAGAGGTTTCAAGGTGCTTGGCATTGTCAATGTGGTGGGCAGTTCCATTGCCAGAGAGGCAGATGCATGTCTGTATACCTGGGCGGGACCGGAAATCGCAGTAGCCACAACAAAAGCATACAGTGCCCAGTTGGTTGCTCTTTATATGCTTGCCATGAAGCTGGCAAAGGTAAAAGGAACCATCGATGATGAAAAATTCGGACTGCTTTTGGATGATTTGAGATGTCTGCCTGATCAGATTGAGCTTCTGCTGGGACAGAAACAGAAGATACAGCGTTTTGCCAACCGTTATCTGGGTGCCCGTGATATTTTCTTCATCGGAAGAGGAATCGATTATGCTATCTCCCTGGAAGGTTCCTTAAAGTTAAAGGAGATATCTTATATTCATTCCGAGGCATATGCGGCAGGCGAACTGAAGCACGGAACCATTTCTCTGATTGAAGACGGGACTCTGGTTGTAGCACTTTCAACCCAGCCGGCCCTCTATCAGAAGACCATCAGCAATATTGTTGAAGTGAAAGCCAGAGGAGCTTTTGTCATGGCTGTGACCAATGAGGAGAATAAGGCAATCGAAAAAGCTTCGGACTATGTGGTTTATATTCCGGAGACCAATCCGTATTTTGCCAACTCACTGGCAATTATCCCGCTTCAGCTGTTTGCCTATTATGTTGCGGTGGGCAGAGGCTGTGATGTGGATAAACCCAGGAATCTGGCAAAATCCGTCACGGTGGAATAAAAAAGGAAGAGCGGAGCAATTCTTCCCAATTTTTTCATATAATAAACACAATTCCGTCACAATTGGCAGATATACTGTGGTACATAAAGATAAAGGAAACAAGAAACGTTTTTTCATAGAAAAGAGGTAATCATTATGTACGAAAACGAAATTTATTCAGGAGACCATAAGACGGACCAAAACGGTGCAAGTCCTTACTTTGATTATACTGCCCGTCCGGTGGAGGAGATGAACCGGGATAACAGCAGTGAGGAAAAGAAAGGGAAAAAGAATAAAGAACCGGGGAAAAAGCCCGGTGCCTTCAAAAAGGTAATGCTCAGCATCTGCATGGGACTTTGCTTCGGATTGTTTGCAGGTGTCGGATTCTACGGAGTTCAGCTTGCTACAGGACAGCTCGTCCGGGCAAACGGCAGCACAGATGTGATTACGGAAGTACCGGAAAATGCAACTACCTATCCTGTGGATGAGATTCATGGCGAAACAGCCACCAAATATATCACATATGTGCAGGATGATGTGTCGGATATGGTGGAGGAAGTGATGCCGGCCATGGTGTCCATCGTCAGCAATTATGTGACTACAGGTATGAATTTCTGGGGTCAGACCTACAGCCAGCAGGCAACGGGAAGCGGTTCCGGTATCATTGTCGGTGAGACGGATGATGAACTGCTGATTGTGACAAACAATCATGTGGTGGAGGATTCCACCGGCTTACAGGTAACCTTCATTGATGAGACTACGGCGGAAGCTGTTGTCAAGGGAACAGATGCGGATATGGATTTGGCAGTAATCGCAGTGCCTATCGCAAGCTTGTCCGAGGATACCCAGAATGCCATTACCATTGCAAAGCTGGGCGACAGCGATAAATTGAAGCTTGGTGAGCCTGTTGTGGCTATCGGCAACGCGCTGGGATACGGACAGTCTGTGACAAACGGTATTGTCAGCGCCCTGAACCGGGAGATGATTGCAGAGGACGGCTCCACAGGAACCTATATTCAGACCAATGCAGCAATCAATCACGGCAATTCCGGCGGCGCGCTGTTGAATATTAACGGTGAGGTCATCGGTATCAATGCAGCAAGAATTGACGGCAGCAGCGTTGAGGGTATGGGATATGCGATTCCCATTAGTTCCGCAAGTCCCATTATAGCGGAATTGATGGAGCGTCAGACCAGAACCGACAAGGTAGCTGAGGAAGAGATGGGCTATATGGGAATTTATATGCAGGCTGTTACCGATGAATATGCAAGCCTGTTTGATATGCCCAAGGGAGTATTTGTCAAGGAAGTGACCGAGGGAAGCGCAGCCGAGGCAGCGGGTATCCTGAAGGGAGACATTATCGTCAAATTCGACGGACAGAGAATTACCAGTGCTACGGAATTACAGCAGACTCTGCAGTACTATAAAGCGGGAGAAACAACTACAGTGACAGTAAAACGTTCTGTAAACGGAGAGTATGAGGCCATTGATTTGGAAATTACTCTCGGCACGAGACCCGAAAGCAAATAAATGGCAGTAATGACATCCCGGGCGGAGCTTATGACTTCGCGCCGGGATGTTTTGCGCTTTAGAAAAAGTTCACTTGTATAGAAACGGTTTTTCAAGTATACTCATATCAGATTCAAAACATATGAGTGGCAGCGGAGTGCGGATGTACTACGAAACAATTACACAGCTGCGGAAATGAGGAGAAAATGTCTGATTTATATGATGAAAACAACAAGGATGCGGATAAAGATAAAGAAACCGGTGTAACGGAGTCGGGAGAGGGAGAGAAGAGCGTGGATTTGACCGAAGGACATTCCGATGCTTCCAAAACTCAGAATGCGGGGAAAAGCGACAACAGCGAATATGAGGACGTCTGCTTTATCTGCCGCAGACCGGAAAGCAAGGCGGGCAAGATGTTTAAGATGCCCAACAATATCTGCGTGTGTGACGATTGCATGCATAAGACAATGGATGCAGTCAGCCAGTTCGATTATCAGGGAATGCTGAATAATCCCCAGTTACAGCGGGAGATAGATGAAATGACAAGGCAGGGCGGATTTCCCAACATCAGCTTTGTCAATCTGGCAGATCTTCAGGGAGACGGCGGAATTCCCAACAAACAGAAGCTGAAGAAAAAGAAGAAAAAAGAGGGTGAGGAGCCTGTTTTGAATATCAGGGATATCCCCGCACCTCACAAAATTAAAGCCAGTCTGGATGAGTATGTGGTGGGACAGGAATATGCCAAAAAGGTGATTTCCGTAGCGGTATATAATCATTATAAGCGCGTGGTTACCAACACCATGGACAATATTGAAATTGAGAAGTCCAACATGCTGATGATAGGACCTACAGGCTGCGGTAAGACTTATTTGGTAAAGACGCTGGCACGACTGTTGGATGTGCCTCTGGCAATTGCAGATGCTACCTCCCTGACCGAAGCCGGCTATATCGGCGACGATATAGAGTCTGTTGTTTCCAAGTTACTGGCAGCGGCAGACAACGATGTGGAAAAGGCAGAGCGCGGAATCATCTTTATCGATGAGATAGACAAGATTGCCAAGAAAAAGAACAACAATACAAGAGATGTCAGCGGTGAGAGCGTACAGCAGGGAATGCTGAAATTGCTGGAGGGTGCGGAGGTTGAGGTACCTGTGGGAGCCAACAGCAAGAATGCCATGGTTCCGCTTGCCACCGTGAATACCAGAAATATTCTGTTCATCTGCGGCGGTGCTTTTCCCGATTTGGAGGATATTATCAAGGAGCGCCTGACCAAGACGGCATCCATCGGCTTTAATTCCGAACTGAAGGACAAGTATGACAAGGATAAGAATATTCTGTCCAAGGTGACTGTGGAGGATATCAGGAAGTTCGGTATGATACCTGAGTTTATCGGGCGTCTGCCAATCATTTTTACACTGGAAGGACTTTCCAAGGAAATGATGGTAAAGATACTGAAGGAGCCCAAGAATGCTATTTTAAAGCAATATCAGAAGCTTTTGGAGCTGGATGAGGTGAAGCTGGAATTTACCGATGATGCACTGGAAGCCATTGCGGAAAAAGCCATGGAGAGAGATACCGGTGCCAGAGCCCTTCGTTCCATCATAGAGGAATTCATGCTGGATATCATGTATGAAATTCCCAAGGATGACAATATCGGGCGGGTGACCATTACCCGGGAATACATTGAGGGAACCGGAGGCCCTATTATTGATATCCGCAGCAATCAGATTCCGGAGTCTGCAGAAAAGCTGAATGAGTTACCGTTGAAGGATGAATAATATCGCGAGGTACAGACATTGATCAGAGCATTTGAGACGCATAAAATCCGTAGGACAAAAGAGCTGTCCTCCTGCCTTTGGAAATTTCATACGGTTACGGAGGAGGGAGACGGACAAAGTATATCTGTTGCGGTTCCCGGCTGTTGGGAAACCTATCCGGAGACGGTAAATTACCGTGGGAAGGGCTCCTATTCCAGAGAGTTTGAAGCAGGCGGAAATATCAGACTTGAGTTCAAAGGAGTCAGTCATACCGCAACTGTCCGGGTGGACGGGCAGCAGGTGGCGACGCACTATAACGCCTATACACCCTTTGACGTGGTAATGAAAGATATGAAACCGGGAACACACGGATTGGAAGTAGAGGCAGATAATGCTTTTGGCCCGGATTCTGCGCTGCATGTCCCCAATGATTATCAGTCCTACGGCGGTATCTCAAGAGGTGTCATACTGGAGGAGCTGGGCGATATTTATATCAGTTGGATGCATTTTACACCGCTTTGGAAAGGAAGCTGGCAAGGGACAGTGCAGATAAACCTATGCAATCTGACTGACAGACCCTATATCGGAACGTTGAAGTTGTCTTTGGACGGTAAAGAATTTTATGCCTGTCCGGTACAGCTTGAAGGAGGAGAAACGCGGGTCGTGGAAACCGGAGAGCTTTCCTTTGAACAGGCCAAAAGCTGGTCGCCGGAAGAACCTGTACTTTGTATGCTGGGTGCGGTGATTTGCGATGCCGGCGGGACCCCGGTGGATGATTTGATAGACAGAATCGGCTTTCGAGAGGTGCGCGTTGAGGGAAAAGACATCCTGTTAAGCGGAAAGAAGCTTTTTATAAAAGGCTTCTGCCGTCACGAAGACCATCCGCAGTTTGGCTGCGCACTGCCCTTTGAAGCCATGCAGTATGATTTGATGGTGGCAAAGGATTTGGGAGCAAACTCTATCCGTACATCTCATTATCCCAATGATGAGCTGTTTCTGGATTTATGTGATGAACAGGGTATTCTGGTCTGGGAGGAAAACCATGCCAGAGGACTTTCCGAAGAAAATATGCGCAATCCTCATTTCGAGCAGCAGTGTGAGGATTGTATCCGTGAGATGATTACAGCCCATTACAACCATCCCTCTATTTATATCTGGGGTATTCTGAATGAATGCGCCAGTCACACGGAATACGGAAAATCCTGCTATACTGCACAGTATGATTTGATCAGGAAGCTGGATCCCTACAGACCCCGTTCTTCAGCCAGCTGTCAGTTTAAGACAGATATTTGTTTCGGACTGCCTGAGGTAGTATCGTATAATATTTATCCCAAGTGGTATCATGATACACCGGTTAAGGAGTATCTGGAGGATTTGTATCAGTGGGTACAGACGGATACGGAAGGAAAGGGCAAGCCGTTCCTGATTACGGAGACAGGTGCGGGAGCTATCTATGGTTATCGGACACCTGCAAAGGTAAAATGGTCCGAGGAATATCAGGCGGAAGCACTGAAGCAGCAGATTACGGCTGTGTTTGAACAGGAGGGCTGCAGCGGCATCTATATCTGGCAGTTCTGTGATGTGAGAGTCTGCGACAGCTGGTTCTCCATCCGGCCGAGAACCATGAATAACAAGGGGATTGTGGATGAATACAGAAGACCTAAGCTTTCTTATGAGGTGGTGAAGAGCCTGTATAAAAGCAAGGGAAATTATCGGGAATAATGCAGATGAGGCGGTCGGGAGACTGCCTCTTTTTTTCATTCCTGACGTGTCAAATCATTTATTATGTCTGAATGAAGAAATAGTCTTGACAATGAATAGGATTATGGTATGATAATCATATGAACAATGGTTCATATGAATGAATCATACAACGTAAATGCAAATGAGTTGCATTTGCATAGTATGCAGGAGAACATAAACCAAATGCAGGAGGGTAAGAATATGAAAAAAACTTACAAAATTGAAGTGGATTGCGCAAACTGTGCATTGAAGATGGAGGAAGCAACTAAAAAGGTAGACGGTGTGCAGGATGCTGCCGTGAACTTTATGACGCAGAAGATGAAGGTGGAATTTGCGGAAGAAGCTGACGAAAAAGCAGTTATGAAAGCGGTTTTGAAGGCATGTAAAAAGGTAGAAAGCGACTGCGAGATTTTCCTGGACTGAGACAAAAAATCGGAAAGGCATGGATATAGACATGACAAAGAAACAAAAAAAGGTTTTGTACCGTATCATCATAGCGGCAATTCTCATCGTGGTGCTTTACTTTGTTCCCGTGGAAGGATACTTGCGTTTTGCTCTTTATCTGATACCTTATTTCATCATTGGCTATGATATTTTGCGGAAGGCTGCGCTGGGTATCGCCCACGGCGAGGTGTTTGACGAAAATTTCCTGATGGCGGTGGCTACAGTGGGTGCCATGCTGTTGGGAGTGTATAACGAGAGCCGGGGACTGGAGGGAGAATTTGCTGAAGGTGTAGCCGTAATGCTGTTTTACCAGGTGGGCGAGCTGTTTCAGTCTGTAGCAGTGGGAAAGAGCCGGAAGAACATTACAGCACTGATGGATATCAGACCGGACTATGCCAATATGGAAAAGGAAGACGGCAGCCTGGAGCAGATGGATCCGGAGGACGTAGAGCCGGGTACTGTTATCGTGGTACAGCCGGGCGAAAAGGTTCCCATCGACGGAGTGGTGGTGGAGGGCAGTTCAACGTTAAATACTTCCGCCCTGACCGGAGAAAGTGTACCCAGAGATATCAAGACCGGAGAGGAAGTCGTCAGCGGATGTGTCAATATCACAGGACTTTTGAGAATACGGACCACAAAGGAATTTGGAGAGTCAACCGTTTCCAAGATTCTGGATCTGGTGGAAAACTCAGGTATGAAGAAATCCAAATCCGAGAATTTTATTACAAAGTTTGCCAGGTACTACACACCTGCGGTATGTTATGGCGCTTTGGCTCTGGCAGTGATACCGCCTTTGGCGAATTTGCTGATGGGTAATGCCGCAAACTGGAGCAACTGGGTGATTCGTGCCCTGACTTTTCTGGTTATCAGCTGTCCTTGCGCTCTGGTTATTTCCATTCCGTTAAGCTTTTTCGGAGGTATCGGCGGTGCAAGTGCCTGCGGCATTCTGGTAAAGGGTTCCAATTATCTGGAAGCTTTGGCACAGACGAAATATGTGGTATTTGACAAGACAGGGACCCTGACCAAAGGTGTGTTCCAGGTGACGGAGATTCAACCTTCGAAAGCCTTTGAAAACTACATTGCAGAGAAGACTGCCACGGCGGAAGAAACAGAATCGGAACCGGCAGGACGGGAACTTTTGAAATATGCCGCCTATGCGGAAAGTTATTCCAACCATCCGATTTCCAAGAGTCTGAAGGATGCTTTCGGACAGGAAATTGATATGACAAAGGTGTCCGAGGTGGAGGAAATCGGCGGGCATGGCGTGACGGCACTGGTGGACGGAGCGAAAGTGGCGGCGGGAAATGCCAAACTGATGAAAAAGCTGGGAGTGCCGTATGAAGAGAACACCGGTGTGGGTACTGTTGTGTATTTGGCGATAAACGGTTTCTATGCGGGATATATTTTGATTTCCGATGTAGTGAAGGAACAATCCGCACAGGCTGTGGCAGCGCTGAAGGCAGCGGGAGTGAAAAAGACGGTGATGCTCACCGGAGACAGCGATGCCGTGGCCAGGCATGTGGCCGAACAGCTGGGACTGGATGAGGTGAAGAGCGAACTGCTACCCGGGGACAAGGTAGATGCGGTAGAAGCGTTGTTGGATGAAAAAGGCGCAAAAGAAAAACTTGCTTTTGTGGGTGACGGTATTAACGATGCACCGGTGCTTTCCAGAGCGGACATCGGAGTTGCCATGGGAGCGTTAGGTTCCGATGCGGCTATTGAGGCAGCGGATATTGTACTGATGGACGATAATCCCATGAAGCTGGCCCTGGCGATGCGCATTTCCAGAAAATGTCTGCGTATTGTCTATGAGAACATTGTGTTTGCCTTGGGAGTAAAAGCAATTTGTCTGCTTCTCGGAGCGTTGGGAATTGCCGGAATGTGGCTTGCCATTTTTGCGGATGTGGGTGTAATGGTGCTGGCTGTATTGAACGCAGTCAGATGCCTGAAAATAAAATCAAAATAGTTGTCACCGTTTCGGAAAAAGTTGAATATGAATAAATGAAGAGAAAAGGCTGAAAGAAAAATGAGTGCATATGTAATTATTTGGATCCCCTTTTTAGGTACAGCGCTGGGTTCCGCAATGGTTTTGTTTATGCGGAAGGAGATGGGAAGAGGGCTGGAGAAGCTGCTTTTGGGATTTGCATCCGGTGTGATGATAGCAGCCTCTGTCTGGTCACTTCTGATACCTGCCATCGAGATGGCGGAAGAACAGGGAAAGGCAGCATGGCTCCCTGCTTCAGCAGGATTTCTGCTGGGCATGGGGTTTCTTCTGCTGCTCGACAGTCTGGTGCCCCATATTCATATCGACAGTGAAAAACCGGAGGGAGTAAAAGCAGGACTGAAGAAAACAACAATGCTTATCTTTGCCGTGACACTGCATAATCTGCCGGAGGGTATGGCTGTGGGAGTAACGGTTGCGGCAGCCATGCTTGCTGAGGATGTGGGAGCTGCCATGGCCGGAGCGCTTGCGCTTGCCATCGGAATTTCCATTCAGAATTTCCCGGAGGGTGCCATTATTTCCATGCCCCTTCGCAGCGCCGGAGCAACCAGGGGAAAGGCATTCCTTTATGGTATGCTTTCGGGCATCGTTGAGCCTGTGGGGGCTTTTATCACAATCATGCTGGCGTCCCGCGTGGTGCCCATTCTACCTTATATGCTTGCTTTTGCGGCGGGAGCTATGGTATATGTAGTAGTGGAGGAATTGATTCCCGAGTCGCAGTCAGGAGAACATACCAATATCGGAACGGTGGGTGTGGCTTTGGGATTTGTTCTGATGATGGTGCTGGATGTGGCACTTGGATAAACAGGTGTGGTTCCTCGAACGAATCGTTCTCGGAATGGAGGCTAGGATGAGATTAGTGATTATCAGGCACGGAGACCCGGATTACGCAATAGATTCCCTTACGGAAAAGGGGTGGAGAGAGGCAGGACTGCTCTCGGAGCGTATCAGCAAGCTGGATGTTAAGGAGTTTTATGTGTCACCTTTGGGCAGGGCGAAGGATACCGCATCACTGACCTTGGAAAAAATGGGCAGAACAGCGGTGGAATGTGACTGGCTCAGGGAGTTCCCGCCCCAGATTAATCGACCTGATGTGAAGGATAGGAAAATCATTGCGTGGGACTGGCTTCCGGAGGACTGGACTGCGGATGAAAGGTATTTTGACCGGAAACAGTGGTGTGAGACGGAGATTATGAAGGAAGGCAGGGTGGACGAGGTGTACCGATATGTGACGGACAGTTTTGACGCGCTGCTGGCGGAGCATGGCTATGTCCGAGAGGGTGAACTGTACCGTGTTGAGCAGTCAAACCGCGATACGCTTGTGTTCTTTTGTCATTTCGGTCTGGAATGTGTGCTTTTGTCTCATTTGATGAATGTATCACCCATGATTCTCTGGCATAATACCTGCGCAGCGCCTACGTCAGTGACAACCGTGTATACGGAGGAGAGGAGACAGGGAAAGGCCTCCTTCCGGGTGAGCAGCTTCGGCGATATCTCCCACCTTTATGCAGGTGATGAGGAACCGGCTTTTGCCGCGCGGTTCTGTGAGACCTTTGACGGTGATGAAAGACATGATTGAAATTGAATAAATTGCGAGTCCCTTTGTTCCCCGAGGCAGAAGTGCTTCGGGGATTTTTGCATCTTGTGGGTATAAAGGTGCATCTTGGCGTTTCCGGCTTGAAGCGGAAAAAGAATCTGTTACAATGGAGATAAGCAGAGAAAAGATTACTGCAAGGGAGTGAGCGTACGGTGAGGAGAAGGG
>JALEIR010000039.1 GCA_022769665.1 Lachnospiraceae bacterium | reverse complement strand
TCTTCCCGCATTTCTTCCAGCGCTGTCTCTGTCTCCAGCATCCGCTCCAGTAAACTTTCCTGATTCTTCTCCTCCGCATCAATTCCATTTTGAATCTCCATCAGCTTCGGATAATCGCTGGCAAGAGCCGGATCCATGAGCTGCATCTGCAATTCAGCCTGCTTCTTCTCACTCTCCGCCAGCTGTCTTTCATATTTCTCCAACTGATTTTGCAATCTGGACCGTATCTTCCCCGGATTGTAATAAGTCTTCTTATCAAACACATCGGCAAGTGTGGGGGAGCCACCATTTTCACCTGCATCAGAGCTTGCAGGCTGAGAATCTGCTTTAGCACCGCTCTTCATCGCCTGTACCCCTGCTGTGTTTCCTTTCCCGCTTAATCCGCCGACCAGCCCTGCCGCTTCTCTCTGCTTTTCGTTCAGATACTCCTCATAATTCATGTTGTATTGCTTTACCGCATCCTGCGAAAATTCCAGAATTTCGGTTGCAACCTTGCTGATAAAATATCTGTCATGGGAAACAAACAACACCGTTCCCTCATATTCGTTCAGCATCTGCTCCAATGCTTCCTTGCCGATAATATCCATATGGTTGGTAGGCTCGTCCAAAATCAGGAGATTGGGTCTTGTCTGAAGCATTTTACAGAGAGATAATCTCACTTTTTCACCGCCGGACAGTTGTCCCATTTTCTTCATTACATCCTCGCCGGAAAACATGAAGCCTCCCAGCGCGCTGCGTACCTCTTCCCGCAGATAGTCCGGATATTCCTCCCAGAAATTATCCAGCACTGTCTGCTCCGGATCCGCATCATCCAAAACAGCCTTTTGCTGGTCAAAATATCCCCATTCCACATTCTGTCCAAACTTAAACTCGCCGCCCAAAGCAGGGATTTCTCCAATCAGAGTCTTTAAAAGCGTAGACTTTCCTTTTCCGTTCTCCCCTATAATAGCCAACCGCTCTTTTTTTTGAAGCAGAAAGGTTACCTCACTCAGCACATCATCGTAACCAATCGCCAGCTTCTTTGCGTTTATGACATTGGTATAGCTTTCGATTCTGGGAATATATCTTGCATGAAAAGCCCTTGTATCAAAACGTCTGGGTTTTTCAATTCTCACCATATGCTCCAGTGCCATTTGCTTCGAGTGTGCGGCAGAAACCTTAGTGGGAGTATTTTTCCACTTTTCAATCCACTCAGTCAGACGCTTAATCTCTTTCTGCTGCTCCTCATAATCCTTCTCCTGCTTAATCAGGTCTTCCTCCTTCTTCTTCATGAAGGCGGTATAGTTTCCGGGATAGCGCTTGATTCGATGATACTCAATCTCGTAGGTCACATCGATAACCTTGTCCAAAAACATACGGTCATGGGAAACGATGATAACCGCTTTATCGTAAGTTTTTAAATATCCCTCCAGCCATTCGATGGTAGGTAAATCCAGATGGTTGGTAGGCTCATCCAGCAACATGATATCGGGTCTTCCCAACAACAGTTTGATAAACGCAACCTTGGTCTGCTGTCCTCCCGAAAAACTGCCGATTGGGCGCTGTAAATCTTCCAGAGCAAAGCCAAAGCGCTGAAACATAATTTCCATATCCTGACGCCAGGAATAGCCTCTGAGTGCCTCCATTTTCCGCTGCAATCCGTCGTATTCATTCATGAGCTGTCTGTCATCAGAGGTTTTCATCTTTTCCTCCAGCTCATTCATCCGCTTTTCACATTCAAATACCGGGGCAAAGGTCTTTTTGATTTCCTCTTCCACCGTCACTTCCTTTTCTGCGAAATTAACCTGTCGCAGGAATCCGATTTCCTGCTTTCCGGCCATGCTGATGCCGCACTCCTCATCGCTGTCAAGATTATTCATCTGAATATCTCCTGCAATGAGTTTAAGGAGTGTAGTCTTTCCGCATCCGTTTCTTCCGACAATGGCAATCTTTTCATTGTCATGCACTTCAAAGTTTACATCCTGCAATATTGTGTCTGCACCGTACTGTACCAGTGCATGTCTGATCTGATATCTCATACCTATACCTCTTAACGTACTACCAACATCCGGCGCTGTGTCGGTTTTTGACTTCTTATCACAACAAAAATAGCATCTCACTGCCCAAAGTGTAGATGCTATCACGTGATTGCTTTTTTCTTACTGAGGGCAACCGGTGCTCTCTGTTCCGATTACTTCGCAATTAATTATACAAGAGTGAGCGCCGGAAATCAATAATTTTTGAATTTTTTGAAAAATTACTTGTCAAAGCATCTTACATATGCTAAAATAAATTTCGCTGTGAGGAAAACCTTACATATGCCGGCGTGTCGGAATGGCAGACGAGGCAGACTCAAAATCTGTTGTTGGCAACAACGTGCGGGTTCAAGTCCCGCTGCCGGCATTAAAAAACCTTATGAATCTAATTGATTCATAAGGTTTTTCTTTTTATCTGTATTCCATAGAAACCTTCATTTCATTTCCTTTTACGGTTACTTCCGCCATGCTTCCAACAACGAGTGGCATCATAGGAGGTCTGTGCCCCAAATCCACATCCATTATCACAGGTACATTTTTACGCCCTGCCACATCCAGCACCGCACTGTAAACATCCAGATTCATGATTGGCTCTCCGTTGGCAGGTCTTCCGATTAAGAAGCCCTTCACGTATTGAAACCAGCCTGCCTGTTCCATCTGCCACATAGCCCGGCGAATAGCAAATACATTCAAATCACAGGATTCTAAAAACCAGATATATCCATCCTCTTTATATTTTTCCGTAAATTCCTTTACTCTGTCAAATCGTGTTCCCAGAAGATTGACAAGACAATCCATGCATCCCCCGATTAATCTTCCGGAGAACGAAATTGTTTCATCCTTACCCGATACCTTTTGGGTTCCGATAAAGCTTTGTATCGCAAGGGGTTCCGTCAAATTATAAGGGACACAGGGATGCTCCTCATCCTTCAGCTGTTCCTTCTCCCATGTGCCGTAGCTACTTACTGCATGTACCTCCCCTGTCAGAATACCAAATGCATCCTTTAAAGATTTATGCCATGGCTCCATGCCAAAGGAAGAAGCGCAGGGGCCGTACACCGAAGCTGTATCTGCCAGAGTTGCCAGGGTAAAGCACAAATTTGTGTTATCGGAATATCCCATAAACCATTTGGGCTCCAACATTTCCAGTTCCACAAAATCCACATATGGCAGGATTTCACACATCAATTCTCCGCCACCGCAGGAAATCAGGCAATCCGCATCGGATGAAAACATCTCCATCACCTCTGCCCCACATAACTCGGGATGATTACTGATTCCAACACCTTTATCTTCATAGCAGTTCGGTCCCAGCAGAACCCCATAACCCATACCTCTCCATTTTTCCAATGCCGTATCAAATCCCGTTCTGTAGGGCTCTGTGGAACAACCCATGGAAGGTGCCAAAAAGCCGATTGTTCCGCCTTTTGTCAAATATTTCGGATATCTCATTTCTATACCGCCTTTTCTATACTGTTCGGCAGAATTCAACTGCCTTTTTATCTCACACTTTCGGAATAGCCTGTTACCAAAAACGGCAACCGCAGCTCATGCAGTTGCCGTTTTCTCTATTCTATCCGTTGGGGAAGAGCTTGTCAAATATATCGAAGCAGTCAAAGGTTGCAAAGTAATCTCTGGGAGTCTCTGCCCGGCGAATCAACTGAACACTGCCGTCCTCATGCAGCAAAAGTTCTGAAGATTTCAGCTTGCCATTATAATTGTACCCCATGGCATAGCCGTGAGCCCCGGTATCATGAATGGCAATGTAATCCCCGATTTCTACCTCCGGAAGCATTCTGTCAATGGCAAACTTATCGTTATTCTCACACAATGAACCCGTGACATCATACATATGATCACAGGGCTGATTTTCCTTGCCAAGAACCGTGATATGATGATATGCTCCGTACATGGCAGGACGCATGAGATTCACGGCACACGCATCCACGCCAAGATATTCCTTGTGGGTATGCTTCTCATGAATCACCTGTGTCACAAGATGTCCGTAGGGAGCCATCATAAAGCGACCAAGCTCCGTATAAATAGCTACATCTCCCATACCCGCGGGAACCAGTACTTCTTCATATACTTTTCTCACACTCTCGCCGATTACTTTAATATCATTGGGCTCCTGCTCCGGCTTGTAAGGAATGCCGATACCGCCTGACAGATTAATGAAGGTAATGTGCGCTCCCGTCTCTTCCTTCAGCTGTACAGCCAGTTCAAACAGCTGCTTTGCCAAAGTCGGATAATACTCGTTTGTTACCGTATTGCTGGCAAGGAATGCATGAATACCGAAGTTTTCTACACCCTTTTCCTTTAATATTTTATAGCCTTCGAACATCTGCTCTGTGGTAAAGCCGTACTTGGCGTCTCCCGGATTGTCCATAATATCGGTACCCAGGGAAAAATAACCGCCGGGATTGAAACGACAGCTCAGAGTTTTTGGCAGATAACCCAGTGTTTTTTCCAAATAATCAATGTGTGTAATATCATCCAAGTTAATGGTAGCTCCGATTTTTGCTGCATATGCGAACTCCTCTGCAGGAGTGTCATTTGAAGAAAACATGATGTCCTCTCCTTTGACTCCCATAGCATGACTCAACATCAGCTCTGTCAGAGATGAGCAGTCACATCCGCAACCATAATCTCTTAAGATATCAATCAAAAAGGGATTGGGTGTTGCTTTCACCGCAAAAAACTCTTTGTATCCGGGGTTCCAGGCGAACGCCTCCTTCAGGGCTTTCGCGTTTTCTCGAATTCCCTTTTCATCATAAATATGAAAGGGTGTAGGGTATTTCTTGACAATTTCCTCCACCATCTCTTTTGTCACAAATGCCTTTTTTTCCATTATAGTAACCGTACCTTTCTATCATCTGCAGCAGATTTCATTATACGTTTCTTCTTGCAGTCTCATACTAAAATATTCCCAACCTGTTCTACGCCATTACAATAACTTACTGCGCATTTCTTCTGCCGTCATAGGGCTGAGATATGCGGGTGCCACATCAAACACAGTCTTACACCCTTTCATTCCCTCTTGATTCATGCGGTATGCGGCTCTTGCATAGGCAACCAGAACGCAGGCGGTAAACTCAGGATTGGAATCCAACTTCAGGCTGTATTCAATCACATGATTATGCTCTCCGTTCAAACCTGTTTTTCCCGTTCTCAGCACAAACCCACCGTGAGGAATCCCTGCGTGGTCTCTCTTCAGTTCTTCCTCTGTGATAAAATGAACCGTTGTATCATAGTCTGCAAAGTAGTTGGGCATCGTCTTGATTTGATTCTCAATCCATGCCTTGTCTGCACCTTCCTCCGCTACCACAAAACATTCTCTGGTGTGCTTCTGTCTTGTAGTCAGCACCGGATTTTCACAATTACGCACCGCCTCCAGCGCAGATTCCACAGGAATTGTATACTGTTTCGCATCCTTAACTCCGGGAATTCTGCGGATGGCATCAGAATGTCCCTGACTGACCCCTTTGCCCCAGAAAGTATAGTCACTGCCGTCCCGAAGAATGGCATTTGCATACAATCTGTTCAACGAAAACATACCGGGATCCCAACCAACAGAGATCATTGCAATCTTACCGCCCTCTTTTGCTGCCTTGTCCACATTGGCAAAATGTTCGGGTATCTTTGCATGGGTGTCAAAGCTGTCAATGACATTAAAATACTTTGCATACTCTGCTGTCTGCTTCGGCAAATCCGTTGCGGAACCTCCGCACATCATCAGGACATCTATTTTGTCCTTCATTTCCGGCAGTTTATCTACAGAATATACGGGTACTCCGCTTGCCACCTTCACTGTCTCCGGATTTCTTCTGGTAAATACGGCAACCAATTCCATATCCTCATTCTGGCGCACCGCACATTCAATTCCCTTTCCAAGATTTCCATAACCCATAATCGCAATTTTCATTTGACTTCCACCTTATCCCTTTCACTTATCTTTTTCCTTTAAGCTTGATGAGTTCAATCTCATTTCGCATGGCATCTTTGAAAACATTAACAAAATTCTTCTGGGCACTGTACAGGCATGTATCATTGCTCGTACCTTCCACCTCGCCCGTCAGTACATATTCGGAATCAATAATCAGACGTACTTGCCGTTTTCTGTCTGCTGCATCCATATTTTCGGGAATTTCATAAAAGATAATTCCTTCCCGCAGTTCCTTTTGCTCCGAAAAAATATTGGATGAATCCTCCGAAATCAAAACCACCTTGCTGCCGCGCCGTACCAATTCTGAAATTTCTTCCTTCCACATCTCCAAAAAGGCACCTGTTGCAGAAAAATAAATTCTCTTTTCCGCTCCCAAAAGCATATGGTGAATCTTATCACAGATATGTCCGTATCCCTCTACCGTAATGTAACCTTCCGAGGGAATAATAGGCTTTGGTCCGTTCTCCACAAGGTATGCTCCCACATCCTTCAAAAAGCGGAGCCTGTTGTCACAAAACTCCTTCAGACAGACCGCCGTATAACGTGTAGATGCTCCCTCAGACACATAGGCAGCTCCGTGCTCAACCAATGACGCCAGACTGTTATACACATTTGATCTGGAAATTCCCGTCAACTTTGCCACCTCGTAGCCGGTAAGTTCACTGTTCTTTAACAGACAGAGATATATGGCCGCCTCCTGCCTTCCAAGGCCAAACAGCAGCAATTTCTCAATGAGTAATGCTTCCTCCATTTCTCCTCCTATAGTAGTACTTTCCAGGAATACTATAGATTGATGTGATGGTTTTGTCAATAAAAATATAAAAAACGCACAAGATTTCTTGCGTGAGTTCACACCAAAGTGTAAACTCTTCAAATCCTCTTGTGCGGTCTTATATCTTACCTGCTATATATTACTGAACTTTTTCTACATTTTCAATCTGCCAATCAATGGGAGTAACGCCATGCTCTTCCAAAAATTTGTTTGTTTTGCTGAAAGGTTTGCTTCCGAAAAATCCGTTGTAAGCAGAAAGCGGACTCGGATGAGGTGCCTTTAAAATCAAATGGTTGGGATTATTCAGCATCCTCTCCTTCATCTGTGCCGGTCTGCCCCACAAAATAAATACAATGGGTCTGTCCTGCTTGTTCAATGCTCTGATTGCTGCATCTGTGAACTCTTCCCATCCCTTTCCACGGTGGGAATTCGCCATATGGGCACGAACCGTCAGCACGGTATTTAGCATCAGCACTCCCTGCTTTGCCCACTTTACCAGATATCCGTTATTTGGTATGTAACAGCCCAGATCATCATGCAGCTCTTTATAAATATTGACCAGCGAAGGAGGAATATCCACATCCGGTTTTACGGAAAAACAAAGTCCGTGGGCCTGACCCACATTGTGATAGGGATCCTGCCCAATGATGACCACCTTCACCTCACTCAGCGGAGTCAGATGAAAAGCGTTAAATATATCGTCTGCCGGCGGAAACACCTGTGTCGTATTATATTCGTTTAATACAAAATGATACAACTCTTTATAGTAAGGCTTATGGAACTCTTCTCCCAGTTCCGTCAGCCAGTCATTATTTATCATGCTCATAATCTTACGCTGATACCTCTCTCCCGCAGATATTCCTTTACCTGCCTGATTTCCAACTCCTTATAGTGGAACAGCGATGCAGCCAGCACAGCCTCCGCTTTCGCATCCGCCAATGCCTCATAAAAATGTTCCGGTTTTCCGGCACCGCCGGAAGCTATTACCGGAATGCTGACAGATTCTGCTACCGCCCTTGTCAACTCCAAGTCATATCCGGTCTTGGTTCCGTCCGCATCCATACTGGTTAGCAAAATCTCCCCTGCCCCCAGCTTTTCTGCTTTGACTGCCCATTCCACAGCATCCAGACCCATGTCAACACGGCCCCCGTTCTTATATACACTCCAGCCGCTTCCGTTCTCCCTGCGCTTGGCATCGATAGCCACAACCACACACTGGCTTCCAAACTTATCCGCTCCGTCCGAAATCAACTGTGGATTCATAATGGCTGCTGAATTAATAGCAATTTTATCCGCTCCCTCACGTAAAATTGCCTTAAAATCCTCTACAGTACGAATACCTCCGCCCACCGTAAAAGGAATAAACACTTTACTTGCAACCTGACGAACCCACTCCAGTTGGGTTGCCCTGCTGTCTGCCGAAGCATTGATATCCAAAAAAACAACTTCGTCAGCACCTTCTTTATCGTAAGCGGCAGAAACCTCAGCAGGATCACCTGCATCCTTCAGATTCAGAAACTTAACTCCTTTTACTACTCTGCCGTCCTTTACGTCCAAACACGGTATCACTCTTTTCGTGTGCATACTGTCACTCCTTCGTCACCCTGATAAAATTGCGCAGTATCTGCATGCCAACATCGGAGCTTTTCTCCGGATGGAACTGGCAGGCAAATACATTCCCTTTTTCTACGGAGGCATGAATATGTGCTCCGTATTCCGTTGTTGCGGTGACTATACTCTCATCCGCCGCCTGCAGATAATAAGAATGGACAAAATAAACATATGATTTTTCGGGAATTCCTTCAAACAACCTTCCCCTGTTAGGAAACCGTAAATCATTCCATCCGATATGAGGAACCTTTAATCCGCAATCCGCAGGAATCCTGACAATCTTACCATCAAGAATATGAAGCCCTTCCACTCCGGGACTCTCCTCACTGCTTTCAAACAGAAGCTGCAGTCCAAGACAGATACCCAAAAAGGGAATACCTTTACCCACACATTTCCGGATAACCTCTGCCAACCCATATGTATGAAGCTTATTCATGGCATCACCAAATGCTCCTACCCCCGGCAGGATAACTCCGTCAGCATATAAAATTGTCTCTGCGTCCCTGGTAATCACAACATCCTCTCCAAGAAACAGCAGGGCCTTCTCCACACTTTTTATATTTCCTGCATCATAATCAATAATAGCAATCATTCCTCAGGTGCTCCATCCTTCCGATTATCAATAAATGTATCATAACCCAGTTCTTCCTCTTCGGGCAGAATATCCTTCATTGTCTCCTCCGTTTCCTCAGGCTGATTCGACAATTTCTCGTTCTCTGATTCTTCTACCGTTTCATAAGTTTTTCCCCGGGCAATATCTGTTACTATTCTGGTATATTCCACGTCGTTTGGTTCTGCTGCAATTTGCAATGCCTCATTCTCCGTCAACCCATACTTGTCTGATAAAATATTCAATATGACAGCATAGCCGGCAGCCACCTCTTCCTCCGCATTCCATTGACTCGCATACGCATACAGCTTCGGATAATCGGAAACAGTCTGAATCAAGCTGTCAAGTGCTTCCACTTCGGAGCCTTCCTCTGAAAACATTTCATACTCCCGCAACCAGAGTCTGATATACAGGATACTCTCTGACTTTCCGAACATAATACTCTCTGTTTCGTCCAACTCTTTGCCGAACAGGTTTTGATAGCAAGTCTGATAGTCGCCCGCATAATAAGCTGTTCTTGCCTCTTTTTTATCGGAATAATCCACAGTAGCATTTACAAACACAAACAATAACACCCCGACTGATATTCCGATCAATATTATCGGTAATATCTTCTTAAAAGAAAGCTTTTTTTCCGGAAAAAGGGGAACTTCCTTGGGCGGTTTCTCCTTCTTTGGCTTTGGAGCTTTCTTCGGCTTTGCTTCCTTTTTCGACTTCTCCTTTTTCGGCTTTTCCTTCTTCTCTTTTTTGGCTTTCTTTGTTTTTTTGCTTTTTTCTTCTTCGTTATCTATTTCATTTAAAATATCTTGATTTTCCTGAGAAAGCTTGATATTTTCGTTTTCCTCCTCTTCATCCTCCTCTGTCAGGAAATCAAGAATCTTAGAAAAGAAATTTTTTTTCTTCCTATGAGAATCCTCAGCAGCCGACTCCTTGTCCCGATTCGGAATCAGGGCATCTGCTTCCTCTGCATCTAATGCGAGAAAATCGGGGAAATCCGATGGCTCTCCCTCCGCCTCACTGTTCGGGGACGCGGACGCATCCGGGTTTTCTTCTCCAAATAAACTACCCAAATCAATTCCAAAATCGTCAGCCTCTTCCTCCTTACCTGTTTCTTCCGCAGGTTGTTCTCCAAGCTCCTGTGCAAACACATCCACCGGTTCGGAAAAGTTGCTGTTCACATCGTCTTCAATTACGATGTTCTCTTCACTTTGCTCTTCGATTCTGTCTGTATTGTCTCCGGATGTTTTATCTGCTTCCGATACAATAGAATCAAGTATAGACATGTCAAGCAAATTATCGTCAGTATTTTGCTTGCTTTCTCTTTTTGACTTCTTTTCGGCTTTTTTAGCAGCTTTGGCATCTTTTGCGGCCTCCTTTGCAGCTTGCCTTGCCGCTTTTTTTTCTGCTTTTTTTGCAGCTGCCTGTTCTTTTCTTTGTTTACGTTTTGCCTGAAGAAGTTCTTTTTTATCTTCGGAAATATCTTCTGTTTCCGACTCTCCGAGGATTTTTGCTTCCAAATCTTCCTCTGCCGGAATCTTCCGAAGCAGATTCTCTATAGAATCGTCTACCGCTTCATTTCGATCAGATTTTTCCAGCAGGTCCTGAATTCCCTTAAGGTCGGAATCATCACTTTCCTCCAACATTTTCAGCACATCCTCATCCGGTAAATCCATATCCGATGAACCGTAAAGATTGTTTTCTTCCTTCTGTGCACCTGCTGAAAGAAGCTTTTCTATCTCGTCTTCATCCATATTGCTGACTGCATCCAAGTCTAGCGGAGAATCCTGTTCTTCCTTTTCTTCCTGCTCTGCATTCTCTTCTTTTGTCTCCATATCTTTTAACAGGTTATCCAGATAATCCTCTTGTGAAGGCATAATGTCTCCTCAGCTTTCTTTTTTGTATACTACATTACTTTAGTTTAACACAGTATCTTTAACCATTCAATCGCATTCTGTGGAATTCCCACCCCTTTTCCGGCCAACTCCTCTGTAAGTTGATACAGATTTTCATTGACACGAATAAAGGTAGCTTTATTGTTAAAATAAGCCACTTTTTCAAAAGGCCATCGAATCACAGAAGGGAAACGCATACTTACTCCCAATTCCAGTACAATCAATCTATGGTTCAAAGTGCCCTGAAGCCACTTTGTATACATCTTCCATTGCTCCGTATACCCGGCCTCATTATAGTTCTCTGCATAAACGTTATTGAGCACCATACTTTCGCCGCAGGCGGAGCAATTTCCCAGATTTATCTCCTCATTTTTTAGCAAAATGCCGTTGTATAAGTTCTCAAAATATTTTTTTAGCAGCTTTTCATCCTCTTCATTTACATTCTCAATTGCTTCAGAACACCCCATTTTGCATTGCTTTTTTGTTGAAGAACCACAGGGCATAACAAGTCTGTCTTTTTTCCATGGTATCCCTGCAATCGTTTTATTTGTAGCTGTTGACACAACAAAATAATTCTTATCTTCCAAGAGAAATGCCAGTTTTTCCAATACATTTTTAATATTATCGTCATGAATTTTCTCGTTACAGAATTCATTCCATGCCGGTTGCAGCCAATGATAACCTGACTCTTTTAATGTCTCTTTTCCGCGCACATATTCCGCACTATCCTTCAGTCTTTTCCCGCCGTCAAATTCTTCCCCTAAACCCACAAGTACCATATCTGCACTTTTCACTTCAGCAATAATATCAACTATATTCATAGCACCTCTCCAAACTACACAAAAGAGCTGGGAAAACTCCCAGCTCTCCACTGAATACCTTATTTATCCAAATGCTTCTCATCAACAAGCTGGTCAACTATTCTTACCAGATTTCCGATTTCCGGCTTTGACAACTGAGCATCTGCTCCCAAAGCTTCGCCTTTTTTCTTCATTTCGTCATTTACCAGAGATGAGAATATGATAACCGGAATATCTGCCGTTGTATCATCACTTTTTACCAGCTTTGTTAATCTGTGTCCATCCATTTCAGGCATTTCAATATCTGTGATAATCAACCTTACATGCTCTTTTAATGTTCCGTCCGCCTTACACTGGCATATTACATCATATGCTTTCTGTCCGTTTTCAGTATGTATCAGATTATCATATCCGGCTCTCTTTAAGGAATCAACAATCAGCTTGTTCAGTAACGGAGAATCCTCAGCAATCAGAATAGGAACAGCACTCCTTTTTCTCTCTCCCAACTCATTGATTTCCGATACCTTTAATCCTGTTTCGGGATTGATATCCGTCACAATCTTCTCGAAGTCAAGAATAATAATCAGCTTTCCATCTCTTTTAATTATACCCGTAGATACACTATCATCCGTTGTAGATATCGTTGCATCCGGTTTAATAATATCTCTCCAGGATACTCTGTGTATTCCAAGCACGCTGTCTACATGGAATGCCAAATCCAGTTTATTGAAATTTGTCAGAATAAATAATCCCTTCGGTTCTGACACTCCTCTTCCCAGACAGTTCTTCAAATCAATTGCCGTAATCATTACATCACGTGGCATAAATATTCCTTCGATACTGGGATGAGAGTTGGGAACAGGTGTAACCGGCTGATAAGTAATGATTTCTCTGATTTTAGCCACGTTGATGCCATATGAATTGTCACCTAACGTAAATTCAAGGATTTCTAACTCATTTGTTCCGTTTTCCAATAAGATTTTTGTATCCATTTTTTCACCTCGTTGCTTTTATCAGGTATACGGCAAAACATCCATTTTTTGTGTTCATGCCTTGAATAAGGATATTTTATCATACTTTAACAGAAAATGAAACTATTATCTGAAAATTTTGTGCAAAAAAATGAAAATAAAAAAAGAGTAGAAATTCTACTCTCTCAAAATACTTTGTACCTTCAAAACCGAACACTGATGTATCTTTCAAAACATTCTTTCTATCTTGGTTAAGCTTTCGACCGATTAGTAAGTGTCAGCTGAATACATTACTGTACTTACACCTCACTCCTATCTACCTCGTCGTCTTCAAG
>JALEIR010000021.1 GCA_022769665.1 Lachnospiraceae bacterium | reverse complement strand
TGTCTTCAAATTATCTCTCTCATGAGTGTCTCGGGTAGCAATAATACAGTCTTCCGGGTAGCACTTTATCTTTTCCACTACCTTCGGAACTATGGCCTGTGCCTCCGCCGAGCCCAGCGCCCCGTCAATAAAATCGTTCTGCATGTCTACCACAACAAGTATTTTTTTCATGATGCCCTCCTTTTAAGCGAGTCATTGGGGACAGGTTCCTTGACTCACTATCATCCATTCTACAATACCCTTCTTTCCTGTGCAAACGAATTGTGCTATAATCAGCGCAAAAGAAAACCAATCGAGGTCACTGCCATGAAATACTTACGTTCCACACTGACATTTTTCAAAAAGGAAACCGTTCTTTCCATCGCCGCCCTGCTGGCTTTTCTGTCTGCTTTCCTGGTACATCCTTCTGCCGAATACCTGTCCTACCCCGACTACCGGGTGCTGGCTCTTTTATTCTGCCTGATGCTGGTCGTCGCCGGGTTACAGAGTATCGGTGTTTTCGGCTATCTGGGCAATCTACTTCTGCAAAAGGTACATACCACACGTCAGCTTGCCTTCCTGCTGACAGCACTTTGCTTCTTCTCCGCCATGTTCATTACCAACGATGTGGCGCTGATTACCTTTGTCCCCTTTGCCGCTATGATTCTCACAATGGCCGGACAGGAAGAACTGTTGATTCCCGTTATTTCCCTTCAAACCATAGCTGCCAATCTGGGCAGCATGCTGACTCCCATCGGAAATCCTCAGAATCTTTATCTGTATTCCGCTTTTTCCATTCCTGTCGGAACTTTTCTGCTGGAGATGCTGCCGCTGACCGGACTCTCAGCTATCCTTTTGACCGTCAGCATTTTATTGCTGAAAAACCATCCTGTGCATATACTTTCCGATGACAGCGAAGCTGCTTTGCCCGAAAGCTCCCAAACCGCTCCTGACCGAAAGAAGCTGATTGCATATCTTTTGCTCTTCGGCATATGCCTCCTCTGCGTAGCCCGGATTCTCCCCTGGCCTGTTATGCTGGCCATATCAGTTGTTGCAATATTCTTTCTCGACAAAAAACTGTTTGCAAGGGTAGACTACTTTTTACTTCTCACTTTTGTCTGCTTTTTCCTGTTTATCGGCAACATGGAGCGGGTTCCCGCTATCGCGGATTTTCTGCGATCCTTCATTCAAGGCAAAGAATTGCTTCTTGGGACCCTGTTCTCACAGTGTATCAGTAATGTACCGGCTGCCATTCTGCTGTCCGGTTTTACGGATGCTGTAAAAGCTCTTCTCTACGGTGTCAACATCGGTGGCTTGGGAACCCTGATTGCCTCCTTGGCAAGTGTTATTTCCTACCGTCTTTACGGGAATCAAAAGAACGCTTCCAAAGGGTCATATCTCAGAATCTTTACACTGTACAATGTAGTTTTCCTAATTATCCTGTATACCGCAGCTCTGCTGTTGCTATGATAAAAGTTGCAAAACCGGATGAGAAGGGATAAGATATTTACAGATAAATTCAGGAAAGAAAGGAAATAAAATCTCATGGAAAAATATCTGGATTATGTATTGGAGCAGTTGCAAAAGCTGTTGTCAATTGACAGTCCTTCCGGCTTCACGGAAAAGGTGACAGATTACCTGTTGGAGGAATACACCCGCTTAGGCTACACTCCCAAAAAGACGAAGAAAGGCGGTGTTATCGTAGAAATCGGAGGAAATGGAAATCCGATTCTGACGATGGCTCATGTAGACACTCTGGGCGCTATGGTTGCCGAGATTAAAAGTAACGGAACTCTGCGTCTCACCAAAGTGGGAGGCTTAAACGCAAACAATGTGGAAACGGAAAACTGTCGCATTTACACTCTGGACGGCCGTATCTACGACGGTACCATACAGCTGGCAGACGCCTCTATTCATGTGAATGACGAATACCAGAAATCCGAGCGTACTTTCGACTCAGTAGAGGTTCTTCTGGACGCCGATGTCTCCTCCAAGGAGGATGTGAAAAATCTGGGGATTACAAACGGTTCCTTTGTCTGCGTGGAACCCAGAACCCGTATCACGGATTCCGGCTACATCAAGAGCCGTTTTCTGGACGACAAGCTGAGCACAGCTATCCTTCTGGGCTATGCAAAATATGTTAAAGAAGAAAAAATTACACCCTGCCGAAAAGTTTACCAACATATTACCGTCTTTGAGGAAATCGGTCACGGCGCCTGTGCCTCCGTTCCGGCGGATGTGGAAGAACTGCTCTCTGTAGATATGGGATGCGTGGGCAACGGTCTGGAATGTACGGAAAAACAGGTGTCCATCTGCGTCAAAGACAGCCACGGTCCTTATCACTATACAGTAGTAAAAGCCTTGATCGAAGCTGCTCAGAAAAACAATATTGATTATGCCGCAGACGTCTATCCCTACTACGGTTCTGACGCGGATGCTGCCCTGGATGCCGGTGTGGATGCCCGCCATGGGCTCATCGGCCCCGGTGTTTACGCCTCTCACGGCTATGAGCGCTCCCACAAATCAGGAGCCCTGAACACTTTAAAACTGCTGCAAGCTTATTTGGGATAATTTTTACCGGGCGTATTCGGTATATGTATGGTTACCCTTGTTCCCTTTCCGGGACTGCTCTCAACAGAAAGGCTGCCATCAACCATATTTTCCAGGCGGAAGCGGACATTCTTGATTCCCACCGCTTCTGCCATGCTCTACCAAACCATGCTTAATTGCGTTTTCAATGATAGGTTGGATTGTAAGAGGGGGAAGCATAAAATTTCTCTCTCTGATGTCTTATTCAAAGGTAATCATATCCTTAAATCTGATTTTTTCCAGTGAAACATAATCCTCCAGATATTCCAGCTCTTTTGAAAAGGGAATCAATCCCTCCTGTTCAATGATTGCTATGTTTTTTCTGAGATAGCGAGAAAACAATATCAATGCCTCATCAGCTTTTTTAGCATCGTATTTACAATATCCGCTGATTGCGGTAAGGACATTAAAAATGAAATGTGTACGAATCTGGCTCATCATCAATGAAATGCGCCTCTCGGTCAACATGCGTTCCTGTTCGGCCAGCTTTCTGTCCTTCTCTGCCAGCTCCATTTCCTGCTCACCGTAATGGTACATAGTTGCAATTCCCATAAATACAATGTACAGAAGGAAGGACAACAATGAATAATACAATCCGGAAGAATTGCCCTTGACATAAAATGTAATGACATCCGCCATCACGCCTACAAGGCAGATAAAAGGAAGCCTCTTCCCCGCATACTGTCTCTTTTTATGGGGATACTTTATTCTTTCATATATGATATTTCCGATTATTACGACAACTCCTGCCGCAATGACGATATGGGTGACAAACAAAGTGTCACGCAAATCCAACACTCCGCAAAGCTGAAATATGAGTTGCACCATGCATGTCACGGTTGCCGCAATGCAATAACCGTCCAGCACACATTGGCTTTCCCTGTTTAAGCTTTCTTCCAGCCACTTTATCAACGGCACTATGCCAAGCATCAGCATTGCCACGGAAATATAGAACATCAATACAGACTTATTCGGAAAAAGCATAGGTGTAAATCCGGTATCGGTTACTTTCCAGACACCCAACATCACAGAAAACAGCCCGAGTGCTGCCAGACTTTTTCCGCGGTGCTTTTTCAATAGGTTGTAGACTGAGACACAGATAAAGACAACACCCACAAAAGCAGACATAATACCCAAAATCAACTGGGGAAAATCCTTGGCCAGACGATCCTTATAAATAGCAAGCTGCGAGCCAATCAGAATCTCCACCCCACCGTTTTACTGATTTTCTTTTGCTCGGAAGGTTTCAGGCTGTAAACATTTTGTCCGTCCAGCCTGACATCCACATACTGATGTACCGTATAAAAAGCAAGGTATGTATCGTCCTGTAAGGCTTCACGCAGTATAAAAGTGTATTCTTGCCGTACACCAATAGGGGCATCCGCATCTTCCACTTCCCGGTAAGAGCAATCCCTTACAATTTCAAAGTCCAGATCGGTTCTGCTCTGTTGTACTTCCACATTATCCGAAACACATAATATCCCTAAAGGAACAGCTGTCATAACCGCGGCAATTACCGCCAACAGAATTGAAATCTTTGATAATACTCTGCTTCGCATAGCAGCCTCCTCTGCAGTATTTTTACCGGCTTTCCGATTCGTCCGGTTTGATTTTCCCCGCATTTATCAGTTTTACAAAAGCATCTACCAGTTTCGGGTCAAACTGAGTTCCCTTATTCCGCAATAATTCCTCTCTTGCTTCTTCAATGCTTTTTGCCGTATTGTAGACACGCTTTGTGGTCATGGCATCAAAGCTGTCGCAGACTGTCAGAATTCTGCCCAGGTAAGGAATATCTTCTCCCGAAAGACCTCTTGGATAGCCCTTTCCGTCATATCTCTCATGGTGGGATAATACAGCAGGAATCACATAGCTCATATTCGGCAGGAAATGAATCATTTCGATGGAATTCGTCACATGGTTCTTCATGCACTCATATTCTTCCTCGTTCAGTCTGCCCTTCTTCTGCAGAATTTCCTCAGGAACTCCGATTTTTCCGATATCGTGAAGTAACCCCGCTTCCTTCACAATCTGTATTTCATTGGCATTCAGACCCACAGCCTTTCCCAATGTCACCGCATATTCCGAGACATGGCAGGAATGCCGGAAAGTATAAGAATCTTTGGCATCAATTGCGGCAGTAAGAGCATAAATGGTAGGTGCAACCTGCTCATACCACTCTTTATGGTTCGGGGTATCCGATTCTTCCATATTAAGTCCTGCTGTATAAAATTCTATCCGGTTTTTTCCGTTCTTCTTTGCAAAAAATACTGCTTTTTCCGTCTGGCTCAGCAATTCTTCTCCACCGGCTGTATTTTCATCCGCAAGAGATATTCCGATACTGAAATGAATGGGCTGCAGAATTCCGGGACGATTCTCAGCCTTCATGTCCTCCGTGGCATTGCGCAGTTTGTTAGCCAGATCAAGAAGTTCCTCTTTTCTCTTTCCGCTGAAATAAACAATATATTCATTAGAACCAAACCGAAATACCAGCCCGTTCTCTCCTACGGTATTTCTGATGACATCTGCGCACCATTTCAGGACACTGTCCCCCATGGCTTCCCCGTACAGTTCGTTAATCAGTTTAAAATCATCCATATCCAGATGCATCAGTGCCGGTTTATCCTTGGGTTCATAATGTTTTTGCAGATATTCCTTAAAATAGGAGCGATTATACAATCCTGTCAATTCATCATGAATGGAAATGTTGTATACTGTCTGATACGCCTCCATATTTTTGAGACATACCGCAGCATAAATTCCAATCTGCCTGAAACATTCTGTCTCCAGATAATTTAGTTTCGCTCTTTTGGGAAATTCCAGATAAACAAAACCAAAGGTTTCCCCTTCCCTTTGCATCAGACTGATTCTGTCTATGTTCAAAATATCTTCGGAACAGCTTAGATTCCTCAGTTTCTTTTCCGTCTCTGCATCAGGTCCGTCCGGTGCATTGCCGGAAGAACAAATTCTGATAAATCCTTTATCCCGGTCTCTGTTTGCACGATAAATATGTACTCTCACTTCAGGAAACATTTCCTGCAGTGTAGAAATAATCATTTCATTCAGATCGGCTTCTCCAAGCAATGCAACCGTATCTTCCTGAAATTCCTTCAATTTTCGTAAAATATCCCTGTTCTGCTTGCGCAGATAGCGCTCAGTCAGCATCCATGCAAACCAAAATATCAGAATAATCCAAGCAGCCGTCCAAATAGATGTCACAAAAAACATCTGCAATATCTTGTCCGGGCTTCCCACATATTGTACTACTGTTTGTCCGACATATCTGCTGAGTGCACCGACAGATACGATAACAAGCATCGTGGCCACCATGTACACCGCACCTGTTGCAACGCGCTGGGGCAGATTAAAAAGATATCTCTTATAAATGATGTGTGCAAAAATGACCGCCATGATAATCCCGCCCAACGTATCGAAGGGGAAATCACTGTCAGTCAGCATCACCAAAAGGTTTCCCAGCAAAATACTGAAAATCCCCACAAACAGAGGCCCCATTTTCCGCTTCATTTCAAGGTTTCCCTTGATTTTATTACAGACCGTAGTAACAACATAGCCTATAACGACAATTTCCACAACGGCGAGAATATAGACTCCGCCGGGCATAACGTAATGGTATGATATGGTTCCGTCAGTGTTGGTGATAACTTCCGGCGGAGCGATAAACGGCTCCCATATCACATTAATCACAGCCATAACAACATTCACAAGTGAAATAATACACAGCTGGCGCCTCTTATCTATTTCAAGAATATAGAACAAAAAAAAGAAAATACAATCCGGAATCAGCAAAAGACCAAAAATGGAGACATGAAACCAGAAACGTATTCCCGGCATCACCTGCAGACGCATCAGACAGGCTCCTCCTGTCCAGCACAGACAGGAAATCAAAATGGCCTTGAAATATCGGATAGGTTTGGTCCGGGGAGCATTAAAAAAAGAAAACAGTAAAAAGAGGTAACAGCAAAGGGCGCAAAGCGGTACAGTCAAATAAAGATTTCCGTTGAACATACCACTCACCCACCTTTCTCACGTAAAAAAGAACTGTGTACATTATAACACAGTTCTTTCCGCTTTTCTACTATTACCAGATACGATATTTCCCGCTGAGAGCAAGGAATGCAAAGAAGTAAAGACAATTGTCGTAATATCTCCTGTCACCTTGTCTGAGAGGCTCGTTCCAAAATCTTTCCACCCATTCCCATGCCATTCGAATGACATTTTCATCATCACTTCGTCCCAAGACCGCCAGAGCACCCTGAGCTGTTGTTGCAAGCATTCCCACAGGATGAAGAGCATCCTGCTCCAGACAGGTTCCGTCCACCTCATAAATCTTCCATGGAGCATCCCTTCTCACATCCCCCAAAAAATGCTGCAGTTTTTCCGCTGCTTGTGCCTGTCCTTCATCTATTCCAAACCACTCGTAATCCAATCCGATGTTCGCTACGGTTCTGTATGCATCGGAATAGAACCAGTCATGCCGGTCATTGCTCCATGGAAGCTTTCTGCTCATGGGAGAGCCGTCAAATTCCGCATACTCCGCATTCATTCCGGTAATCGGATGACATGCAGCCCTCAAATAACGTCTGCTGACTGCCGCAGCTTCCTTCCAGAAAGGTCTGTCCTCCTCGTCTGCCCAGAGAGCAAACAGTTCATAAAAATGAGGCAGATGGTAGGAAGGATCCGTAAAATCAATTCCCGGCACAAATAAAATCTGTTTGTTGTCCCTGTTCCACATGGGCTGACCGGGTCTGCCTTTCTCTCCCTTATGCAGGCAGGCGCGCAGTATTTTCTTTGCCTGTTCCGAATAACAAAAGATTCCTTCTCCGTCCCCCCAACGGTGCGAGGCGAAGAATAGAGCCATGGCAAAGAATTCCTCTCCGTCCGGTGCAGCACCGTCAGCATTTTTTTTGCCGTCCAGCCCGCAGGACCATGCGAAATAGCCTTCGCTCTCTCCCTCAGTCATCCACATATAGGTACAGGCCCACTTCCATATTCTGTCAAATTCTTCCTTTTTATTCATCTGGACACAAATCATCATGCCATAGGACATTCCTTCCGTCCTGGCATCGTGATTACCGGTATCCTCCAGATATCCCATATCCTCACCCACAGGATGATAAATTCGTTCTTCCTCCGAACCGTAGAAAAAGGTGTTCCATATTTCTTCCAGCCTTATTTCAATTTCACGGCTTGATTTGCCGCTTTCCTGAAAAAGATTTCTATACTGTCTTGTCTGAAATGCGTTCATATATACCCCCGTATCAATCACAATATATCCGTAACAGTTTGTGTCTGTTCTGGTAAAATTATAGCGATACAAAGAATACTTGTCTTATCTAAATCTGCTTTTTTGTCCTCATATTTTGCTATGCTGTCTCCAGTACAAGCGCATGGGCGATACCGGGAACACTTTTTCCTTCGTTATAGCTGGTCTTGCTCAAAAGAGCACCGGTGGGCACAAAGAGCACCTTTTTCCAGTTTCTTTCCTCAAGCTGTTTTAAGATATAGGCAGACAGTGTGACCGCACTGCACCCGCAGCCACTTCCTCCCGCGTGGGTATCCTGAGAATTGCCGTCATAAATTTCTATACCACAATCCATATGCTGCTCCGAGATATCATATCCCTTGTCTCTGAGCAAATCAATCAGTACTCTCTGACCGACTTTTCCCAAATCCCCCGTAATAATTTTATCATAGTGCTCCGGCCGACTTCCGTAGTCAATAAAATGCTGTTCCAGGGTAGATGCCGCTGCCGGGGCCATACACGCACCCATATTCATGGAATCCTTCAAGCCATAATCCACAATCTTCCCAACAGTCATACCTGTAATGCGGGCTCTCGCATTCTTAGATCCCGCCTTTGCAACACCGACTTCCGTTTGCCGGTACAACTGAAGGGCCTCCTCATTTCCAAGCACAAAGGCTCCGCTTCCCGTCACGGTCCAACTGGCAGACAAAGGCCTTTGATTTCCATATTCCAGAGGAAAACGGAATTCTTTCTCCGCACTGGCAAAGTGGCTGGAGGTCACACATACCACTTTATCCGCGAATCCCCCCGCTATGCTCATGACTCCCAGGGTCAATGTCTCTCCGCAGGTGGAACATGCACCATATACACCTAATAGTGGTATCTGATATGTTGATATACCAAATGATGTAGCTATAGATTGACCCAGAAGGTCACCCGCAAAGATAAATGATATATCTTCCGGATTTAACCCACATTTGGTCAACGCCAGATATACCGCATCCTTCTGGAGACTGCTTTCCGCCTCTTCCCAGGTCTCGCATCCAAACATATCATCCTCGCCAACCATGTCAAACAACAATCCCAAGGGGCCCTGCCCCTCCTTTGTTCCCACCACGCTGCCGCTGTTTAAAATATATACCGGTTGCTCCGGTCTGATGCTTGCCTTTCCCAATTTTTGACTCATAAACAAATTCCTCCGAATATAGAGATTTTTTACACATTCTCTCCTATCCGAAGGAATTCTATTCATCCGATATACTTTGTTACCAATATTTACTGTGGCTCTTCCGGGACAAAGACTAAGCTGGTCACCACATAGCAAACCACACCGTCCTTCTCCACTCTCGACCATCCGGAATCCTCGCTGATACCGGTTCTATGTACCGTTTCACCGTAATTCAACCTACAGTGTATCGTAGCATTTCCTTCCGAAGTGCTGGGCTCCAGGCGCAAGTTAACATATTCCTTGGGTGTCACCACGTCATCACAATCTGTAAAGACAATGACTCTTCCGTCCTTGGTGCTGACACGGTTGGACAAATCGGTCTCTTCAGCAGAAGAAGCAGACTCAACTGCAGTTTCGGATACAGACTGCGTAATCGAGTCAGGTACAGCATCTGTTGAGGCTTCCTGCGTAATCGGGTCAGGCGTAGCATCCGTCGAGGCTTCCTGCGTGCTCTCCGGCTGCTGTGCTTCTTCCCCTTCGAATGTTTCTGCCGGCTCTGACTCTTCGGATTCCACATCCAAATCTGTACTGATTTCACGGGATACCTCTGCAAATGAATCTATGCTCCCGCTGTCCTCATTATCCTTATGAGTGAAATTCCAGAGTATGGCACAAATAATTGCAGCCAATATCACAAGCCCCAGAAAGACCAATATCATGTTTCCCGTCTTCAATGGTTTCTGTTCATCGAACCGGTCCTCAAATTCATCCTCCGGTTCTATTCCAAATTCTCTGTCATCTTCCAAATCCAATTCTTCCAGTTCAGACTCATCCGTATCTATTTTCATCTTTTCTCTCACTCCACCCTCTAAAGCTTCACAACTATACTGCAGGTTTCTTTTTTCCAAACAAGTTACGCCGAAGCAAGACGCTCCGGCGACAACCAACTATCCTTCATATTTCTCACTCTGCATGCGAATCAACTCTTTATCTTCAAAGTAATTGATTCTCATGGCACTCTTTACTTCAGACAGCGTCTGTGCAGCGACCTCTCTTGCAGTCTCGCTTCCCTTTTTCAGCACATCATATACTGCGGGAATATCCTTTTCCAATTCTTTTCTGCGATTGCGGACAGGCTCCAGAATCTCCTGCATAATGTTATTCAGGAACTTCTTCACCTTCACATCGCCCAGCCCGCCTCTCTGGTAATGAGCCTTCAATTCATCCAGATTAGCGTATTCCGGCAGATATCTTCCGAAGTGCTCCGGCCGGCAGAAAGCGTCCAGATAAGTGAACACAGTATTTCCCTCCAAATGTCCCGGGTCACTGACCTGCAAATGCAGAGGATCCGTGTACATGCTCATAATCTTTGTCCGAACTTCATCTGCAGTGTCTGCCAGATAAATGCAGTTGCCCAAAGACTTACTCATCTTCGCCTTGCCGTCTGTTCCCGGCAGTCTCTTACAAGCTTCATTCTCAGGTAAAAGTGCAGTGGGTTCCACAAGGACAGGCGCATATACCGTGTTGAATTTATGCACAATCTCCCTGGTCTGCTCAATCATCGGCAACTGATCATCTCCCACGGGAACCGTAGTTGCCTTAAAAGCAGTGATATCGGCAGCCTGGCTGATAGGATAAGTAAAGAATCCCACCGGAATGCTGGCTTCGAAATTACGCATCTGAATCTCACTCTTCACCGTAGGATTTCTCTGCAGTCTCGCCACTGTCACAAGATCCATATAATAAAAGGTCAGTTCACACAGTTCAGGAATCTGAGACTGAATGAACAGGGTGGACTTTGCGGGATCGAGTCCGCAGGACATATAATCCAAAGCCACCTCAATAATATTCTGACGAACCTTTTCCGGATTTTCAATATTGTCCGTTAACGCCTGTGCATCGGCAATCATGATAAAGGTCTTTTTATATTCTCCCGAATTCTGCAATTCTACGCGTCTGCGCAGTGAACCGACATAATGTCCAACATGCAGTCTTCCCGTAGGTCTGTCACCTGTCAAAATAATCTTATCCATTCCGCTTTGCTCCTTCTCGCTCACGTGCTTCGCACTATACAGAAAACTCGATTCTGCTCAATGCATACGTTCACATTATATCATAGATTCTGTTCTTGGGAAACCATTTTTATCATACGTAACCAGACTTTTTATATTTATTCATACCTATCCTTGGATATTTCTGTTTTTGATGCTTATACTAATTCAAAAATGCCGTTGTCACGGCAGAAGGAGCGGACCTATGAGACAAACTATCCAATTTAATGATAACTGGCACTTTTCAAAAGATTGCATTCATCAAGAGACAGTAAACCTTCCCCACACCTGGAATTCCATAGATGGCATGGACGGAGAAGGCGAATACGACAGAGGCGAATATTTCTATACGAAACAGTTTGCCACCCCTGCTCTTCGAAATGGTGACAGGGTTGTTCTGGAGGTACCGGCAGCAGCTCTTTCCGCCAAAGTCTTTGTAAACGACCGTGAGCTCGGACATCACGAAGGCGGCTATTCTTCTTTTACGGTAGATATCACAGATGCACTGCTTCCGGAAGCTTCCCGGTCTTCTCTCAATACCGTAACGATTGCCGTAAACAACACAAACCGCAGCAACATATATCCCCAGATGGCGGACTTTACTTTTTACGGCGGCCTGTACCGGGGTGTCAATCTGTTGATATTACCTACAGTCCACTTTGATGTAGCCTTTCATGGTGCAAACGGTCTTGCAATCACTACGGAGATAATTGACAATTCCGGTTTTTCGGGCTGCCATTCCAACAAACGGGAAGCCTGCCTTGGTCCGTCCAAGCCTGCCATGCTTCACCTGAACAGCTGGATAACAAATCCCTCCCCCGACTATACCGTCCGATACCTGATTACCGACAGGGAAGATAACACAGTCGCCGAGGCTTGGCGTCCTTCAGAAGCTCCCAAAGCGGATATTCTACTGCCCGAGCCTCACCTCTGGCAGGGTGTGGACGACCCTTATCTCTACCGCTGCACAGCAACTCTGGTTTATCGCAACGAATCCGTGGACGAGGTTTCCTCCCGCTTCGGCATCAGGAATTTTTATGTAGATCCTGAAAAGGGCTTTTTCCTAAACGGTAAACCCATGATGCTCAGAGGTGTTTCCCGCCATCAGGACAGGCTGTGGAAGGGAAATGCACTGACCGGAGAGGAGCACTGCGAGGACGCTGCCCTGATTGCTGAACTTGGGGCAAATACAGTACGGCTTGCTCATTATCAGCACAGCAAAGATTTCTACGATGCCTGCGACGAGTACGGTTTTATTGTCTGGGCAGAGATTCCCTATATCAGCAGTCAGAGCGATGACCCAAAGGCTCACGACAACTGCCGCCTGCAGATGGAAGATTTAATCTATCAGAACTATAATCATCCCTCCATCTGTTTTTGGGGTATCTCAAACGAAATTACCATAGGCGGAGAAAAGCCGGGGCTGATAGAAAATCACAAGGATTTAAATGCCCTTGTTAAACAGATAGACCCCAGCCGACTCACTACTATCGCTCATGTAAGTATGCTTCCCATGGACAGCGCACTTCACGGAATCACCGATGTGGAAAGCTACAACCACTATTTCGGCTGGTACGGAGGAAGCTACGAGAACAACGAAAAGTGGTTGGACGAGTTTCATGAAAAGCATCCCGACATATGCCTTGGACTCTCGGAGTACGGTGCGGAAGGTATTATCACCTACCAGCCGGATGAACCGAAATGCAGGGACTATTCGGAAAGCTATCAGGCACAATACCACGAACACATGGCTAAAATTCTCATGGAACGCCCCTACCTCTGGGCTACTCATGTCTGGAACATGTTTGACTTCGGCTGCGCCGCCAGAAACGAGGGTGGAACTGCCGGACGCAACAACAAGGGACTTGTCACCATGGACAGGAAAATAAAGAAGGAAGCCTTTTATCTGTACAAGGCCTATTGGAGCAGGGAACCTTTCGTCTATCTCTGCGGCAGACGTTACGCACAGCGAACCGGAGAAACAACCACTGTTAAGATTTATTCCAATCTGTCCGAGGTTTCTCTGTACGTGAACGGAGAGGCTTTCGCCACACAGCACGGAGACAAGATTTTCCTGTTTGAAAACGTCCCCTTAAAAGACGGCTTTACCTTCCTGACCGCCACGGCAGGTGCTGTAACCGACTCTGTCACTCTGGAAAAAGTTGACAGAAAGCCGGACATCTATACCCTGCCCCGGGAAGAGGACGATGCCGACGGTGTTGCAAACTGGTTCGAACAGGTATCCGTTGCAGCAGATGATACACCCATGGAATTTTCCGAAGAACATTTCTCCGTGTATGATACCATAAACGATATCTCCGGAAATGACGAAGCTTTCTCCATTCTGGCAAATGCCATGTATTCCATGACCGGTATGCGCATGAAAAAATCCATGTTGGCCATGATGGGGCAGAAAACACTATACGAATTGTCGGACATGATGACCGGAATGGGCAGCGATCCGGACAGGAAGATACCGGAAAATGCCTTACAGATTATGAATGCCGAGCTTGGGAAGGTGAAAAAAGCAAAGCAATAATTTCATGAGCCACAAGAGGCATGGCTGCCAGTATACTGAGCCGTATCCACTCCCTGCCCGAAAGAGGTGATGTTCCGAATGCTTCAATCAGGACAGGGACCTCAGTCACCGCGAACTGTAAAAGGAACCCGATGATACAGGCAAAAATCATCAACGGATTGTCAAGAAGCCTTCTGCGGAAGACAGAAACGCTTGTATCACGCATTCCCACCGCATGCCATAACTGGCTCATGCCAAGAACTGTAAAAGCATAGGTCTGAGCCTTGGACAACAGCCAGGGCTCCTCCAGGACGGAGGCCAGCTGTAACGCACTGATTTCCATCCCCCGTATGTGTAAAATGGTACAAGGCAGCATCAGAAATGCAGTCAGACTCACTGCAGCAATTAAGGCACCGTAAAAGCAGGTACAAAGCAGACCTCCCCTTGCAAACAAGCTTTCCTTTGCCTTTCTGGGAGGCTGCCGCATCAGGCTTTTACCATCATTTTTATCCACGCCCAGCGCCAGCGCCGGCATAGAATCCGTAATCAGATTAATCCATAGGATATGACTTGATTTCAGTGGCGATGCCAATCCGAAAGCCACCGCCAAAAACATGGTGATAATCTCCCCCAGATTGGAAGAAAGCAGAAAAATAACCGATTTGCGAATATTTTCGTATACTCCTCTGCCTTCCTCAATCGCCTTCCTGATAGTGGCGAAATTATCATCCGTCAAAATCATGTCCGCCGCCTGTCTGGCAACATCCGTTCCCGACTTTCCCATGGCAATTCCGATATCCGCCTTTTTCAGAGACGGTGCATCATTGACGCCGTCTCCGGTCATGGCTACAATCTCACCCCTGGCCTTCAACCCATCCACAATTCGTACCTTTTGGGCAGGGGAAACTCTGGCAAACGCTCTGGTATACTCCAACTTTTCCCCAAGCTCCTCATCTGTCAGATGTCCCAGCGTTTCACCGGTCATACACTGTTCAAATCTCTCTACAATTCCCAGCTGTCTTCCGATGGCAAATGCTGTATCCACATGATCGCCGGTTATCATCACCGTGGTGACTCCCGCATCCTTAAAATCTGCCACCGCAGCTGCCGCTTCCGGTCTTGCGGGATCCCGCATGCCGACGACTCCCAACAAAGTCAGCTGTTCCTCCTCCGGTTTGCCGGACCCGATTCTCATGGCGACAGCCAAGGTACGAAGCGCTTCCCCCGACATTTTTGCCACTGCATCCCATACCTGCCTGCGCAGATTCTCCGAAAGACGAACGATACCACCCAACGTCATGATATGGGTACATTTCTTCAGCACTTCATCCGGGGCGCCCTTGGTATATGCAATTGTTTGCCCCACGGAAAGCGTTGATCCGAATTGTTCGCCGTCACTTTTCACCCTCCGGTGCAGCGTTGTCATCATTTTTCTGTCCGAATCGAAAGAAAGTTCATCGATTCTGGGAAAACAGCTTTCCGCTGTCTCCTTTCCAATCTCCTGCTTCTCTCCCAAATCAAGCAGTGCAAGCTCTGTCGGGTCTCCTGTCCTGCTTCCCTTTTCTGTCCGTGCATCATTACACAATACCATGCCAAGGAAGAAATCCGGACTTTCCCGGAGATGTACCTTATCCGCTGACGTCATGCGTCCGTTCAGGTAGCATTTCTCCACAGTCATTCTGTTTTGTGTCAAGGTTCCTGTCTTGTCGGAACAAACCACGCTTACCGCACCTAGGGTCTCCACGGAAGGAAGCCGCCGAACGATGGTGTTGACTTTTACCATTCTGGTAACGCTTAAAGCGAGACAGATTGTCACCACCGCAGGAAGCCCCTCCGGCACTGCAGCTACCGCCAGGGAAATTGCCGTAATCAGCATCTCTCCCACATTTCTCTTCTGTAACACGGCAATCACAAACAACAGTCCGCACAGCAACAGGGACAACAGGCTCAAAACCTTTCCCAATTCGCCCAGGCGTTTCTGCAACGGAGTCATTTCCTCCTTTGCCTCTGTAATCATAACAGCAATCTGTCCCAGTTCCGTTTCCATACCTATTGCTGTCACCACACCCTCACCTCTGCCATAGGTGACAATAGTGGACATATATGCCATGTTTCGTCGGTCTCCCAACGGAATCTGCACATCCCTCGGGGCCTGAAAGCTGCTGTCCTTCTCCATCGGCAAGGACTCCCCCGTCAATGCAGATTCTTCTATCTTTAAATTTGCGGCAGATACCAGTCTCATATCCGCCGGCACCTGGCAGCCCGCTTCCAGGCAGACCAAATCGCCTTTTACCAGATCCGCTGCCGGGATTTCCATCCGCTTGCCTTCCCGGATGACCGTGGCTTTGGGGCTGGTCAGCTTTTTTAAGGATTCGAGGGCCTTGCGCGCTTTCCCCTCCTGTAATACTCCCACCGTAGCATTGACGATTACAACCACTCCGATGATAACCGCATCACTTACCTCTCCCAGGAAAACTGACACTGCTGCGGCCACAATCAGGACATAAATCAACGGATCATTCAACTGTTCCCAAAAGGACTGAAAAAATGTCTTTTTTCGGGCTTCCCTCATCTCATTTCTGCCGTACAGCTTCCTTCTGCGTCCGGCTTCCGCCATTGTCAACCCCTTTTGAGAGTCCGTTTTTAGTTCTCCTATGGTTTCCGCAATGCTATATTGTTCAAACAAAGAAAAATCCTCCCCGGGCATATTCGCAATGAAAATATATGCCTGTGGGAGGAAATGTATGTCCCAATTGCTATAAAGTTAAGTCAGGATGCGCCTAACAGCTGTTTGGTATATTCTTGCACAGGGTGCCTGAAAAGCTCCTCTGTCTCCCCAATCTCCAATATTTTTCCTTCCTTCATCACCATAATTCTGTCGCACATCTTATAGACCACGTTGATGTCATGGGAAATAAACAGGTAAGAAAGTCCCATCTCCTGTTGCAGTTTCTGCATCAGTTCCATAATTTGCGCCTGTATGGTTACATCCAGTGCGGAAACCGGCTCGTCCGCCACAATCAGTCCCGGCTTTGTAATCAACGCCTGTCCGATACTGATTCGCTGTCTCTGGCCGCCGGAGAGCTGCGACGGTTTTCTGTGAAAATATTTGTCTTCCATTCCGACCCGATGAAGCATATCATATGCCGCAGCTTCCATGTCATCTTTCGTCATGGCAAAGGATTTATCCAGCTTCCCCGCTGCCCGAAGAGGCTCCTGTAAAAGCCAGCCGATGGTTTTTGAGGGATTTAAGCTGCTGTAAGGATCCTGAAATATCATCTGGGGCCGAATACTGCCATGTACTACCTTGCCCGTGATGTCACTGTTCATCCCCAGAATTGCCTTGGAGAGAGAAGTCTTGCCGCAACCGCTCTCGCCTACCAGTCCCAGACTTTCTCCCCTGTAAATGTCAAAGGATGCCCCCTCCACCACGCAATGGCGTTTTTTCCCGGAAAAAAGGCTGTTGCTTCCATCCTGATAGAATACGGAAAGGTCCCGTACCTGAAGCACAGATACAAGGCTGTCATCCGCCGCAGCAGTCTCAACATTCCCTGCTTCTCCGGCTGCCTCCTTGTCCGCTGCCTTCTCCGTTCCAAAGCCGGCAGCACCGCCCTGTGTCGGCTTACACATTGCAGAAATTCTCCGTTTTAGCCTGGAGGGCACCGCCTCAATAAGTTTTCTGGTATATTCCTCTCGGGGATTCTGAAAAATATCCTCGGTTTTCCCCTGCTCCACAACACGCCCGTCCTTCATGACTGCAATTCGGTGACAGATTCTTCTCGCCAGATTCAAATCATGGGTGATGAACAGCATGGCGTTCTGCTCCCTGGTATTAATCTCACGAAGCAGCTCTATAATCTGATTCTGAATGGTCACATCCAATGCTGTGGTAGGCTCATCTGCCACCACCAAATCGGGATGCAGAATAATTGCCATGGCAATCATGACTCTCTGACGCATGCCTCCCGAAAGCTGGTGCGGATAGCTGTCATACACCTTCTCAATATCCCGAAGTCCCACCGCCTCAAAAGTTTCCAGAACTTTGGTTCTGATCTCTTCCTTTGAAAAATCCGTGTGAAGACGCAGCATTTCCTCTACCTGTTTTCCCACCCTCTGTGTGGGGTTTAAGGAAGTCATGGGTTCCTGGAATATCATAGACATTTCAGCGCCCTGATATTGACGATATAACGCCTTATCCAAAGGTTTTCCGGCTTCTCTGAGCACGATATTGTCAAAGGAAATTTTTCCGGAAGTTACCTCCGCCGTCTCCGATACCAACCCCATCAGTGTCAGGGCTGTCACAGACTTCCCCGACCCGGATTCTCCCACAACGCCCAGTATTTCGCCGTCCTTCAGCTCCAGATTTACGTTTTTTACAACCTCTGTTCCATCGAAGGCCACAGAGAGATTTTCAATTTTTATCAACTTTGTGTCCTCCGTATTCCCTCACTGAACAGTGAAAAGCCCAGCACCACCCAGACGATGGTAAGACCGGGAGCCAGCGCGTACCAGGGAGCTGTCTGAAGATATCCCTGAGCATCCGAAAGCATCTTACCCAGGCTGGCATCCGGGGGCTGTACACCGATGCCCAGATAACTCATACCGGATTCCGCCAAAATAGCATTATTAAAGCCAATCATCACCGATACCCAGAATACGGAAAAAATATTTGGCAGAATATGCACAAATAAAATCCGCATTCTGCTCACGCCCATAAGCCTTGCGCGTTTGATATAATCCGCATCTCTAAGCCTTATAAACTCACTTCGTACAATTCTCACATAACTGGGTACAAAGACAATCCCTAATGCCAGAATGACGTTCTGCTTTCCGTTCCCCAAAATACTAATCAGCACTAAGGCAAGAAGAATGCTTGGGAACCCGTTGACAGCATCTGTAATCCGCATCACGATTTCGTCTATAATCCCGCCGAAATAACCTGTCAACGCACCCAGAAGGATACCGATGGAAGCTGAAAAAAGTACCACAAGGCTGCCAATGACAATTGTTGTGCTCAAGCCCAGCATCACTCTGGAAAAAATATCACGGCCGAAATTGTCCGTGCCGAATATGTGACGCAGGGAAGGTGCCGCAAATTTCTCCGAGGCGGACATGGCCGTAGTACTGTAGGGAGTCCAGAAAAAGCCCACAATTCCAAGCACCACAGCAAGACCTGTCATAAACAGGCCTGCCACCAAATACTTGTTCCATTTTCCGCCGCTCGGTTTTTTCATAAAGTATCCTTACTATTTCTCACTGATTCTCGGGTCAATGACTCTGTACAAAATATCTACCAGAAAATATACCAAAATAACCACAAAGGTAATATACAGGATTAAAATTTCCACCACCGGGAAATCTCGAGTATTGATGGAACTGATTAACAGCCTTCCGATACCGGGCAGTCCGAAAACCTGCTCAATCACAATACTGCCTGCCACAATCTCCGCAATAATCATACCCAGAAAGGTAACAACCGGCATCAAGGCATTTCGCAGTACATGACCGTACATCACACGCTTTCTGGTACAGCCCTTGCTGTAAGCTGTGCGTACATAATCGGATTTCAGCTCCGTCAACATGGAATTTCTTAAAAATCTGGCTGTCATTGCAATTTTCGGCAGCGCAATGGACAACGCCGGGAACAACAGGTAGCCCAGAAAGCCTGCAAAGTCCTCCTGGTAGCTGATATATCTGCCGGGGACAAAAAGTTTAAACAGGATGCCGAAAAGATAAGTCACCAAAATTCCCAGAAAAAAAGAGGGAATTGCCATGGTGGTCTGGGTGATAACCCCCAGAAAAGCATCCATAAAATGTGCCGCCCTGCCTGACCGGCTGGCACTCATTGCCCACAAAACACCCAATGGAACAGATATCAGAATAATGAGAAAAACCGCCACCGCAGCAAGCCAAAGTGTTACAGGAAGCTTATCTCCTATCAGCTCTGCCACAGGCATCATCTCATTCATGTTCTTGGAATACCGATAACTGCGCCCCAAGTCTCCCCGAAGCACATCTTCAGCCCAATTAAAATATCTTACTACCGGAGGTTTATCCAACCCCAGTTCTTCCCGAAGCTGTTCCTCCCTCTCGGGAGTTGCTTCCGTTCCCAGTATGGTTGTAACCACGTCACCGGGAATAATTTGAAAGGCGAGAAAAGCGGCTACAGAAACCAGGAACAATGTCATAATGAGAGTAATTATTTTTTTTATAAAGTATTTCATGAACCGCTTTCCTCCTTCCCAAGGCGGGAAGATTTTCTAAGATATATGAGACAACGCCTTAGAAAATCTACACCTCGCCTGTAAAATCACTTCGTGATTTAATTTTCTACGAAGTATACCGTGCTCATATCCTGTACGTAAACAGGATAGAAAACATAGCCTGCCAGCTTGGGATTCATGGCGATGGTGATGGGGGGCACCTGAATAAATGCACTTCCCGCCTCGTCATTCAGTATCTGCTGCAGCTGCTTGTAGTATTCTGCCTTCTCTGCAGAATCCATTGCAGCGGCTGCCTTCTGATATGTCTCATCATACTCTGCGCTGGCAAAATTAATAAAGTTCTTTTTAGAATCTGTCTGGAATCTGTTCATCAGGTATCCCGGTGTCATATCACTGGTAATGGCACAAATGGTAGACTGGTAATTGCGGTTTGTATAGCACTCCTCCAGCCAGGTATTCCACTCCACGGGATTGATGACAGCATTAATTCCTGCTGCCTTTAACTCCTCTGCCACCACCTCTGCCGTCTGCATGTGGAACTCATAATTGGAAGGAACCGTAATCTCCAAATCAAACCCGTCAGGATAGCCTGCCTCTGTCATCAGCTCCTTGGCTTTCTCAATGTTTGCGCCGGTACCATAGGTATCATTCAGATCCACATAGTAAGTCTGCAGTGTCGGAAGCATTGCCGAACTGATTAAGGTAGCATTACCGCCTGCAACAAAGTCATTTACCATGTCTTTATCCAGGGCATAGCAGATTGCCTGTCTGATACGCACATCGCCAAGCACCGGGTCTGCGTTGTTAAGGAACAATGCCTGCACATTGACGGAAGGTGCAGACAGAATCCGGAAGCTGCTCTTCAGTTCGTTGGCCTGACTGTCCGTCAGATAAGGATAGATATCAATGGAACCGCCCTGAATCTCCATGAGCGCTGTGTCCGGGCTGTTCACAATCTTGAAATTCACCTCATCCAGATAGGGAAGACCTTCCTGCCAGTAATCCGCATTCTTCTTCACCACAATACCCACCTGAGGGGTATAGGAAACAAAAGAAAACGGTCCGGTACCGATGGGTGTTCCGCTTGCATCCTCTCCGCTGCCCGCAGGAATGATAGCTGCCACAAAGCTGTAAATCAGCTCTGTGTTGGCACTGCCCACTGTGACCTGAACCGTCTTATCGTCGATAATATCAACACTTGTCAGAACGCTTAATGAAGAAATCAGCGGTGTGCCGTCAAGCAGGCCGGAAGCTCTTTCCAGAGAATACTTTACATCCTCAGCCGTCACAGCATTACCGTTGTGAAACTTCACGCCTTCTCTGAGAGTAAAGGTGTAAACCAGACCATCCTCAGAAACGGTGTAATCACTGGCGATTGCGTTCATCAAGTCGCCGTTCTTATCGGGCTTAACCAAGCCCTCAAAGATGTTAAACAAAATTTCCTTAGTTCCTGCCGCAGTTGCTTTGTGTGGGTCAAGACTGTCAATATCCTGTTGTATTCCAACAACAACGGAGCCTCCGTAAACAGGCTCCCCGGAATTTGCTTCCGCGGAATTTCCTGACGACTCTTCGGAATTTGCTTCCGTCGAATCCTTTACAGACTCCATAGAGGAATTATCCCCCGAAGACTCTCCTGTGCCGTCCGAGCCGCATCCGCCCAGTACAGCCATTGTCAGAAGTGCCGCTAAAAGTAAACTGAAAAGTTTCCTTTTCATGAAAAATAAATTTTTCATTATGCTCTTCTCCTCTTCGAACAAATAAACCTCTCACTATTCGATTGTCACACCCATTGTATCACAGAAATACGGCTTTGCAAGACTTTTTTTCTACCCTTAACTGTTGTTTACACGCCTTCAACTGTTTCTCTGTCAGCTGTTTCTCGATCAGCTGTTTTTATCAACAGATTCTATCCCTATCGATCGTTTACCTGTTTAAACGTGGCTTCGCTGTCAGCCCTGCTTCTTATCAGCCTGCCTTTTCTCCCGGATTTCTTTTCTTTTTTTCTTCTGGGATGCGTCCAGTGCAGCTCCCAAGCACATTCCGATACCGATTCCAAGAGTCATTCCCATAGCCATATTATCCATAGACGTTCCCACGGCACATCCGATGCTGATTCCAAAGCACGTATAAATCGACATCCACGCAGTCTCTCCCCGTTCCCTGACAAAGCGCGGTCCCTCCGCTCCCTCTCCGTCAGCTGTAAATCCGTTTTTCTGCAGTACTCTCTGGGAAGCTATGTTATCAGGTGCTGTCTCTGCTTCTACGAAATAAATATCCTCATTGGCAAAGGCCCACTCTGTCAATGCTTTTACCGCCTCTGTCGTAAATCCCTGCCCCTCATATTCCTTTAATATACCATATCCTATTTCAACAGCATTGTTCTTTTGAGGGCCTTTGAATCCAAGATCGCCAATATAGACATTTTCCCTTTTTAAAATCATTTTCCATGGTGCGTACCAGATTCGCTGTTCGGGATTCTCTTCACATCCGCTGAGCATTTCACTGTATGCCTGACGTAATTCTTCACTGTCCGATTTCTGTATCAAATCCCTGATTTCCTCATTGGACATTGGCTGAATCATCAGCCTCTTTGTCTTAATACTTGGTTCCTTCTTTGCCATTTTCTTTTCCATTCTCTTTCTCTTGCTTTTTTTCCCAAACCTTACTGCTGCTCTTATTCATCCAGCAATCCGAACAGCTTATACTGGGAAATCATATTTTGAAGCTGTAATTTTGTTCCCATCAATTGACGATATGTAGCTGTCTTCTCTTTTCCTTCTGCTTTTAGAAGTTTCATCTTCTCGTCTGTTTTTATATAATTCTCCTGTATTGTATCCAGCATTTTTTCAAATGCTTCCAGTCTCTTCTCCGCTACTATTTTTTTCTCTGCTGCTATATTCTTCTCTGCTTCCAATATCCTCCACCCTCTCTAAGCTTAGAACCTCCAAAACTCTTTGCTACTGCATAATGCCACCGCACAATAAAAATGACCCCTCTTATCGTTACAAGCAAATCCCTCTTTTACGGTTGCTTTTTACTTTCTCTGAAATGCAACCGTAGCCAAGCTCTCTTACTTACGGTTGTTTTTGGCTTTCTCTGAAATACAACCGTAGCCAAGCTCTCTTACTTACGGTTGTTTTTGGCTTTCTCTGAAATGCAACCGTAGCCAAGCTCTCTT
>JALEIR010000057.1 GCA_022769665.1 Lachnospiraceae bacterium | reverse complement strand
TTCCGAGGTACGGCACCATGTAAGAAATGCCCTGGCGCCATGCACTCTACCCAATTTTTCACTTGCCAATAATTCTTTTGTTTTTTCAACCGGTTGATTATATCTGTTCTGGAAACAAATTCCGATATATCTCCCGGAATTCTTCAGTTCGCACAAGGTTTCCCATTGTTCTTTGCTTACAACGGGAGGTTTTTCTGTAAAAACGTGAGCTCCTGCCTCTGCACAAAGCTTTGCAACCGGTGTATGTAAGGGGTGGGGAATGCATAGGTGCACTACATCCGGTTTCTCTTCCCTCAGAAGCTTTTCAATCGCATCGTAATAGTGTAAACCGCTATCCTTCGCGAAGGCTTTCGCACGTTCCGGTTTGATGTCACAGCATGCTACAAGCTCTGCCTCCGGCAAAGCCACTAAAACTCTTTTATGTACATTTGCTATTGACCCACATCCGATGATTGCTGCTCTAAGCATAGCAAAATCTCCTCATTTTTGTGTTTTTCCATATTTTTCTTGCACAAGAAAGGAAGGTGGCAATAAAATGCCGTACCCTCCTTTCTGTAAAGCAATCTCTTATTACTTATCTTTCATAGGATAGAATCCACGATAAGCGCCTTCTTTGTAAGCGGCTCTCTGCTCGTCGATAATCTGCTGTCCGCCGTTGTTCAGAATCTCGGCCAGGAACTTATCCCATGTCGCGTCAAAGTCAGCAGGTGCACAGGTTACTGCATTTACAAGCAAATCTGCTTCTTTGGAAAGAACAGTTGAGCCGTAGTCTACACGTGCCTGAATGGTACGGGTAAAGCTTATTGGCTGATATCCAAACTCGTTGGAAATCTTCAGGGAATCTGCAACAACATCTGCATAGCCGGGATAAGCGTTTGCAGAAGCTGCAAAGTTCAACTCATCAGAGCCATAGTAGAATCCGTTACAGATAGGAGCACCGTCTGTAGCATGCATTTTGTATGCGTCATCAACCTGGTCAATGTTCTTCAGGTCAGTAGGAATACCATTTGCGTCAACAGTGGTATAGTTCTGTCCCTTTTCACCATTCTGCAGAGCAAAAAGGTTTTCAGGCTGGCACATCCAGTTCAAGTACTTGATAGCTGCAATTGCTACTTCATCAGAAGAATCTTCAGGGATGAAGATAAGCTGTCCTGCAGCGGTATAGGTCTCATGAGGCTTGCTTTCGTCTGAAGGCTTGAACGCATCGCATGCAATCCATGAAGCACCGGGAACATTCTTCTCAAGGTCAATCTGGAAGGAATCTTCCATACGCCATGCAGCATCCCAGTTACCTACCCAGAATCCATCGTAACCGTTAACACGGTCAGCCTTGGTCTGATCTGTATTCTCAATACCAAAATAATCAGTTACAAGTCCTTCGTTAAAGAATTTGTTCATCCAACGAATTGCTTCTTTTGCGCCGGGAAGAGCATAATGCAATTCATGATAAGCTACCCAATCTTCTTCTGTAATCTTGGAGTAATCCAAAAATGCATCCATCTGGAAAGTCCATCCGTAGAAAGGATCTGCGGAGTACAAGTCAGAAGAATAAGGAATAGTTCTGTCGCCGCCAAGATTGTTCTGCTTAGCTGCCTTTAAGTACTCGTAAAGTTCATCAATATTGGTAGGAACATCCATGTTCAGTTTCTCCAGCCAATCTTTGCGGATATAGTTGGTCTGAGCCGCAATGATAATACGACGAGCAGGTAAAGCATACTGCTCCATTCCGTTACCGGTGTCGTACTGACCATACTGAAGAACATCGGGTCCGAGGAATTCCTTTAACTCTTTTCCGTATTCATCCAAGAGCTTATCCAAAGGTTTAATACCGCCCTGATCTACATACTGCTGAACCATATCGCCGCCGTATGTCATACAGATATCGGGAGCTTCATGTCCGCTAAGCTTTGTGTTCAGGATAGTTCCTTCTTCCCAACGAGAAACAGGTACCCACTCAACCTTGATTTTGTTGGGGTCACCAAAATTCTCCTGTATGTAGTGGAGCTGCCAACAGTCCTCTACATTGAATCCAGCGATGGAACGGTCATACATTTCTACGCGAAGTGTAACCCAATCACCGCTCTCTTTGTCTGAGCCGCATCCGGTTAATGTACCGAAAGCCATTGCCATGACAAGTGCCATTGATGCTAGTTTTTTGAGCTTTTTCATTTTAACCTCTCCTTTTTGTATTTGAACGGGAAGACTCCCGCACAATTCATTACTTATCCCTTTACGGCACCCATGGTAACACCCTGTACAAAATATCTCTGCACAAAAGGATATACACACAGAATAGGAAGCGTAGCAAATATAATGGTTGCCGATTCAATAGACTCCGATATGCTGGAAGCCAGCTCGTTGGCATTTCCTTCCAGAACAGCAATATCTATTGACTGCGAACCTTTAATCAGATTGTACAGCTTTAGCTGCAAAGGCTGTAAATCTCTGTCAGAAATATAATAAAGTGCATCGGAGAATCCGTTCCATCTTCCTACTGCATAGAACAAAGATAATGTAGCAATGGAAGAATAGCTTAAGGGCAAATAAACATGTCGCAAAATCTGGAAATCATTTGCACCGTCAATAACAGATGCCTCATACAATTCATATGGCAGACTGCTGAAGAAGTTCTTCAAAATAATTACGTTGAAGGTAGAAATCAGTCCGGGAATTACCAATGACCACATGGTGTTAAGCATACCGAAAGATTTCAGATTCAAATAAATCGGAATCGTACCACCGGAGAAATACATGGTAAAAATTATGAACATGGAAAAGAACTTACGTCCCTTTAGTCTTTTGATTGTCAACGGATACGCAATAAATATTGTCATTACCATTGCAAGAACTGTATAAATCACTGTCAATTCTACTGTAAAGAAGAGGCTCTTCCATAGAGAAACATCTTTTACAATAGCTTCATAGGCCTTGGTCGTGAATTCAACCGGCCAAAGAGTAACATCACCTCTGAGAATTGCTGACTTCGAAGAAAGCGAAACTGCAATTACATTAAAGAAAGGCAATATACATATAAGAACAAACAGAATCATGATAATGGTTAAAATCCATTGTCCTACGGTAATTCTGTCCCTGCGTCCCTTAGGACTGCTTTTTGTTTCTTTGCTCATTGATTTTCCTCCCCCTACCAAATGCTCTGCTCATCGAATTTTCTCGAGACAGCATTGGCAACTGTTATCAGTATGACACCTACAACTGACTGGAATAATCCAATCGCAGTTGCTCTGGCAAACTGATTATTTTGAATACCTGCACGGTAAACGAAGGTGGAAATAACGTCGCAGGCATCCTTCACAAGGGTATTTCCGATGATGTACGGTCTGTCAAATCCGATACTCATCATTCGACCAATATTCAAAACCAAGAGAACAACGATTGTAGATCTGATACCGGGAAGGGTAACATGCCAGATCCGCTGCAGCTTATTAGCACCGTCAATCTCAGCAGCCTCAAACAGGGTTGAATCCAAGCCGGTTATTGCTGCAAGATAAAGGATGGTACCCCAGCCCATACCCTGCCATACTCCTACAAGCACATATGTAAATGTCCACCATCCTCCGTCTGTCATAAACGGAATATTCTGTTCAATCCATCCCCACTTCATGAGTGTCGCATTGATTGCTCCGGTGGTAGGTGCAAAAATCTTAAGAACCATACCGCCGATGATAACCCAGGACAGGAAATGAGGAAGATATAGCAAGGTTTGAGAAACTTTCTTTACGCGCTTCATACGCATTTCGTTCAAAAGGATTGCCAGAATAATCGGCATAGGGAAACCAAAAATCAAATCCAGCAGATTCAACCACAATGTATTCCTAAGCGAGATACCAAAGTCACGCATACCAAATACAAATTTAAAGTTTTCCAGTCCGATAAACTGACTGCCCTTGATTCCCTTAAAAATATTGTATTTCTGGAATGCAATAATCAAACCTGCCATAGGCTTATAGCAGAACAGAATATACCAAATAATCGGGACGGCAAGCATGGCATATAATCGCCAGTCGCGCTTCAACCAGGCCAATTTGTTTTGACCGCTCCGTGTCTTTTCGTACTTCACCTTATTTGTCTTTTCAGGCTTATCTTTTTTCATAACAAATCCCCCGTTTTTGCCGTGATTCAACTAATCCATAATTTGATTCTAAATGTTTTATTTGCCATTTTCTGTGCGAATAGTACTTGAAAACATGTTAATCTTACTCTATAATGTATGTAATAATCAGAAAAATGTATGCAAATTATCTATATTCGACAAAAAGGAGTACGCAATTTTGAGCGCATTGTACAAAAAGCAATCAAACTATAGCCCCATGCTCAGCGAGAACCAGAACTATGAAGCTTTTTCCGGTATTTCTGCCACCTGGGATTTCTTTGGAATACATTGCCATGATTTTTTTGAATTTTATCTCTTTCACAATGGGATGCCATATTTTTGTATCGACGAACAGGTTTTTCCGTTGAAACCATATACTTTGGTTATTCTCCCACCTTTCCATCTACACGGATTGGTATCCAATCGGCCTACCAATGACTATAGGCGTTCCTGGCTGTATGTATCTCCTGCCCTGATGCGAAATCTCGGAATGGGTATACAAGATTTTTCTGAATTTTTTAAGGAATGTGTCAAGAATGGAAGAGCCTATTTTTACATAGATGCGGAAATCGCTTTGAAACTGAATGCACTGATAGAATCCATTCAGCAGAACAGAGATACCAGAACTTCTATAGAAAGATGGAAGAACTACATATACGTTGCAGATTTTCTGTCGATTGCATATGACGTTGCCAAGAACTCAAATGTAAAATGTAAGCCTATCGTACTGAATGAAACTATTCAGTCGGTGCTCGCCTATATTAACAACCACTTTACGGAGCCGCTATCGCTTCATGGTCTGTGCAAGCAATTTGGTCTCAGCCCTTCTCACATGTCACGTTCCTTCTCTTCTTATGCAGGAACGAGCCTATATGACTATATTTTATATCGTCGAATTATGCTTGCCAAGGAAATGATTTGTGCCGACAAACCATTTATGGAAGTCGCTCTCGAATGTGGCTTTAATGACTATTCCTGCTTTCTACGTGCCTTTACCAAGGTCACGGGAAAAACCCCCAGAGAGTACAAAAAATACATCATCTCTCGGAATTCAGGTATAAAGGAATAAAAATATTCATTTCCTCTATGCATACCGCCTCTGAGATTCGGAAACAATATTTAAAAGAAAACCATTATCATGTCATCTTAATTCACATAATCCTTCCTGAATCCGGAGAGGTGTTCATACAGAGTGATCTGCCATCCCCATTTCCGCATGAACATCCATCTCCTCCGTTCGCAGCTGCAGCTCACAATAACTTCGGGATTGATTATCATACCGAGAAATGTGCAACAACTGATATCCCATCTCATTATGATGCTCAATATAATCTTTATACTATGAACTCGCCTCCGGTCTCAGGCAAGGTTGCCCTCGACCGGAAGTCCTTTCAAGATATAATACCTGGCCTGAGCAGCAAACATTTCCGCATAAATTCCGTTTTCCTTGTTCACCAGTTCTGCATGGGTCCCATATTCTTTTATCGTATTGTCGGCAAACACCGCAATCCGGTCACAGAACTTACAACTGGACAGGCGATGAGAAATGTAAATTGCAGTTTTATTTCCCACCAGACAGTCAAAGTGCCGATAAATATCATACTCTGCCACCGGATCCAATGCAGCTGTAGGTTCATCCAGAATCACAATGGAAGCATTTCGATACAACGCCCTGGCAATCGCTGTTTTCTGCTGTTGACCGCCGGAAAGCTCCGTTCCATGCTCGTCAAAGCTCTTATACAGTATTGTGTCAAGACCCTCCGGAAGCTTCTTTGCATCCTCATAAAACCCAGCCAATTCCAGCACACGTTGGATCTCTTCTTCCTCTGCTGCCTCCCCAAAGGATATATTTTCCTTTAAACTAAAAGCTAACAGTTTAAAATCCTGGAATACAACGGCAAACAGCTTTCGGTACTCTTCCTCGGAATAGTCCTTAATATTCACATTATCTATCAGAATTTCCCCCTCAGTGACATCATACAGTCGACATAACAGCTTGATAAACGTTGTCTTTCCGGCTCCGTTTAAGCCCACCACAGACAAATGCTCCCCGGAATTGATTTTTAAATTGATATCCTTTAAAACATATGCTTTAGAGCGGGGATATCGAAAGCTTACATGGGAGAATTCTATGGTATGCTTCTCTCCTGTCACCTTTCTGTTCCCTTTTGAGAGTGTCTCCGGGTACTCCAAAAACTCTAAAAACTGATATGCATAAATACAACGCTTTGTGATCTCCTGCCATGCAAACACAACACCCCACATCCCCTGATACAGCTCCGACGCAGCAGCTACGCACATAGAAAAATCACCCACTGTAATTCGTTTGGTTATCGCCAGAAATCCAATATAAAAATAGCTCAGGCCATCTCTTACGGCATTCACAATATCCATTCCCCAGGAATAGGTACGCTGTTTTTCCGAAAGCGCCCGCCATGTTCCAATCATTTCCTTTGATTTGCACCCTGCCTTATGGCACATCATCTCCGCACTGTCATACAATCGGATTTCTTTTCCATAAGAAAAGTTTGCAAGCTGATACAGATAGTAACCAAACACACGGTTAATCTTTGCCAATTTACTATGCTGATCAATCTCTATCTCATTGCGCTTCGCATTCATAACCGTTATAAGAAACAGGGAAACAATCTGTATCGGCAGCAGCAGCGGACAGGTCAATGCAATCACCATCGTTACCCCTGCAAGTACCGTCACATTGATAATCATATCATATACACTGTTTAAGACACCGGTTACCCCGCCACTGTACCAGCTGATTCCTTCCTTGGCACGGTTCAAATGATCCAAAACCTCCGGGTCCTCTGTATGTTCAAAATCCATTTTCATGGTATGGTCTGCCAGCACAGTTTCAAAATACTCATTAAACCATTCCTCTAAGACAGCCCTCCATTCATCATTTGGATGAAGGACAAGCTTTCTGTTTAGATACTTCTCAATATCGAACCTGTTCTTCTTGTCATAATCTGCTGTCAGCGGATAGTTTGGATGCTTTGTCAGGTCATACTTATCCGAAAGAAAAGGTCTCACGCCTCTCACCTGCACGATACATTTACTGCCATCCATAACAGCAAGCTCATCCATGCTCATCAGCTCTTTGCCGAGTTTCTGATAATTCATGTTGTAGGACTCCTGAGAGCCCTTAGTATTTCCTGTGGTGTACATATCAATAGTTTCCTTACCTAGAATCTCAGTAAGATCCTTAAGCGTTGTCTTCTCTGTTCCACCAAGGAAAATCTGAGAATCCATGTTTCCGATAATGGTATCAGCATTATCTTTGTAGATTGCCTTAAGCTGTGATTTAGCCTGAAGTACCAAGCAGGCACTAATCTCACGGGATCTGATAGTT
>JALEIR010000056.1 GCA_022769665.1 Lachnospiraceae bacterium | reverse complement strand
TGCTTTTGCCGGAAAATCTACTATGGTCAACATGTTGGCGGAAAAATACGATATGATTTGTTGTGGTGAAAACTATCATAGTGCAGTATCGGACATTGTTGCCGAACCCAACGTCCAGCCGGATTTATGCTATATGAAAAGTTTAACTGACTGGAAGGAATTTGTTACGCGTACACCGGAGGAATATGAACGCTGGATTTATGGCACAGGAAGAGAAGCGGCGGAATTTGAGATTGCTGAACTGCTTTCTCTTTCAAAAGAGAATAAAGTAATTGTAGATACAAATATTCCCGTTGATATGTTAAAGGAGATTTCAGATTATCATCATGTTGCGGTAATGCTTTCACCGCAATCCATGAGTGTTGAGCGTTTCTTTGACCGTAGCGATCCGGAAAAGCAATTTCTGCTCAGTGTAATTGACAGCTGTGATGACCCGGAAAGTGTTATGGAAAATTACAAAAAAGGACTCGCCCTAATTAACAGCCAGGAACATTACGATGAATATGCAAATAGTGGTTTCTTTACACTGGTACGAGAAGATGACGGAAAAGATACCCGTGAATCTGTGTGTGAACTTCTGGCGAAGCATTTTGAACTCATTTGAAAAGTACCTGCTTTTAGAATGAGTATTAAAAAACATGAAAACTGTATGAAGTAAAGAAAGCAATCAAATACAATTAGAGAAGGAGGAAGATACATGCAGGGTAAGCTGAGGAACATGGCGTCTGTCTACATCACGGACGGAAACAGAATGCTTCTTCTGTATCGAGTTGGTTCCAGAGTGGTTGCGCCCTCCTGGTGCGGGGTAGGCGGTCATTTTGAAAAGGAAGAACTGAATGACGCAAAAGCGGCAATCTTACGGGAAGTTTGGGAAGAAATCGGATTGAGAGAATGCGACCTGAAAAATCTGAAGCTGCGTTATATTACCCTCCGGAACAAAAATGGTGAAATCAGGCAAAATTACTATTTCTTTGCAGAATTGGCGAAGGGAACCAGAATAGAAAAGAAATGTAATGAAGGTACCTTGGAATGGGTGCCTGTGAATGAGGTCTGTCAAAGGGAGATGCCATACACTGCAGGATATGTGGTGAAACATTATCTGGAAACAGGCAGGAAGACGGAGGCAGTTTACAGTGGAACCGCAACTGCACGGGGAGTGATTTTTACAGAACTGGAATTGTTTTAGGGAAAAGTATTTTATTTTACTATCGGTGAACGGAGTTACAGAAAAAGGGAGAAACGTATGAAGACTTACAAAGAGCTTTATCAGGCAGGAGAGATTGAATTTGAAGCAATTGATGATTACAGCTACGAATGGGGAATGAGTGAAGATGAGAGAACGCTGGCACAGTATCTGGGCTTGAATGCGGAGGAAGAGGATGCCTGGGTCAGCATCGGAGAGGATGCGCTGAGGGAACTTCTTGACAAGGGAAAGAAACGGTACTGATTCAGCAGGAGGGGACTGGAAAATACAATGCACGAGGTTGAGGCAAAGGGAATTCTTTCTGCTCAAAACGGAATGAATATTTACAGAGGGTGTACCCACGGCTGCATTTTCTGTGATGCCAGAAGTACCTGCTATCAGATGAATCACGCCTTTGAAGATATCGAGGTAAAGAAAAACGCACCGGAGCTTTTGGAAAAGGCATTGCGCAGCAAGAGGAAAAAATGCATGATAGGAACCGGAGCAATGAGTGACCCGTATCTGCATTACGAGGAGAAGCTGGGACTGACAAGACGCTGCCTGGAATTGATTGACAGATATGGTTTCGGACTTGCAATCCAGACCAAGTCCGACAGGATATTAAGAGATCTTGATTTGCTGAAGAGTATAAACCGGAAGGCAAAGTGTGTGGTGCAAATAACGCTGACGACCTATGATGACGAATTGTGCAAAATTCTGGAACCGAATGTCTGTCCCACAAGCAGACGGATTGAGGTGCTACAGATAATGCGTGATGAGGGAATTCCGACTATTGTCTGGATGACCCCTATTCTCCCTTTTATCAATGATACCGAGGAGAACATCAGGGGATTGTTGAATGCATGTAAAGAGTCTAAAGTTTACGGTATATTGACCTTTGGAACTGGTGTTACGCTGCGTGACGGAGACAGACAGTATTTTTATCAAAAGCTGGACGAGCACTTCCCGGGTATGAAGGAGCGGTATATCAGTACCTATGGAAATGCTTACGAGCTTCCGGTCCCTGAAAGTGCACATTTAGGCAAATTGATTCAGGAAGAGTGCAGGGCAGCAGGCATAGTGTACGGATCGGATAAACTGTTTGCCTATATGCATGAATATGAGGATAAGGAAGCAGGAGAACAGCTTTCACTCTTCTAGAGGTTTAAGGAAAACGGAGAAAGGCATAATGAATAAAGTTCTGTTTTTGGATATTGACGGAGTCCTGAATTCCCATTTTTGGAATAATAGTCATCAAAGAGAAATCAGTGACGGGACCTTGATTGATGAAGAAAAAATCAAAATATTGGCACCGCTGATTAAAAAGACAGATGCAGGATGGATTCTTCATTCCGGATGGCGGTTTTGGTTTGATGATGAACGGAAACCTTTGCGGGCAGAAGCTGGAAAACTGATAGATTTGCTCGCGAAAGAAGGATTGTCAATAAACGGAGTAACGCCTGATTTGACCACAAAAGAAATTAGAAGAACGAAGAAATTCAGTCTGGTAAAGGCGGATGTCAGGTGAAGCCGAATCCTGAAGTGGGTCTGACTTTAGAAGATTTGAAAAAAGCAGAAAAGATATTGATGGGATTGACTTGCATGTAAAATGAGACGGGAGATACAAATGAAAAATGTGTTGACTTTTTCGCTTTAAACTGCTAAACTTTAAACCATGGTTTCCGTGAGCTGGATGCATGGAACCGAATGAAATACAGATAGTGGAAAGGAATGAGATTTACCATGAAAGAAATATCAAGTTTGATTGCATATCGTCCCGATGTAAAGGTGGTGGATGCCACACTCCGCGACGGAGGTCTGGTGAACGATTTTTATTTTGAAGATGCATTTGTGAAGGCGCTGTATCTGACAAATCTGCGCACCGGCGTTGACTATATGGAATTTGGTTATAAGGCTTCCAAGGAAATGTTTGATGTAAACAAGTTTGGCAAGTGGAAGTTCTGCAACGATGAAGATATCAGAGCAATTGTGGGTGAGAATGCAACAGATTTGAAGATTGCGGTAATGGCAGATGTAGGGCGTTGCGACTATAAGACGGATATCATCAATCGTGCTGACAGCCCGATTGATTTAATCCGTGTAGCTACTTACCTGAATACCATACCTGCAGCAGTGGATATGATTGAGGACGCAGCGAAGAAGGGGTATGAAGTGAGCTGTAATATCATGGCAATATCCAATGCACAGGAGAGTGAGTTAAAGGTAGCATTGGATATTCTTGCACAGTCTCCTGTAGATGTGTTGTATATTGTGGACAGCTATGGAGCACTGTATCCGGAGCAGCTTGCCCGATTGGCAGACATTTACATGAATGTGGCTGCGAAATACGGTAAGAAAGTAGGTATCCATGCCCATAACAATCAGCAACTTGCTTTTGCAAACACCATTGAGGCAGTCGGAGACGGTGTAGACTGGCTGGACGCAACTTATGCATCCATGGGAAGAGGTGCAGGTAATTGTGCCATGGAGCTTTTGCTTGGCTTCTTAAGAAATCCCAAATACAATGTATACCCTGCAATCCAGTTTATTGATACCTATATGAATAAGCTGAAAGCAGACGGTGTTGTCTGGGGATATGACTTGCAGTATCTGATGACAGGTCTCTTGAATCAGCATCCCAGAACCGCAATTCAATTTACCAAGGAAAAGAGAACCGACTATGCGGAGTTCTACAGGGAAGTTGTTGCGCAGGATTGAAGGAAGTCTTCATATTTTGAGGAATGCCTAAAAAAATATGAGTTATGCGAACATCAAAATACAAGCGGATGAATGACTGTGCATGCAAAAAAACAGGGCATCTTTTAATAGGATGCCCTGTTTTTTTGCAATAGAATACATTTCCCTTTTAAATTGTCCGCTTGTTCTTTTGGCTTGAATTTCACACCGCGAATGTGTATACTTGAAGATGAGTTTATTTGCGTAAAAAATGCTGTTTTGTCGGAGAGACTGCGGCGGAAAGGTAAGGAAAACATGAATATCAACAGCATCTGTGTACAGGGAGGTTATACACCGGGAAACGGGGAGCCTCGCCAGATTCCCATTATTCAAAGCACAACTTTTAAATATGACACCAGCGAGGATATGGGAAAGCTTTTTGACTTGGAAGCCAGCGGTTTTTTTTATACGAGACTCCAGAATCCGACAAATGATTATGTGGCGGCGAAGATTGCGCAGCTGGAGGGAGGCACTGCGGCCATGCTGACCAGCAGCGGACAGGCAGCCAACTTTTTTGCGTTGTTCAATATTTGCGGATGCGGAGATCATATTGTGGCTTCCAGCACCATTTACGGCGGAACCTTTAATCTGATTTCCGTTACGATGAAGAGGATGGGTATCGACGTGACTTTTGTCAATCCGGATGCCTCCGAGGAAGAGCTGAATGCAGCATTCCGGGAGAATACCAAAGCGATGTTCGGCGAAACAATCGCAAATCCCGCGCTGACAGTTCTGGATATCGAGAAATTTGCCAAGTGCGCCCATGCACACGGAGTACCGCTGATTGTTGACAATACTTTTGCAACTCCCATTAATTGCAGACCATTTGAGTGGGGGGCGGATATTGTAACGCATTCTACCACAAAATATATGGACGGACACGGTGCTGCCGTTGGCGGTGCTATTGTGGACAGTGGTAAGTTTGACTGGATGGCACATGCGGATAAATATCCGGGCCTGTGTACTCCCGATGACAGTTATCACGGCGTGACCTATGCTGAAAAATTTGGTAAAGAAGGTGCATTCATCACCAAATGTACCGTTCAGCTGATGCGGGATTTTGGTTCTATTCAGAGCCCGCAGAATGCATTTATCCTGAACCTCGGCCTGGAGAGCCTGCATGTTCGCGTGAAGCGACACTGCGAGAACGGACTGGCTGTGGCAGAGTTTTTAAAGAATCATGATAAGGTTGCCTATGTAAATTACTGCAGTCTGCCGGGAGACAAGTATTATCCTCTGGCTCAAAAATATCTTCCCAACGGAAGCTGTGGTGTTGTTTCTTTTGGCTTAAAAGGCGGAAGAGAAGCGGCAAGCATTTTCATGAAAAACCTGAAACTGGCAGCAATCGAAACTCATGTGGCTGACGCCCGTACCTGCTGTTTGAATCCTGCATCCAGCACACATCGTCAGATGACGGACGAACAGCTAAAGGAAGCCGGTGTACCCGCAGAACTGATTCGTATCAGTTGCGGCATTGAGGATAAGGATGATTTGATTGCGGATATTGCACAGGCACTGGACAAGATTTAAGCCTGTTTCAGATGGGGAGATTCGATGAGGCCTCGGATTATGGAATGGCTTCACGAATTTAAAAGGGGTTGGTCGATTGATGGATTGTAAAGAGTTTGAAAAGCTGATTCCCGGTTTTATTGACAGAAAGCTTGATTATCCTTCCTTAAGGCGTTTCAGCGAACACATGGAACAGTGTGCAAACTGTAAAGAGGAATTGGTCATTCAATTTCTTGTGACAGAGGGAATTCAAAGGCTGGAGGACGGCGGTGCCTTTGATTTGCAGAAGGAGCTGGATCAGCGTCTGGAAGAAGCAAGGCGTAAGCTTAAAATTCATGACAGGTTCATGAAACTGGGTGTTTTTATGGAAATCATCGCTGTAGCCTTGCTGGCGGGAATTATTATCTGGATTTTAATGTAAATTTTGTGTCTGTGAAAGGCGTTTGCATGCGAATATGCTGCAGACATAAGGTATGCATGTTGATAAAATGAGATATGCATATAATATGTATTTTACAGATATGGGAAGGTATGGTTTATTTTCATGAGTAAGTGCGGAAAGCTTGTTCTGATAGATGGACACAGCATTTTAAACAGAGCGTTTTATGGAGTGCCGGAGCTTACCAATGCGCAGGGATTACACACAAATGCCATATATGGTTTCCTGAATATTATGTTCAAAATACTGGAGGAGGAAAAACCGGACTATCTGGCGGTTGCCTTTGATGTACATGCGCCCACTTTCCGGCACAAAATGTTTGAAGGATACAAGGGAACCAGAAAGCCAATGCCGGAGGAACTCAGGGAACAGGTACCGGTGATGAAGGATGTGCTTCGTGCCATGCATGTTGTCATCATGGAGCGAGAGGGGTTGGAGGCAGATGATATTCTTGGAACTTTGGCGAAGAAAGCAGAGGCGGAGGGACTGGAAGTCTCTCTTGTTTCCGGTGACAGGGATTTGCTGCAGATAGCGGATGAGCATATCAAGATTCGGATTCCAAAGACGAAAATGGGAAAGACGGAGATTGAGGATTATTATCCCGAGGATGTAGTAAGGACATATCAGGTGACGCCGCTGCAGTTTATTGACTTAAAGGCATTGATGGGAGATACGGCGGACAATATTCCCGGTGTACCCAAGGTGGGACAAAAGACAGCTACGGAACTGATGGTTCAATACGGCTCTCTTGAGAATATTTATGCCCATGTGGAGGAAATTTCGAAAAAGAGTATCAGGGAATCACTGATAGAAAACAAAGATTTGGCTGATTTGAGCAAAACACTTGCCACTATTAAGATTGACAGTGATGTTGAACTTGATTATACCGCAGCCGCAGCAGAAGGATACTATACGCCCGAAGCTTATCAGATATTTAAGCAGTTGGAATTCAAAAATATGCTGAAACGTTTTGAAAGCGGGAACAAATCCGGATGCGGCGAAGAAATAGCCAAATCCTTTGTGTATTCGGACAGCCAGAAAGAATTTTTAGAAAGATTGAAAAAAATTAAGAGTGGCAGCCGGGTAGGGCTTTATCCGGCATTGGAGAAAGATAAAAATACAGGGACGGAAAGGCTATTTGGTGTGGCGGTTTGTGTTCCGGGACAGGAAACCTTGTTTTTGGCAGTGAAGCAGCCTGAGAATGAGCAGCTTTCCCTCTTCGGGGATAACGGGCAGTTTGGAGAGAATGTAGACGCGGAAGCGGTGAGAACTGCGTTGATTGCACTTTCCGAGAGAGTAAAAATTGCCACTTTTGATATCAAAAAGCAGTACAGCTGGCTGAATCAGGAGGATACCGACCGATATTTCGATATTTTAATCGGAGCGTATCTGCTTAATCCACTGAAAAATGATTATGACCTTGAAACAATTGCTTCGGAACACCTGGGGCTCATGATTCCCGGAAGGGCAGAGTGTCTGGGCAAACTGAAAATCGGTGAGGCGGCAAAGGAAATACCGGACAAGCTTGCGGAATATTGCTGTTACGGGGCTTATGTGGCAGAACGGGCATCAGACATTCTGGAGAAGAAGCTGCAGGATACAGGTATGGCTGAGTTAATGCGTGATATGGAGATGCCGCTTTCTCTGGTGCTCTATGACATGGAAAAGGAAGGCGTGGAAGTACGCCGTGAGGAACTGAAGGCTTACGGAGACGCGCTGGTTGCCAGAATTGAAGAGCTTGAAACTTCGATTTATGCGCAGGCGGGAGTTAAATTTAACATCAATTCACCAAAACAACTGGGAGAGGTGTTATTTGAAACCATGCAGATTCCCGGCGGGAAAAAGACCAAGACGGGATATTCCACAGCAGCGGATGTACTGGAGAAGCTTTCCGAAGACTATCCTATTGTCAAGGATATTCTGGAATATCGGGGATTGACAAAACTGAAATCAACCTATGCTGACGGCCTGGCCGCATTTATCGGTGAGGACAAACGGATTCACACAAATTTTAACCAGACCATTACAGCGACAGGACGAATCAGTTCTACAGAGCCGAATCTGCAGAATATTCCCATGCGGATGGAATTGGGAAGGCGTATTCGTAAGGTTTTTGTACCGAGAGCCGGATATGAGTTTATGGATGCGGACTATTCTCAGATTGAGTTACGGGTGCTTGCTCATATGTCGGGAGATGAGCAGTTGATTGAAGCATACCGCTCGGAGCAGGATATTCACAGAATTACAGCTTCAAAGGTTTTCCACACTACTTTTGAGGAGGTTACGGATTTACAACGGCGCAATGCAAAGGCAGTGAATTTCGGTATTGTATACGGAATCAGCTCTTTTGGCTTAAGCCAGGATTTGAGTATCAGCCGAAAAGAAGCGGCGGAGTATATCGAACAATATTTTGCAACTTACCCTAAAGTTAAGGAGTTCCTGGACAGATTGGTTGAGGATGCGAAAAAACAGGGCTATACCACGACTATGTTCGGAAGAAGACGCCCGATTCCGGAACTTTCCTCCTCCAATTTCATGCAACGTTCCTTTGGAGAACGTGTGGCTATGAATTCACCTATTCAAGGGACTGCGGCAGACATTATTAAGATAGCAATGATTCGGGTGTGGAGAACGCTCCGTGACAGAGGCTTAAAATCAAAATTGATTTTACAGGTACATGATGAGCTTGTCATTGAAACCCTTCTGGAGGAAGAGGAAGAGGTCAGACAGATTTTGTCGGAAAACATGAAATCAGCAGCCGATTTAGCCGTGACACTGGAAATTGATTTGCACACGGGAGAAAACTGGTATGAAGCAAAATAAGCTTTTGTTTATCGGAATTACCGGAGGTATCGGCGCAGGAAAATCAGAGATTCTGAGTTATATCAGAAAGCATTACAAATGTGAGATTTATTTGGCGGATGAGGTTGCCCATGAGGTAAAAAGACCGGGAACGGAATGCTATAGAGCGCTGGTTGATTTGCTTGGAAAGGAGATTATTAATCCTGACGGGCAGATTGACAAGGCAAGGATGGCGGAGAAAATATTCGCGGATGCTTCTCTTTTGGAAAAAGTCAATCAATTGATCCATCCTGCCGTCAAGGTTTATCTTCTGGAACATCTGGAGAAAGCTAGGGCTGCGGGAGAAGTGGAGTTATTCTTTGTGGAAGCGGCGCTTTTGATTGAGTGCGGCTACGGAGAACTTGTAGACGAGATGTGGTATATTTATGCCGACGAACAGGTGAGACGGGAAAGACTTAAGAAAGCTCGTGGCTACAGCGAAGAGAAAATAGAAAATATTATGGCAAAACAGCTGCCGGAGCAGAAATTCCGCGAAAACTGTGATTTTGTCATAGATAACAGCGGGGAGCTTGCAGACAGCTACAGACAAATAGACAGGAAACTGGAGGCTTTTACATGGCAGGAGTGAGAGAAGGACAGGGACAACTGGTGTTTGGTTTGGATATCGGCACCAGAAGTATTGTAGGAACGGTTGGCTATTTGAATAACGGAAAATTTCATGTACTGGCCCAGCGTTCGAAGGAGCACGAAACAAGAGCCATGCTGGATGGACAGATTCATGATATCGGAAAAGTCGGCGAGACCATCACACAGGTGAAGGAGCAGCTGGAGGAGGATTTGAACCGAAAGCTGACAGAAGTATGTATTGCTGCGGCAGGACGCGTGTTACGTACTGTTACAACGCATGCGGAGCAGAGCTTTGACGAGGACCACGAGGTGACGGAGGAGGATATCTATTCTCTTGCAACTTTGGGCGTGGAACAGGCTTATGAAGAATTCCTGAAGAATAATGACACGGATATGAAGTTTTACTGCGTGGGGTATACTCCCATGCGGTATTACATGAACGGATATCAGATTGGTAATCTTGAGGGTCATAAGGTCAAGAATATGGCGGTTGACTTGATTGCCACCTTTTTACCTGATGATGTGGTTGACGGTCTGTACAAGGCTGTGGAAATTGCCGGTTTACATGCGGCAAATCTGACTCTGGAGCCGATTGCGGCAATTCAGGTAGCCATTCCGGAAAAGTTCCGTATGTTAAATATGGCTTTGGTGGATGTGGGAGCAGGTACAAGCGATATATCCATTACAAAGGACGGGACGATTACGGCATACGGCATGATACCTGTTGCGGGTGACAGCCTGACTGATATCATCGTACAACACTGTTTGGTGGATTTTGATACTGCGGAGCAGATCAAGAGACAGGCAGGTGTTCAGGAAAAGATAGAATATCAGGACATTATGGGTTTGACTCAGGTCATCACTGCCAAAGAGGTGGAGGAGATGCTGGCAGATCATGTGCAGGAGATGGCAGAACAGGTGGCAGCCTGCATCAGGGAATTAAACGGAGAAAAATCAGTCAGTGCCGTGTTTGTGGTTGGCGGCGGCGGTATGATTCCCGGTTATACGGAGAGACTGGCGAAGGCTCTGGATATTGTCAAAGAGCGTGTGGCTATCCGAGGACAGGAGGTGTTGCAGTCTATTGTATTTGAGATGGATAATCCCCGCAGGGATTCCATGATGGTAACCCCCATCGGTATCTGTCTAAGCTATTATGAGCAGAGCAATAATTTTATTTTTGTGGAATTTAACGGTAAACGGATAAAGCTGTATGATAACGGAAAACTTACCGTGGCGGACGCCGCAGTACAGTCAGATTTTTCCAACGAAGATTTGTTCCCCAAGAGAGGAAAGGCATTGACCTTTACAGTGAATGGGAAGAGTCGTATTGTCAGAGGACTGCAGGGAGAAGCCGCAATTATCAAGGTGAATGAAAATCCGGCCGACATTTACAGCCAGGTACATAACGGAGATCATATTGAGGTTAACCCTTCCACAGCGGGAGATGCCGCGGAATTGGAACTTGGCAGGCTGCCTGAGCTGGCGGAGCGTCTACATGTATGCGTGAATGGTGCAGGGATTGAACTACCCAAAACAGCTTCCGTAAACGGACAATTGGAGAATGAATTTTATGCTGTCCAAGAAGGTGACGATATCAAGGTCCGTAACTTCTACACGGTGCAGGAGGTGGCAGAATTTGTTGATGTTCCTTTGGGTGGTAAAATTCTGGTGAATGATACTCCTGCAAAGGCAGACACGAGAGTTTATGAGAATTTCACTTTAAACTGGGACGTAAACAGTGAAGTGACTTTCGCTGATTTGGAGGAGGAAACCGAGGAGGATGCTGAGCAGAGGCGTGCAGCAAAAGCGGCGGTTGCGGTAAATACGGAGGAGAGTAAGGAACGGATCATTTCAGAAATACATTTACAGACGGAGAGTTTCCCGGAGTCCGGAAGAACGGATACCGTGGCGGATGAGAAAACGGAGGAGACAACAGAAGAGACAACAGCGTCTGAAACAGCAGCGGAACATGAGACAACAGGTCCCGTAAAGATAACGGTAATTGTGAATAAACTGCCTGTTGTTCTGAGCGGAAAAAGCAGCTATGTTTTTGTAGATGTATTTTCTTTTATTGATTTTGATTTGAAAAACTCCGGCGGACGTGGCATAGTGACAAAGCTGAACGGAAGAAATGCGGAGTACATGGAACCTTTAAAAGACGGTGATGTCATAGAGATTTACTGGGAGTAAGGTTCCGGGAAAGGAAGATTTTAGAAAATGAGACTTTGCAGTATTGCAAGCGGGAGCAGCGGCAATTGCATCTATGTCGGTTCGGAAGCCACGCACCTGCTTGTGGATGTGGGAATCAGCGGCAAGCGGACGGAGAGCGGTCTTCATGAGCTGGGGCTGACAGGAAGAGATATAGACGGCATATTGATAACCCATGAGCACTCCGACCACATAAGCGGACTGGGGGTATTGGCCAGAAAGTATGAAATACCCATTTATGCCACAGCCGGAACCATAGAAGCTATGAGGTATGACAAAAGCCTCGGAAACTTAGAGGAAGGTCTGTTTCGGGAGGTTCAGGAGGACAAAAAGCTGACCATCAAGGATTTGACGGTGAATCCCATGCATATTTCCCACGACGCAGCACAGCCTGTGGGCTACCGCATATCTTATGGCAATAAGAAGGTGGCGGTTTGCACGGATTTGGGAGTGTATAATGATTACACGGTTGAATGTTTAAAGGGAATGGATGCGCTGCTGTTGGAGGCAAACCATGATGTAAATATGCTTCAGGTGGGGCCTTATCCCTATTATTTGAAACAGCGTATTTTGGGAGATCGGGGACATTTGTCCAATGAGAATTCCGGGCGTCTGCTGTGCCGGATTCTTCATGACAATTTGAAGACGGTACTTCTGGGACATCTCAGCAAAGAGAATAACCTGCCGGAACTTGCCTATGAGTCGGTGCGCATGGAGATTAATTTGGGAGAAAACCCGTATAAAGCCGGAGATTTTGATATTCGCGTAGCAAAGAGAAGTGAAGTGACGCCGGTGGTGGAGATTGCATAAAATATACATTTTTATGCATTTGCTTGCAAAAATGAAATAAATGTAGTTAAATGGTAATATTCGGAATAAAGAGTAATCCTTTGTTTCGACAAAAAACAGTGCGCAACGCGCAGGAATGGAGATTTACATGAAAAGAACAATTATCACAGTAGTCGGAAAAGACACCGTAGGCATTATTGCCAAAGTATGTACCTATCTTGCGGAGAACGGCATTAATATTCTTGATATTTCCCAGACAATTGTACAGGGGTATTTTAATATGATGATGATTGTGGATACAAACGGCTGCAGCAAGCAGTTTGGTGATATGGCGGATGAACTTGCAGCATTGGGCGAGAATATCGGCGTAGTAATCAAGTGCCAGAAGGAAGAGATTTTTGATTCCATGCATCGTATCTAGTGTATGTTTGATAAGTTGACTTTAGTGACAAATCGACTGAGATTCCCGATGAGGTATATTATAACAGGGAAGGATGATAAAGACAGTCGGGAAAACAAAACCGGAAAGGCATGGATATCAATATGATAAATTTATATGAAGTAACAGAAACCAACAAGATGATTGAGAAGGAAAATCTGGATGTGCGTACCATCACACTGGGTATCAGCCTTCTGGATTGTATTGATTCTGATTTACAGAAGTTGAATGATAAGATATACAATAAGATTTATGAAGCTGCAAAAGATTTGGTAAAGACCGGAGAAGAGATTTCCAGAGAGTTTGGAATTCCCATTGTCAACAAGAGAATTTCCGTGACACCCATTGCGCTGGTAGGTAGTGCCGCTTGTAAAACAATTGAGGATTACGCTTCGATTGCAAAGACGCTGGATAAGGTAGCGCATGCAGTAGGTGTCAATTTTATCGGAGGCTATTCCGCTCTGGTGAGCAAGGGTATGACGCCTGCGGACGAACTTTTGATTCGTTCCATTCCGCTGGCACTTTCTACTACGGAGAGAGTTTGCAGCTCTGTGAATCTGGGCTCTACCAAGACAGGCATTAATATGGATGCTGTAAAACTCATGGGAGAAATTATTTTGTCAACAGCAGAGTATACCAAGGAGGACGATTCACTCGGTTGTGCAAAGCTGGTGGTATTCTGCAATGCACCTGACGACAATCCTTTCATGGCAGGCGCATTTCATGGCGTAACAGAAGCTGACAAGATTATCAATGTCGGCGTCAGCGGCCCCGGTGTTGTAAAAACCGCACTAGAAAAGGTGCGGGGTGAAAACTTTGAGGTACTTTGCGAGACCATTAAGAAGACGGCATTCAAGGTGACACGTGTAGGCCAGCTGGTAGCAAAGGAGGCTTCCGCAAGACTGAATGTACCCTTCGGTATCGTGGATTTGTCTCTGGCGCCTACGCCGGCCATCGGTGACAGTGTAGCAGATATTCTCTGTGAAATCGGGTTGGAGCATGCAGGTGCTCCGGGTACTACAGCAGCTCTTGCACTCCTGAACGATCAGGTGAAAAAGGGTGGTGTCATGGCATCCTCTTATGTGGGTGGATTGAGCGGTGCTTTTATTCCCGTCAGTGAAGATCAGGGCATGATAGATGCGGTGAGAGCGGGAGCGTTGACCTTGGAGAAACTGGAGGCAATGACCTGTGTCTGCTCCGTTGGTCTGGATATGATTGCCATTCCCGGAGATACCAAGGCAACAACTATTTCCGGTATCATTGCGGATGAGATGGCTATCGGTATGGTAAATCAAAAGACAACGGCGGTACGCGTGATTCCCGTAATCGGAAAGGGCGTTGGTGAGACAGTGGAATTCGGCGGTCTTTTGGGTTACGCGCCGATTATGCCCGTCAATTCTTTCTCCTGTGATGCCTTTGTAAACCGGGGCGGCAGAATTCCGGCACCGATACACAGCTTTAAGAATTAGATGAAAAACCTCCAAGGTTCAGATTTCTTATCTGTCCGATGGAGGTTTTTCTATTTACAGTATTACAAGTGGAATGGTGTACTCATTCAATGGCTGGGCATCTGTCAGTCCTGCCGAAACACCGTGGTAGAGCTGGCTGATTTGAATATCCTGCTTCAGCATAAGATAGGAATCCTCATCCAGAACCTTTTCTGCATCCGCCAGTTTTGTGATAAGAGGTATTTCCGAGTTCTCTTTGATAGCACTGAGAAGCGGAGCGGCGGTTTTTCGGAAACCGAGAACTCTTGCATAGGGCGTATATCCGAGTTCGGTACAATATGCCATATCCTCCTTTGTTATGTTCAGAAGGATATGCAACAGACACCGGCTGATTCTTGTATAAGTCATTTCTTTTGTTTTCAACAAATCACAGAAGCTGTCAAAGCTGACAAATGCATTCAGATGATTGACAATGCGGTCAGACAAAGCAGATGAAACATCCAGATATTTATCAAATCCGTATTCCTTTTCCGAAAGCAGTTTATAATATAAAGCAGAAGAAAAATCATTGCTGTTTACAATTCTTCCTGTCTCGAGAAGCCGTGACAGGAGACGGTTGACTTCTTCGGGAATATAGGCCTGTATATAGAATGTATCACTTTTCTCGCTTAAAGACTGGCGGATTGCCAGAGCAGAACAATATCCCGTGCCGGGGAAGGGGTCGTGATAGTCAGCACCGAGACGTTTGACGGTCATCGGAATCATATTGCTCTTTTGCCTCAGCAGTGCTTTGATATATTCAATCCCGAGAATGTTGTTGGGAGAACGAAAGATTTCACTGCTGTTAGCCAGATTAGGCGCATACTGTATCAGTGCAGCCGACCGTGCGTTTGGATAGGAATAGCCCATACGCATATAATCCTGTAATATGGAAGAGAATTCCTCCGGTTCGTTGGATAAGATTTCAGCAATCTGCTGCAATAGGGATATATCTCCGCATTCGCTTCCAAAGCAAAGATTTGTAACCGTATTCAGGCGATTCAGAAGGGAAACCGCACCTGCCGCAAAATATTCGGCACTGGAACAGGCGTAGACAGCGGGAAGTTCCAACACCAGGTCTGCACCGCAGCTCAGGGCCATTTCTGTGCGGACATGTTTATTCAGAAGAGCAGGAACACCCCTTTGAACAAAGTTACCGCTGATAACAACAACGGTATAATCAGCTCCGGTCAGGCGTGCCGATTCTTCCAGCTGGTATTTGTGACCGTTATGGAAGGGATTGTATTCTGCAATGATTCCGTTCACTTTCATAGAAGTCCGTCCTTTCCCGTAATGAGCTGCCGGATATAAAACCAAGCTCAAATACGTTGCGTATAGTTTACTGCTCGGGTTCAATTGAAAAAAGTTATCGAAATATCGACAAATAATATCGACTGGCAATGTGAAAAAAATAACATAGTATGAAAGCGTTTACATGTGCCTAAGTATCAGGAAAACTAGGAACAGAAAAAATAGTTCGTGTACTTGAAAATATACAATTTATCGCACATTTCCACTTGTACAGATATTCTATATTTAGTATAATATAAAAAGCTCGGTTTGTTAAGCTTTAATTATTATTAAAAAATTATAAAAGAAGAAAGAGAAAGCGGTTGCCCGCCGGAAAGGAGAACAGAGATGTCATATATTGACACAATCAAAGAGAGAGCCAGACTGGACAGAAAAACTATCGTATTGCCGGAATCCAATGACAAGAGAACATTGCTTGCCGCAGCAAAAATCATGGAAGAGGGTATTGCCAATATCATTATGATTGGTAATGAAGAAAAGATAATGGATGGTGCGGGATGGCTGGAAGTAGATTTGTCCGGCGTAAAGGTTGTAAATCCGGCAACCACCGATAAACTGGATGAATATGTAAATCTGTTGTATGAGACCAGAAAAGCGAAAGGGATGACGCCCGAAAAGGCAAGAGAAATTCTGTTAAGTGATTATCTGACCTTCGGAATTGTCATGGTTAAAGCTAATGATGCAGACGGCATGGTGGCCGGTGCATGTCATTCCACAGCGGATACTTTAAGACCTGCTCTGCAGATTTTAAAAACTGCTCCCGGAGTAAAGCTGGTATCTGCATTTTTTGTTATGGATACACAATTTAAGGACCAGGGAGAGAACGGTGCATTCCTGTTTGCGGACTGTGGTCTGAACCAGGATCCTACTGCAGAAGAGCTGGCTGCTATCGCAGATTCTTCCTCCAGAAGTTTTAAAGCTTTGATTGGACCCAAGCCTGTCATTGCAATGCTGAGTCATTCCACAAAGGGAAGTGCGAAACATGCACTGGTGGATAAGGTCGTTGAGGCAACGAGGATTGCCAAGGAAGAGTATCCTCATCTGACCATTGACGGAGAATTACAGCTGGATGCAGCACTTGTTCCGAGTGTGGCAAAGTCTAAGGCTCCGGGAAGTCCTGTTGCAGGAAAGGCAAATGTATTGATTTTCCCCAATCTGGATGCCGGAAACATCGGTTATAAGCTGGTACAGAGACTGGGTGGGGCGGAAGCCTACGGCCCTATGCTGCAGGGTATTGCAAAGCCCGTCAATGATCTTTCCCGCGGGTGCTCCTGGAAGGATATCGTCGGCGTCGTAGCTTTGACTGCCGTACAGGCACAGTTAGTATAGAAAGGAGACAGAAAAATGAAAATATTGGTGATTAACTGCGGAAGTTCCTCTCTGAAATTCCAGCTCATTGACTCCGATTCCGAGGAGTGTCTGGCAAAGGGACTCTGCGAGAGAATAGGCATTGACGGCAGCATGATTACTTATGCACCCAAGAGCGGTGACAAGGAGAAGACCGAAACGCCCATGCCTGACCATACCGAGGCAATTCGTCTGGTGCTGGACGCACTGACAAATCCGAAGACAGGTGTTGTAAAGAATCTGGATGAAATCGGAGCTGTGGGACACCGTGTGGTACATGGCGGCGAAAAATTTGCGGAGTCTGTTCTCATCACGGATGATGTGATTAAGATAATTGAAGAATGCAACGATTTGGCACCTTTGCATAATCCGGCCAATCTGATTGGAATTAACGCATGCAGAAAGCTGATGCCCAATACTCCTATGGTTGCGGTATTTGACACTGCATTCCATCAGACCATGCCGGAGGAAGCATATATGTATGGTCTTCCTTATGAATATTACAAAAAATATAAAATCAGAAGATACGGATTCCATGGCACAAGCCATTCTTATGTTTCCAAGAGAGCAGCTGAGGTGCTTGGCAAAAAATATGAGGATTTAAAAATTATTGTCTGTCACCTTGGCAACGGAGCAAGTATCTCTGCCGTAAAAAACGGTAAGTGCGTGGATACTTCCATGGGTCTTACTCCTCTTCAGGGGCTGATAATGGGAACCCGTTCCGGCGATATTGATCCGGCTATTATTGAGTTTATCGCACACAAGGAGAACAAGAGCATTGATGAAATTATGAACGTGCTGAACAAGAAATCCGGTGTGTTGGGACTTTCAGACAATCTTTCTTCCGACTTCCGCGATCTGGAAGCAGGGTATAACAACGGAGATGAAAACGCAATCCGTGCTATGAAGACATACTGCTACAATGTGGCAAAGTATGTTGGCGCTTATGTGGCGGCCATGAACGGTGTGGATGTGATTTGCTTTACCGCAGGTGTGGGAGAGAACGGTCCCATGGTGCGAAACATGATTTGTGAACATTTGGGATACCTGGGCATTAAACTCGATCAGGAATTGAACAACAAGAGGGGCGAAGATATCGCCATTACAACACCTGACAGCAAAACCACTGTCATGGTTATTCCTACCAACGAAGAACTTGCCATTGCAAGAGAAACCTGCAGGTTGGTAAAGTAAAATTGAAACAGAGCAAGTATAAGAGAACAGCCATATCCGGATTCTGTTTCGGGTATGGCTGTTTGTGTTGGGAATTTTATGAAAATCTTAACTATATATTTACAATTCCGATACATCTTTATGTAAAAATATTCCGGTAGAGTGAATCCGAAGCGGCTTTGAAAGGAGAGAACTGATAATGAGGACAGCCGGAAATGTACCGGGACAGAGAATCACCGGAAGGAATTTACAAAGAGTGGAGAGAATAAAAAAGAGAGAAAAACGGTTGCTGTTTTTGAATTTTTTTCTCATGGGATTATTAATAATCAATATTCTGTTTTTGTTTTCTATGTACCGAAAGACAGCATCGTTAAGTGAGCAACTGAACCGGGCTGCGGTCCGGCTTCAGCTGCCGGATGAAGAAAGCGGACAGAATGTATATCAGGACTCACCGGAATACCAATCCATGGCAGAAGAAGCAATGACGCAGACAATACAAAAAGATTATCCCGATATATGGGGACTGGAGTGGGTGGACAAGCCTGTGGAAAGAACAGAGGCAGAGGTTCTGGAGAAACTGGCAAGGCTTGCGGAGGATGACAGTCTGATAGCGGATATTTGTGAGAACCGGAAGTTTTATCCGGACAAGCTGCTGGAGGCTCTGGCAAACAATCCGGAGATGGCAGGATTTGTGGAAGGGTATCTTGATAAAGCCAATCAGGGAACCGAGGCAGGATTGACGGAAAGCGAGAGGGAGAAGGACTTTCCGCTGTTTCTCCAATGGGACCCAAGATGGGGCTATGAAGAGTATGGAGATGACAGTATTATCGGTATATCGGGATGCGGACCGACCTGCATTTCCATGGCACTTTATTATCTGACAGGAGACGAAAGCCTGACACCGGACAGAATTGCGAATTACAGCATGAAAAACGGTTATTATGTATCGGGAGTGGGAACGGCATGGGCTTTGCTGGAGGATGTGCCTGCCCTTTACGGAATTCATGTAACACAACAAAAAATACGGGAATACAATTTAAGGGATGCCCTGGATGAAGGAAGTATAATAATCTGTTCAATGAGTGCCGGGGATTTTACCGCTTCCGGTCATTTTATTGTTATTTACGGTTACGATGAAGAGGGCTACCTGATCAATGACCCGAACTGTGTGGCCAGAAGCAGAGAACATTGGTCCTGGGACAGATTGGAGAAGCAAATTAAGAATATTTGGATTTATAGTAGCGGACAAACAAAAGTTATGGATTATGATTCACTACGTTGACGCTTTACAGCTTTTATGTAAAAAAGTACTTGACACTTTTTTTCCCTTGGAGTAACATAATGAAAACAAATAAATAGCGGACTTGAAACCGTAGATGTGGAGATAAAAACAGTTCGTGATGCGTAAGCTTTACGAGGGCACTTACAGAGAGACCGGATGCTGAGAAAGGTCAGAACGTCAGCTGTTAAATGGACCACGGAGGGCGCAGGGAAAGGAATTCATTCCGAGTATTCTGCGACGCAGGGCACGCGTCAGATGCCGGGGATATGTTAGTATCCTAAAAGAGCACCTGTTACAGGTGAAGCAAGGTGGCACCGCGGGAATGAATTATGAAAATTATCCCGTCCTTGACAGATTTTATTGAATTCTGTCAGGGACGGGATTTTTGGTATAAGGAGGAGAAAGGATGAAAGTGCAGCCTTCATTGGAGGAATGTAAAAAACTGATATCAGAGGGACAGTACGGAGTGGTTCCGGTGAGTACGGAAATATATGCAGATACCTGTACACCGGTTGAGGTATTAAGAATTCTGAAAAAAGTCAGCAGTCATGTATATTTGTTGGAAAGTGCGGAAGCTGACAAACGTTGGGGCAGGTATTCCTTCCTGGGGTATGACCCTCTCCTGGAGATTACCTGCTATAACGGAAACGTAAAAATAAAAACGCCGTTGACAAGCCAAAACTCTACTGAGGATATCAGAAATTGTATCCGCAACATTATTGAGGAGAACAGAAGTCCGGAATTTGACTATTTGCCTTCTTTTACCGGTGGACTGGTAGGTTATTTTTCCTACGATTATATCAAATACAGCGAACCTACACTGAATCTGGATGCGAAGGATGAGGATGGATTTCAGGATGCAAATCTGATGCTGTTCCATAAAGTAATTGCCTTTGACAATTACAGGCAGAAAATTGTTTTGATTGTGAATATGAAGACAGACGAGCCGGAGGCAAATTACAACAAGGCAGTTCTGGAGCTGGAAACCATGAAACAACTGATTCGCAAGGGGGAAAAAGCTTCAGATGCTCCGCTTAAACTAAAATCAGATTTCAGACCATTGTTTAATGAGGAAGAATACTGTCGGATGGTGGAGAGAGGGAAGCATTATATCAAAGAGGGCGACATATTTCAGGTGGTGCTTTCCAACAGACTGGAGGCTGAGATGGAAGGAAGCCTGCTGGATGCTTACAGAATTCTCAGAACAGCAAATCCATCTCCCTATATGTTTTATTTTTCCGGATCGGACGGCGAGATAGCAGGTGCCAGCCCTGAGACACTTGTAAAGCTGGAGAAGGATAAGCTGTATACGTTCCCGTTGGCAGGAACAAGGCCAAGGGGAAAGACTCCGGAGGAAGATAAAGCCCTTGAAACGGAACTTCTTGCAGATGAGAAGGAGCGCGCAGAACATAATATGCTGGTGGATTTGGGGAGAAATGATATCGGAAAAATCAGCAGAGTTGGGACAGTGCAGGTGGAGAAGTATATGTCAATTGAGCGTTATTCCCACGTGATGCATATCGGTTCCACAGTAAGCGGAATCATCAGCGAGGATAAGGATGCTCTGGATGCTGTTGATGCCATCCTTCCGGCAGGAACGCTTTCCGGGGCGCCAAAGCTTCGGGCCTGCGAAATCATCAATGAATTGGAGAATAACAAGAGGGGCATTTACGGAGGTGCAATCGGATACGTATCTTTCACCGGGAATCTGGATACTTGCATTGCCATACGGCTGGCCTTTTCTAAAAACGGTAAAGTCTTTATCCGCTCCGGAGCCGGAATTGTGGCGGACAGTGTGCCGGAGAAGGAATACAGAGAGTGTATTCAGAAGGCTGCAGCTGTGAAAAATGCCATTCTGACAGCGCAGGAAGGAATGGAGTAAAGGAGGCGGAATATGATACTTTTAATCGATAATTATGACAGCTTTTCTTACAATGTTTATCAACTGACTGCATCTATTCACCCGGATGTGAAAGTAATACGTAATGATGAGATGACGGTGGAGGAGATAGAAAAACTGGCTCCGACCCATATCATCCTTTCTCCGGGACCGGGCAAGCCTTCCGATGCAGGAATTTGTGAGGAGGTTATCAGACATTTCGCGGGAAAGCTTCCCATTCTGGGTATCTGTCTGGGACATCAGGCAATCTGCGAGGTTTTCGGCGCTACAATAACTTACGCAAAGCAGCTGATGCATGGGAAACAGTCTATGGCGGTATTGGACAATGAGAGCGCCCTGTTTCGGGGGATGGATAAGGAGATTACTGTGGCAAGATACCATTCTCTGGCGGCGAAGGCTTCCACCATGCCGGCATGTCTGACGTTGACGGCGAGAACCGCTGACGGGGAGGTTATGGCAGTAGAACACACGGAGTATCCCATATATGGAGTACAATTTCATCCGGAATCGGTACTGACCCCGGAAGGGTACAGGATTATGAAAAATTTTCTGAAGCCGGGTGAGAGAAATGAATCAGACAATAAAAGGGGGAAGAAAAAAATGATAGGCGAAGCCATTGTCAAGCTGACAAAGAAACAGGATATCGGATATGAGATGTCCAGGGATGTGATGAATGAGATTATGAACGGTGAAGCCACAGAAGTACAGAAGAGTGCGTATCTGGTAGCTCTGTCCATGAAGGGTGAAACCATAGAGGAAATTACCGGCGCCGCAGAGGCGATGCGGAACCATGCGCTTCCGCTAAACAGCGGTATGGAGGTACTGGAAATCGTGGGAACCGGCGGAGACGGCTCCAACTCTTTCAATATCTCCACCACAGCTTCCTTGATTATTGCGGCGGCAGGCGTGCCTGTGGCAAAGCATGGCAACCGTGCAGCAAGCTCCAAGTCCGGGGCAGCTGACTGTCTGGAAGCACTTGGAGTCAATATCTCGTTGGAGCCCGAGGATGCGGTGAAACTGCTTCGTGAGGCAGGTATCTGTTTTCTCTTTGCCCAGAAGTATCATACGGCTATGAGGTATGTTGGACCTATTCGTAAGGAACTGGGTATTCGTACAGTATTTAATATTCTGGGCCCGCTGGCAAATCCCGCCAAGGCAACCCTGCAGATTATGGGAGTTTATGACGAAAGTATGTTGGAGCCCATGGCCAGAGTACTATCCAACCTTGGGGTAAGAAAAGGAATGGTAGTCTACGGACAGGAAAAGCTGGATGAAATTTCCATATGCGGCGCAACCAGCGTATGCTGCTTCAAGGACGGGCAGTTTAAAATGGATACCATTACTCCGGAGTCGGTCGGACTCAAGCGCGGTGCTGCGGGAGATTTACTGGGCGGAACTCCCCAGGAAAACGCAGCCATCACCAGAGCAATCCTGGAGGGAAAAGATAGAGGTGCAAAGAGAGATGCAGCTGTTATCAACGCTGCGGCAGCACTGTTTGTGGCAGGGAAGGCAGGAAGCATGAGGGATGCGGTGAAGCTGGCGGAGGAGACCATTGACAGCGGAAAGGCACTGGAAAAGCTGCAGCAGTTTGTGAAGTTGTCGAAAGAATATGGTGTAAGATAAAGTAAGTCGGTAAGGCGTTGGTGAAAGAAATATATTTATGCTGGAAAGGAAAATACAACGGGATGATATTGGAAGAGATTGCCGCAAAGACGAAAGAACGGATTGAGGAAGAGAAAAGCAAGCGGTCTTTGAAAGAGTTGAAAGCAATTGCCGCAGAACTGAAGAAAGACACAGGTTTTCCTTTTGAAGCAGCATTGGCAAAACCGGGGATGAGTTTTATCTGTGAGGTTAAGAAAGCTTCCCCATCAAAAGGGATAATTGCAGAGCATTTTCCATATGTGGAAATCGGTAAGGAATACGAGACTGCGGGAGCAGATGCACTGTCCGTTTTGACAGAACCCTACTATTTTAAGGGAAGTGACGAGTATTTGTCAGCAATACGAAAAGAGGTTTCCATACCCATTATCCGGAAAGATTTTACAGTGGATGAGTACATGATATATCAGGCAAAGGTGATTGGTGCAGATGCAGTATTGCTGATTTGTTCGCTTCTTTCCCCCATGCAGCTTTCCGAGTATGGCGGAATTGCAAAAGAACTGGGGCTTTCTGCTCTGGTTGAGGCTCATGACGGGAAGGAAATCGATATGGCATTGTCTGCGGGGGCAAAAATCGTCGGAGTGAACAATCGTAATTTAAAGGATTTTACAGTGGATATCAACAATTCCGTACGCCTGCGGGAACTGGTTCCGGAAAATATTTTATTTGTTTCTGAAAGCGGCATGAAAAACAGGGCGGATATTGCAAGGTTGGAGGAAAACGGTACAGATGCTGTTTTGATTGGAGAAACATTTATGCGAAGCGATAATAAGGCAGCTGTGCTGCGGGAATTGCGAGGTGTCTCATGAACCGGACAAAAATAAAACTCTGCGGATTGTTTCGCCCGGAGGATATCGATTACGCAAACCGTGTTCATCCGGATTATATCGGTTTCGTATTCTGGGAGCACAGTAAAAGAAAGGTATCATCAGAACAGGCATCTGTTTTCCGAAAATCATTGAAGCCGGGAATAGAAGTGATAGGAGTATTTGTGGATGCACCCTGTGAAGAAATCATCTCGCTGCTGGAAGACGGTATTATTGATATTGCCCAACTCCATGGCGAGGAGAACGAAGAAGATATTCAGTATATCAAAGCCGTAACCGGAAAACCGGTGGTAAAGGCAGTAAAGGTCCGTGACCGGTATGATGTAGAGGCCTGGCTGGACTCCGCAGCGGACTATCTGTTGTTTGACAGCGGTATGGGAAGCGGAATTTCCTTTGACTGGGGTCTGCTTTCCGGAGTGGACAGAGATTTTTTTGTGGCAGGAGGGTTGCATATCGACAATCTGCCGGAGGTATTGGATACTCTTGCTCCTTATGCTGTGGATTTAAGCTCCGGTGTGGAGACTGACGGAGTGAAGGACTTTGAAAAAATGAAGGCTGTTGTAAATCTGGTAAGGGAAAGAAAATAAAGCCGGAGTTAGAAAATTGTAGAGAAGGAGGAGACGCAAGGCATGAGTAAAGGAAGATACGGAATACACGGAGGACAATACATTTCCGAGACTTTGATGAATGAATTGATTCATCTGGAGGAGTGCTATGAACACTATAAAAATGATGAGGATTTTCAGAGGGAATTGAATACACTTCTGAATGAATATGCGGGAAGACCGTCTTTGCTGTATTATGCGGAGAAAATGACCAGAGATCTTGGAGGCGCAAAAATTTATTTGAAGCGTGAAGACCTGAATCATACCGGCTCTCACAAAATCAACAACGTGCTGGGGCAGGCGCTTCTTGCAAAGAAAATGGGAAAAACAAGAATCATTGCTGAAACCGGTGCAGGACAGCATGGAGTAGCCACGGCTACCGCAGCGGCACTGCTTGGTATGGAATGTGAAATATATATGGGCAAAGAGGACACAGAGCGTCAGGCCTTGAATGTATACCGTATGGAACTTTTGGGGGCAAAGGTACATCCCGTAACATCGGGAACCATGACCTTAAAGGATGCGGTGAATGAATGTATGAGGGAATGGACCAACCGGGTAAATGATACCTTGTATGTGCTGGGGTCTGTCATGGGTCCCCATCCGTTCCCTATGATTGTCCGTGACTTCCAGAGCGTCATCAGCAGGGAAGCAAAGCAGCAAATCCTGGAAAAGGAAGGAAAGCTGCCGGCAGCTGTGGTGGCTTGTGTCGGAGGCGGCAGTAATTCCATGGGAATGTTCTACAATTTTATCGAAGATAAGGATGTAGAACTGATTGGCTGTGAGGCAGCGGGCAAGGGTGTGGATACTGCCCTGACTGCAGCAACTATCGCAACGGGAAGTATCGGCATCTTCCATGGTATGAAGTCCTATTTCTGCCAGGATGAGTACGGACAAATTGCTCCTGTCTATTCCATTTCCGCCGGATTGGACTATCCCGGAATCGGACCGGAACACGCTTACCTTCATGATATCGGCAGAGCGCAGTATGTCCCCATTACAGATGATGAGGCGGTGGATGCCTTTGAATACATTGCCAGAACAGAAGGAATTATCTGTGCTGTAGAGAGCGCACATGCTGTGGCATATGTGAGAAAGATTGCAAAGAATTACAGACCGGACCAGAGTATTATTGTCTGCTTGTCCGGTAGAGGAGATAAGGATGTTGCCGCCATTGCCAGATACCGTGGCGTGGATCTGCATGAATAGGGAATGAAGTATGATTCGGATGAAGGAGATGGATATATGAGAACATTAAACAATAAGCTGAACAAGGTTTTTGATACACCGAATAAAAAAGCTTTTATCGGGTTCCTGACGGCGGGAGACCCTACGGCGGATTGCACGGTAAACTATATTCTGGAGATGGAGAGAGCAGGTGCAGACCTGATTGAAATCGGTATTCCGTTCTCGGATCCGACAGCGGAGGGCGTTGTGATTCAGGATGCCAATATTCGAGCATTAAAAAACGGGATGACAACGGACGGCGCATTTGATATAGTAAGACGTGTACGGGAAAAGTCCCGGATTCCTCTTGCCTTTATGACTTATGCAAATCCGGTGTTCCATTATGGCTACGACAGATTTTTTTCAAAATGTGAGGAGCTTGGTGTGGATGCCATTATCATTCCGGATATGCCCTATGAGGAAAAGGCAGAGATGGAAGAACCGGCAAACGCTCATAATGTTGCAGTGATTTCTATGATTGCTCCCACATCCGAGGAGAGAATAAAGATGATTGCCGGGGAGGCCAAGGGCTTTATCTATGTGGTGTCTTCCATGGGAGTCACAGGTGTCCGCAGTGAAATTAAGACGGATTTGGGTTCTATTGTGGAGAGCATTCGTGCCGTGACGGATGTCCCTTGTGCCATCGGTTTCGGCATCAGTACACCGGAGCAGGCCAAAGCAATGGCAGCGGTGTCCGACGGTGCGATTGTGGGCAGTGCCATTGTGAAGATTATCGCCAAGTACGGCACGGAAGCAGGACCGGAGCTCTATCATTACGTGAAGAGCATGAAAGAGGCTGTACGCGAAGCGTAAAAATATGATTTTGGGGTGCAGTCAGCACGATTATCATGGTGCGGGATACATCAGCATAAATGTAACTTACCTTTCAAAAAGGGCGGCTTACCGCAAATTGCTTGCGGCAGGCGGTCCTTTTTTATATGCTCGTAACAGAAAAGATAAGAATACAGGAGGGCGGAATGAAAATGGAAGCATCGGAAAGCATTATACAGGTAACCGGTTTAAAAAAGTATTTCGGAGAGGTTAAGGCGGTGGATGATATCTCATTTTCTGTGGAAAAGGGAGAGTTGTTTGGCTTCCTTGGAGTAAACGGAGCCGGAAAATCCACAACAATCAACATGCTCTGTACATTGTTTGCGCCGACAGCGGGTAAAATTGAAATCTGTGGATTCGGTATGGAAAAGGATGCGGCAAAAATCCGAGAACGTATCGGTGTTGTCTGGCAGAGCAATTGCCTGGACGACAGGCTGACAGTGAAGGAAAACTTGTATGTGAGAGCTTCCCTGTACGGACAGAAGCAGGCAGAATTGAAGGACAGCGTGGAACGGGTATGCGAAAGACTTAGGCTGGAGGATATTTACGGCAGGCGTTTTCAGAAGCTGTCGGGTGGACAAAAGAGAAGATGTGAGATTGCGGCAGCCCTGCTGAATACGCCGGAGATACTCTTTTTGGATGAGCCCACAACAGGCCTTGACCCTGCCACAAGAAAGCTGGTATGGGAGAGCCTTAATGAATTGAAAAGGGATGGCATGACAATTTTTCTGACGACTCATTATATGGAAGAGGCTGCACGCGCAAAACACATTGCTGTAATCGACAAGGGAAAAATCAAAGAATACGGAACACCGTTTGAGCTAAAGGAGAGATTTGCAAAGGATAAGCTGAGATTGGTGGTAAAACCTGATATGAGAAGCTGCCTGGAAGAGACTCTGAAAAACCGGGGGATTGACTTCCGTCGGAAGGAATACGGTTGCCTGTTGGAACTTCCCGACAGCATGGCAGCAATGCCCGTTTTACAGCTGGCAGAAAGTTATCTGGAGGGTTTTGAAATGGTACAGGGGTCCATGGATGATGTGTTCCTAAATATTACGGGGCAGATGTCGGAAATGTAGTACAGGATATAAAACAAATATTGATGCCGCAAATTGGCGGAAGGAGAAAAGAATGAGAGAAGTTTACTATATTACAAAGAGAAACTGCCAGGTGTTTTTCAGAGATAAGGCGGCAGTTTTTTTCTCAATATTGTCTATGTTGATTGTGCTGGGGTTGATGGTCATCTTTTTGGGGAGCATGAACAGTCGGTCGGTAGTAAATGTGCTTGCGGAGTACGGCGGTATCCGTGATACGGCAAAAGACGAAAAGAATGCTGAATATCTGATCCAACTCTGGACTCTGGCGGGAATATTGGCAGTGAACTCCGTTACCGTAACATTGACTGTCATGGGCAACATGGTACAGGACGAGACGAGGAAACGGATTATGGCATTTTATGTTACTCCGGTGAACCGTATCAAGCTGACATTGGGATACATCTTCTCTGCCTGGTTGGTGGGAATCATTATGTGCGTGCTGACTTTGGGCGTGGGGGAGCTGTATTTTTGGATAAATGGAAATGATTTGTTGCCGGTAAAATGTCTTCTTCAGCTTTGTGGTATGATATGTGCAAATACCTTTACGTTTTCAGCCTTGGGATATTTGATGGCATTGTTTATACATAGTGACAGTGCATGGAGCGGGCTTCTCACGGTAATCGGTACGCTGGTTGGTTTTGTCGGCGGAATCTATATTCCGGTAGGGTCGTTGTCAGGGGCTGTACAGAATGTACTAAAATGTCTGCCCGTACTGCACGGAGTTTCCATGATGAGACAGGTTGCAACGCAAGAAGCCCTGGAGAATACCTTTAGAGGGTTGCCGGAACAAGTGACGGATATTTTCAGTAAAGAGATGGGAATTACGATTTATGCAGGAGAACATTGCTTTTTGGCAGGAGAACAGCTGGCAATTCTGGCGGCTTATGCTATAATAGCAATTGTAACAGCAGCTTTGATAAACAGAAAGCGGAGACTGAAGGACAGATGAAGATTACCATACAGGATTTACCCGAGGGGGAAGAGGATGAAATTATCATCCGGTGCAGAACTGTGGACGAACGGCTTTTAAAGCTGATTTACGGAATACGTGCCGGACAGGAAAAGTTAACGGTCACAAGAGATGACAAACTTTTTCAGATTCAGCCTGCACAAGTTTTTTATTTTGAAGCTGTAGATAACAGGGTTTATGCTTATCTGGAAAAAGAGGTCTGTGAGACGAAGCTCAAACTGTATGAATTGGAGCAAAAACTTGAAGGTACGGATTTCTTCAGAGCATCCAAGTCAACGATAATCAATCTGGCTAAGGTCAAAAACATCAGTCCTGCTTTTAACGGGCGATTTGAGGTGTGCATGAAGAACGAAGAGAAGCTGATTGTTTCAAGACAGTATGTGCCGATTCTGAAGGCAAAACTGGGACTGTAAAATGATGAAAGCCTTTTTTCGTAAAGAAAAGGCTTAAGCGTGAAAGGCATGTGCGTAAGGATGAGAAAAGTAAATTTTATATTTCGAATATTTGCCATGGTGACGACCTGCACCATTTTTGCAACAGCGGTGTTTACAACGTTTTTCAGTCATGCGGATTCCCTGAACCCGATGATTCTTTGGCAGATACCGGCAGTTTCCATGGTCTGTGTACTGGGGTGTCTCATTTATCCATGGGATGTGAGTATGTCAAAAAAAGAAACAGGAATCAGGATTTTTCTGCATTATCTCTATATTAATGCTGTGGTTTTGATATCCGGATGGCTGTTTGACTGGTATAATGTGAAGAGCTTGAAAAGTGTGATGTATATGCTGTTTTCCATCGCATTGATATTTGCAATCGTCTCTGCCATTTCCTGGAGACATGAAGCGGCAGTGGCAAAGAAGATGAACGAAAAGCTACAGGAATACCAGAAAGAAAAAGAGGAAGAATAGTGTAAAGTTTTAGTTGACAAATATAGGCAGACTATGTATAATGAATCAGTGTGTGAAAAGAAGTCGCACGAGTATAATGCATAGGAGTCGCTATGTTAGTGAATTTATCTGATGTGTTGACATCCGAAGGCAGACAGCTTAACATGGAAGTACCTCTTGAGATGACAAGCTTCAAGAGCAAAATGGGAAGTTTCGAGATCATGGAGAAATCTCCCGTGACCTTTACGTTTATCAACATAAAACCCGATAAGGCGAAAGTAAACGGTAATGTAAAGTTGATTTTCAAAACGAATTGTGACCGCTGCCTGACAGAAGTACCGACGATACTTGACCTTACATTTGAGAGAGTGATTGTTTCTCCGAATGTGGAGGAAGAGGATGAGGATGCTGATGACTTAAGCTTTATGGATGGCTATCAGCTGGATGTAGAGACTTTTGTGTATAATGAAATCATTGGTAACTGGCCTGCAAAGATTCTGTGTAAGGAAGATTGCAAAGGACTTTGTCCTGTGTGCGGACAGAATCGAAATGTGAGGGACTGTGGATGCGATACCTTCGTTCCCGACCCGCGAATGGCAGTGATACAAGATATCTTCAACGCGAATAAGGAGGTGTAACGATGTCTATTTGTCCTAAGAATAAATCTTCCAAAGGTAGAAGAGATAAGAGAAGAGCAAACTGGAAGATGAGCGCTCCCACACTGGTAAAGTGCAGCAAGTGCGGTGCACTGATGATGCCTCACAGAGTTTGCAAGGCTTGCGGTTCTTACAACAAGAAGCAGGTTGTAAGCGTTGACTAATTGATGATAAGCGCAGACAGGAAGGACGCCCTTGGAGACGTCCTTTTTTGTAGTATTTTTTTCTTGATTTTTATAATAGTGTCTAGTATAGTAAAGTAGGGTATGGGATTGAAACGTAATTATCCTGTACAAAAGTCGGATGGAAAGGGAAAATCCAATGTCTGATATGGTGAATGTAGCGGTTGATGCCATGGGTGGGGATAATGCTCCTTTTGAAACTGTAAAAGGTGCTGTGGAAGCCATAAATGAAGATAAGCGTGTAAAGGTTTTTTTGGTTGGCCGTGAGCCGGTAATTAGAGAAGAATTAAAAAAGTATACATATAATGAAGAACAGTTGGAAATCGTACATGCAGAGGAAGTCATCGAGACAGGTGAACCTCCCGTTATGGCGATTCGGAAAAAGAAGGATTCTTCTATTGTGAAAGCCATGTATATGGTAAAGGAAGGCCAGTGCGATGCCTTTGTGTCGGCGGGAAGTACCGGAGCCGTATTGGTCGGAGGCCAGGTGATTGTCGGGAGAATCAAGGGGGTGGAAAGACCGCCTCTTGCGCCGATTATTCCCAACGCAAACGGAGTGAGCCTTCTGCTGGATTGTGGGGCGAATGTGGATGCAAGGCCTTCACAGCTGTTGCAGTTTGCAAAAATGGGAAGTATTTATATGGAAAGTGTACTGGGTGTGAAAAATCCCAGGGTTGGTCTTGTAAATATCGGAGTGGAAGAAGAAAAGGGAAATGCTTTGACGAAGGAAACCTATCCTCTGTTACAGAATTGTCCCGAAATAAATTTTGTCGGTAATGTAGAAGCAAGAGATATTCCGGCAGGAGCGGCAGATGTGCTTGTCTGTGAAGCTTTTGCGGGAAATATTGTATTAAAGATGCTGGAAGGTGTCAGCGGTGTTCTGGTGAAAAAGATTAAAGACGGCATGATGAGCAGTCTTCGCAGCAAAATCGGAGCGCTCCTGGTAAAGCCGGCGCTGAAAAAGACACTGAAGGGATTCAGCACGGAAGAGTACGGCGGTGCTCCTCTTCTTGGCTTGAACGGGTTGGTTGTAAAAACCCACGGAAGCAGTAAGGCCATTGAAATAAGACATTCTATTCTTCAATGCATAGCATTTAAGAAACAGAATATAAATGAAAAAATCAAGGAACAGATTGTTCTGGAGGATTAAGGAGAGAAAAAACGATATGGAATTTGAAAAATTAAAGAAAGTAATTGCTGAAGTTTTAAATGTGGACCCCGATGAGATTACCATGGAAACCACCTTTCAGGATGATTTGGGTGCGGATTCCCTGGATGTATTTCAGATTATTATGGGCATAGAAGAGGAATTTGATATTGAAATTCCTGCTGAAAAAGCTGAAAAGATTACTACTGTGGAAGAAGCTGTAGAGCTGATTAAAAGTGCCGTAAATTAAAAGCAAAAGCTCGTTATTATATTAGATTTCAATAAGAGCAGTCCGCCAAGCGTACTGCTCTTTGCTTTGAAAAGAGGAAAAAATGTCGGAAGAATATACCTTGAAAAATCTGGAAGACAGAATCGGTTACAAATTTCGAAACATTACATTATTAAAACAGGCGTTGACACATAGTTCTTTTACCAATGAACAGAAGATAAACAGAGCAGGGGATTACGAACGGCTTGAGTTTTTGGGAGACGCTGTTTTGGAGCTTGTGTCCAGTGATTTTTTGTTTCGGGAGCATCCGAAGCTTCCTGAGGGAGAATTGACAAAAATGCGCGCATCTATGGTCTGCGAGCCCTCTTTGGCCTTTTGCGCCAGAGATCTTGAACTTGGGAAGTTTATGCTTCTGGGAAAAGGTGAGGAGGCAACCGGAGGTCGCGAGAGGGACAGTATTATATCCGATGCCATGGAAGCTGTCACGGGTGCGATTTACCTGGATGGCGGCATGGAACATGCAAAGGCGTTTATTGACAGGTTTATTCTCACGGATTTGGAGGATAAACAGCTGTTTTATGACAGTAAGAGCAATCTTCAGGAGTTGATTCAGGGAAAGTTGAAAAAGGACTTCAGATATGAACTTTTGGAGGAAAGCGGACCGGAGCATAACAAGACTTTTCGAGTCTCGGTTTGGATGGAGAACGAATGTCTGGGAGAAGGTACGGGAAGAACAAAAAAAGCGGCAGAACAGCAGGCGGCGTACAAAGCGCTGTTGCTTTTGAGGGATAGAGGATATGTATTTAAAAAGTATTGAAGTACAGGGATTTAAATCATTTGCAAATAAGATAACTTTTCAGTTTCACAATGGTATCACCGGCATTGTGGGACCCAACGGAAGCGGCAAGAGCAATGTTGCTGACGCTGTGCGTTGGGTTTTGGGTGAACAGCGTGTAAAGCAGTTGCGCGGTGCCAGCATGCAGGATGTCATTTTCTCGGGAACAGAGAACAGGAAACCTTTGAGTTATGCTTATGTTGCCATTACCTTGGATAATTCCGATCATCAGCTTGCCATTGATTTTGATGAGGTAACGGTGGCGAGGCGTATTTACCGTTCCGGAGAAAGTGAATATCTGATTAACGGAAGCCCCTGCAGATTGAAGGATGTCAATGAGTTGTTTTACGATACCGGTATCGGTAAGGAAGGTTATTCCATTATCGGGCAGGGTCAGATTGATAAAATATTGAGCGGAAAGCCGGAGGAGAGGCGCGAACTCTTTGACGAGGCTGCAGGTATCGTAAAATTTAAACGTCGCAAGGCTGCCGCGCAGGTTAAGCTGGAAAACGAAAAGCAGAATCTCGTGCGTGTAAATGATATCCTTTCGGAGCTGGAAAAACAGATCGGTCCTCTGGAGCGTCAGTCTGAGGTGGCGAAGGTTTATCTGCGTAAGAAGGAAGAATTGAAGACGTTGGATGTCAATGTCTTCCTTTTGGAAAATAACCGTCTACGTGAACAACTGAAGCAAGTTGAGGAGAAGTACAATCTTGCCGGCGGAGAACTTTCCGAGACAAGCGAAAAATATGAAGGTATCAAGGCAGAATATGAGCGTATTCAGGCAGAGATAGAAAGCCTGGAAGAGGCAATCGAGCAGGCCAGAAGTACAGTGACGGATACCGGGCTGATGCGGGGAAAGCTGGAAGGTGAAATGAATGTCCTAAAGGAGCAGATTAACTCCGCAAAGGGCAGCGAAGCACATCTGAGCAATCGCCGTACCGCACTGGAGGAAGAAATTGCGTCCAAGGAGAAGGACAAGGAAGAAATCTTAACAGAGAAAAGTGCAACGGACAGTCGTGTGCAGGAGATTGTCGCTACTGCTGAGGCAGAGAAGGCAAAGCTGGATGAGATTCAGAACAAGATTGCAGAGCTGAATAATGCCATTGAAGCGGGCAAGAATACCATTATCGGTGAACTGAATCAGAGAGCTACCATCAAATCAAAGATGGGGCGCTTTGATACCATGATGGAGCAGGTAAACATCAGAAAAGCCGAGCTGAATTCCCGCCTTTTACGTGCCAAATCAGATGAAGCTGCCAGAGAAGAAAATCTGAAAAAGCTGGAAGCAGAGTTCGAGGTTGTGACGGAAGAACTGCGGAAAATGACAGAGCAGGAAGCAGCCATGGAACTGGAGCTGGGGGATATCAGAGAGGCTCTGACGATGAAGGACGGTAAGCTGCGAGAGACACAGAGCGCTTATCATATGGAAAAATCCAAACTGGAGGCACTTTCCAACCTGACGGAGAGATATGAAGGGTACGGCGGAAGTGTCAAAAAGGTGATGGAGCAGAAGGAGAAAAATCCCGGTATCATCGGCGTTGTGGCTGATATTATCAAGGTTGAAAAGAAGTACGAGACAGCTATTGAGACAGCGTTGGGCGGAAATATCCAAAATATCGTTACGGATGATGAAGAGACCGCCAAGAAGATGATTCGGTTCCTGAAGGAGAATAAGCTGGGACGTGCAACTTTTCTGCCTCTCACCAGCATCACAAATCCTCAGGAATTTAAGAATCCGGAAGCTCTTTCGGAAAAAGGTGTCATCGGTATGGCCGATGAACTTGTCAATATAGAGAACAAATACCGCAATGTTGCGAAGGCAATGCTGGGGCGTATCGTTGTTGTTGACAATGTGGACAATGCCGTAAAAATTGCAAGAAAGTATGATTACGGTATCCGTATGGTGACATTGGAAGGAGAACTTCTGGTACCCGGAGGCGCCATCAGCGGCGGAGCCTTTAAAAACAACAGCAATCTTCTTGGAAGACGTCGGGAAATTGATGAACTGGAGAAGAATGTAAAGAAGCTTCTGGCGACCATCGATGAGATGAACCGTGACATTGATGAAACCAAGTCAAAGCGCAATAAGATGCGTATGGATTTGGAAGCATTGAAGACAGATATTCAAAAGAAATCCATCGAACAGAATACCGCAAGACTGAATATCAGTCAGGCGAGAGAACGTATGGAAGAGGAAGGGGAGACAAAGGCATCCTTAAAGCTGGAAGAGCAGGAAATCGAGGGTAAAATCTTCGAGATTAAAAACGAAAAAGAATCTACCCAGAGAGAGCTTGCTGACAGTGAAACACTGGAGAAGAATACCCAGGAGCAGATTGCTCAGTTCCAGAAGGAACTGGAAGAACAGAGAAAACAGGAGACGGAAGCGTCGGCACTGGTATCCGAATGGGAGATGAAGGTGGAGAAGATGCGGCAGACACAGGGCTTTAAGCAGGCCAATGTGGACCGTATCGACGAGGAAATCGGACGCTCGAAAGCAGAACTTTCCGAGATTATGGAGGCGTTGGAGGAAAATCGTAGAAATGTTGAACAAAAGAAGCAGAACATTTCGGAGATAGAAAAGACCATTGCCGCATCCTATGATGCACAAAATGAATCCGAGAGCAAACTGAAGGATAGTCTGAGCCGCAGGGAAGAACTTACCGCTAAGCAGAAGAATTTCTTCCAAAGCCGTGAGGAAATGTCGGAAAAGATGACTGCTCTTGACAAGGAAGTTTACCGTTTGAACGCACAGAAGGAAAAGCTGGAGGAAAGCATAGAATCCCAGATTAACTATATGTGGGATGAGTATGAAATTACTCTCAGCGATGCAGCCTCTATTCGGGATGAGAGTATGACGGATTTATCTTCCATGAAGAAAGAAATTTCTTCATTGAAGGAACAGATAAAGAAGCTGGGAGACGTAAATGTCAATGCCATCGAGGATTACAAGAACTTGATGGAAAGGTATACCTTTATGAAAAACCAGCATGATGATTTGGTGGAAGCGGAAAAGACGCTGGAAGGAATCATTCAGGAACTGGATACTGCCATGAGGAAACAGTTTACCGAAAAGTTTGCTGAAATCAATCGGGAATTTGACAAGGTTTTCAAGGAACTGTTCGGAGGCGGTAAAGGTACATTGGAGCTGATGGAGGACGAGGACATTCTGGAGGCAGGTGTCCGCATTATTGCACAGCCACCGGGAAAGAAACTGCAGAACATGATGCAGCTGTCCGGAGGAGAGAAAGCGTTGACCGCCATTTCTTTGCTGTTTGCCATTCAGAATCTGAAACCGTCACCGTTCTGTTTGTTGGACGAGATTGAGGCAGCATTGGATGATTCCAACGTAGGGCGCTTTGCAAAATACTTACATAAGCTGACAAAAAATACCCAGTTTATTGTTATTACACACAGAAGAGGTACCATGGAACAGGTTGACCGACTTTACGGTATCACCATGCAGGAGAAGGGTGTTTCGACTTTGGTTAGCGTTAACCTGATTGATAAGGAGCTGACGGACTAGGAATTTTGTTTTGTGAGAAGGAAAGGATTGCGTATGAGCGAGGAGAAGAAAGGCTTTTTCGCCAGACTGAAGGAAGGTCTGACCAAGACAAGAGAAACAATTGTCCGGGGAATAGATTCTGTGTTCAACGGCTTTTCGGCGATTGATGAGGATTTCTATGAGGAATTGGAAGAGATTCTGATTATGGGTGATATCGGTGTGAAGGCGACAACGGAAATCATTGAACGTTTGAAAAGTCAGGTGAAGGAGAATCACATCAAGGAGCCGTCGGAATGTAAACAGCTTTTGATTGACGGAATCAAGGAGCAGATGCGGGTTGACGAAACCGCTTATGATTTTGAAAAAAAGCAGTCTGTCATCATGGTTATCGGCGTCAACGGTGTTGGAAAGACCACATCCGTCGGAAAGCTTGCCGGTAAGTTGAAAGAGGAAGGCAAAAAAGTACTGATTGCAGCGGCAGATACCTTTCGTGCGGCCGCGGGTGAACAGCTGGCTGAATGGGCAAGACGTGCAGACGTTCCCATGGTAGGAGGCAACGAAGGCGCAGATCCGGCCAGCGTAGTCTATGATGCGGTAAGTGCGGCAAAGGCGAGAGGTGTGGATGTGCTGTTGATTGACACGGCAGGACGTCTTCATAATAAAAAGAATCTCATGGAAGAACTGCGCAAGATGAACCGAATCATTGACAGGGAATTTCCGGATGTACACAGGGAAAACCTGATTGTACTGGACGGTACCACAGGTCAGAATGCGTTGGTACAGGCAAGGGAATTCGGAGATGTTGCGGATTTGACCGGTATTATTTTGACAAAGATGGACGGTACGGCAAAGGGTGGTATTGCCGTTGCAATCCAGTCAGAGTTGAAAGTCCCCGTGAAATATATCGGTGTCGGTGAGACCATTGACGATTTGCAAAAATTTGATTCGGATGACTTTGTTAATGCCCTGTTTGATATAAGAATGGATGAAGAGGAAGCATGAGAGAGGTGCTGATTTATGGAAGAAAAGATGTTGACACTGGAAAAATTTGAGGAAGCATCAGAGATTGTCAAGAGAGTTACGCTTGAGACAAAGCTGGTTTTCAGCGATTATTTCAGCGCACAAACCGGAAATAAGGTTTACTTAAAGCCTGAAAATATGCAGTTTACGGGAGCGTATAAAGTACGTGGAGCTTATTATAAGATGAGCACCCTTTCCGAAGAGGAGAGAGCCAAGGGATTAATTACTGCTTCTGCGGGCAATCACGCACAGGGAGTTGCCTATGCGGCAAAGTGCTACGGTGCAAAAGCGACCATTGTCATGCCGACTACCACTCCTCTGATCAAGGTAAACCGGACCAAGAGCTACGGAGCAGAGGTGGTTTTGTTCGGTGATGTGTACGATGAGGCCTGTGCAAAAGCTTACGAATTGGCGGAGGAACACGGTTATACCTTTATTCACCCCTTTGATGATTTGGCGGTTGCAACAGGACAGGGAACCATTGCAATGGAAATTGTAAAAGAACTTCCCTTGGTAGACTATATTCTGGTTCCTATCGGCGGGGGCGGACTTGCAACCGGTGTCTCTACGTTGGCAAAGCTTTTGAACCCCAAGATTAAGGTAATCGGAGTGGAGCCTGCGGGAGCAAACTGTATGCAGGCATCTCTTGCAGCAGACAAGGTCGTAACACTGCCCAAGGTGAATACCATTGCAGACGGCACGGCTGTAAAGACACCCGGAGGGAAGCTTTTCCCTTACATAAAGGCAAATCTGGATGATGTTATCACCGTGGAGGACAAGGAACTTGTGGTTGCTTTCCTGGATATGGTGGAGAATCATAAGATGGTGGTGGAGAATTCCGGACTGCTGACGGTGGCTGCCTTAAAGCACCTTGATGTAAAGGACAAAAAGATTGTTTCTATTTTAAGCGGCGGCAACATGGATGTGATTACCATGTCCTCCGTGGTACAGCAGGGATTGATTTTGAGAGACAGAATCTTTACGGTTTCTGTACTTCTTCCCGACAAGCCCGGCGAACTATGCAGGGTATCCGGAATTATTGCGGGAGTCAACGGAAATGTAATCAAGCTGGAGCATAACCAGTTTGTCTCCATCAACAGAAATGCAGCGGTTGAGCTGAAGATAACGTTGGAAGCCTTCGGAACCGAGCATAAGCATCGGATTATGGAGGCCTTGGAAAAGGAAGGCTATCAGCCCAGACAGGTTGCGGCAGTGATATAAAGTAAAAAAATTGAAAAGAAGTGAAATGTTTCACCGATAAAATCCGCATATTATATAGTATGCGGATTTTTGGCTTTATGTTCGGATTTGATCGGAAAGAAAAGAGGAAAGCAGTATGACGATGACGAAGGAACAGCAAAATGAAATTCGATATGAGGAAAGGAAATCGGTTAAGCGACGTGTTTTGGACTATGTGATGATTACTTTTGCATCATTATTATATTCGGTTTCGGTCAGCTTCTTTCTGGACCCGAACTCTCTGGCACCCGGCGGTGTTACGGGTATTGCAATTATTTTGAACCGCCTTACGGGATTGGCTACCGGTACATGGTTGTTAATTATTAATATTCCGATTTTGGCTATCGGGACCTGGAAGTTTGGACTACGTTTTATTTTGTCTACCATGTACTGTACGGCCATGACTTCCCTGTTTGTCAACCTTCTGGCACCGATTGGAGCTGTTACAACAGACCCTTTTTTGGCGGCATTGGTTGGCGGTTCCCTGATGGCGGTGGGCCTGGGACTGGTATTTAAAGCGGGAGCAACCACCGGCGGAACAGATATCATAATAAAACTTCTTCGGTTGAAATTTCCTCATCTGAAGACCGGTTCCCTGTTTTTGGTTACGGATGCGGTGATTGTTACTCTGTCGGCATTTGCCTTCAAGGATATTGATGTGGCGCTGTATGCGGGAGTGGTGGTTGTCATCAATTCTGTTTTGCTGGATGTTGTCCTGTACGGACGTGACGGAGCAAAACTGATGTTTATTATCAGTGATAAATATGAAGCAATTACAAAAAGACTGCTGGAGGATTTGGATATCGGAGCGACCCACATTTCCGGAAGCGGAGCATACAGCGGGAAGAGCAAAAACGTGATTATGTGCGTTATCAAAAAACAGTTGTCCCCCAAGGCAGAGGAAATTGTTAGAGAGGAGGACCCGGCTTCTTTTCTGATTGTTACCGGCGCAACGGAAATTTTCGGGGAAGGCTACAAGAGTATATTTAGCGAAAGATTATAAGTGTCAAGAAAAAATACTTGACACCTGCATCCTCGTGTAGTAAGATACACAAGGCTGATAAAGTGTGTGCAGAGGTCTTTGAGTAAAATGGATAAGCTTTATGAACAGACAATGTTGTTTGATTTTTACGGGGAACTGCTGACGGAGCATCAGCGCAGAGTGTACGAGGATGCGGTTTATAATGACCTTTCTCTCAGCGAGATTGCTGAGGAGCAGGGAATCAGCAGGCAGGGCGTACACGATTTGATTAAAAGGTGTGACAAGATACTTCAGGATTATGAGAGTAAGCTGCATCTGGTGGAACGCTTTGCGAAAGCAAAGGACACTATAAAAGAAATCCAAAGCCTTGCCGGCGGAAAAGTGCCGATGAAGGGCGCGGATGAAAAAAGCAGATTACAGCGCATTGATGTATTGTGCGGGGAACTGCTGAAGGAGTTGTAAGTATCAATATTGTGTATAAAGCGTGCTGATTGAGCGGCAGGATATGCAAGATTAAAGATATAGAATTTGAGCAGAGGGAATCACAGGTGGCATTTGAGAGCTTAACGGAAAAACTGCAAAATGTATTTAAGAACCTGCGGAGTAAGGGACGCCTGACAGAAGAGGATGTAAAGGCTGCGCTTAAGGAAGTTAAAATGGCGCTGCTGGAAGCAGATGTAAACTTTAAGGTGGTAAAGCAGTTCGTCAAGTCCGTTGAGGAGCGCGCAATCGGTCAGGACGTAATGAACGGTTTAAACCCCGGACAGATGGTCATTAAGATTGTAAACGAAGAAATGATTGCCCTTATGGGCAGTGAGACCACCGAGATTACCATGCAGCCCGGTAAAGCGATTACCGTAATTATGATGGCAGGCCTTCAGGGTGCCGGTAAAACCACGGCAACTGCAAAACTGGCAGGAAAGCTTAAAACAAAAGGGAAGAAAACTCTGCTGGCAGCCTGCGATATTTACAGACCGGCAGCTATCGAACAGTTACAGATAAACGGAAAGAAGCAGGAAGTTGACGTGTTTTCCATGGGTACGGACCATAAGCCTGTGGAGATCGCAAGAGAGGCCATAGCCTATGCTGAAAAGAATGGTCACAATGTGGTTATTCTGGATACGGCGGGACGTCTTCACATTGATGAGGATATGATGGCGGAGCTTCAGGAAATCAAGAACAGTATTTCCGTACACCAGACACTTTTGGTGGTAGATGCCATGACCGGACAAGATGCCGTGAATGTGGCGAAGGAGTTCGACGAGAAGATAGGAATTGACGGGGTAATCCTGACAAAGATGGATGGAGATACCCGGGGCGGTGCGGCACTTTCCATCAAGGCCGTCACCGGAAAGCCTATTCTCTATGTGGGCATGGGAGAAAAGCTCTCCGATATGGAGCAGTTTTATCCGGACCGTATGGCAAACAGAATCCTGGGCATGGGAGATGTGCTGACCTTTATTGAGAAAGCTCAGGAAAGTATTGATATTGATGAAGACAAGAGCCGCGAGATGGCCGGCAGAATGAAGAAAGGTAAGTTCGATTTTGAGGATTATCTGGAAAGCATGAAGCAGATGCGCAATATGGGCGGTTTGTCAAGTATCCTGAGTATGCTGCCCGGAATGGGAATGAAGGGTGCAGACTTGGATTCCATGGTGGATGAAAAGCAGTTAAAGCAGACGGAGGCGATTGTCCTTTCCATGACGAAGGAGGAACGCCGGAATCCCAAGCTTTTAAATCCTCAGAGAAAGCACCGTATTGCTAAGGGTGCAGGCGTTGATGTCGCTGTGGTAAACCGTTTTATCAAACAGTTCGAGCAGACACAGAAGATGATGAAACAGTTTGGCGGCGGGAAGAAGCATGGTCGGGGAATGTTCGGCGGATTCCCGGGAATGAAGGGTGGATTTCCCTTTTAAACTTGATGAATGTGACTGTAACCAAAGCAGGCATTTCATATAAAAGAAACTATTAAAAGCATTTTATGGAGGAAAAAACAATGGCAGTAAAAATCAGATTGAGAAGAATGGGACAGAAGAAGGCTCCTTTTTATAGAATCATTGTAGCTGATTCTCGTTCCCCCAGAGACGGAAGATTTATTGAGGAGATCGGAACTTACGATCCCAGCACAGATCCCAGCACCTTCAAGATTAACGAAGAGCTGGCAAAGAAGTGGCTGGCAAACGGCGCTCAGCCTACCGAGCAGGTTGGAAAACTCTTCAAGGCAGCTGGCATCGAGAAATAAATTTTGATTCTTTGGAGGTGGCTTATGAAGGAACTAGTTGAAGTAGTTGCGAAAGCGCTTGTAGACAATCCGGATGAGGTTGTCGTAACAGAGAAAACAGAAGGCAGAAATACAGTCATCGAACTTCATGTAGCTGCATCCGATATGGGTAAAGTTATCGGCAAGCAGGGCAGAATTGCAAAAGCAATTCGCGCTGTTGTGAAGGCTGCATCATCCAAAGATAACAAAAGAGTGGATGTTGAGATTGTATAACACACATATTTCGTGTGCGGAGTGCTGTTTGAGGCATTTTACGGTTACTGAAAAACAGGGAGGAACAGGCATTGGCGTGTCCCTCCCTATTCTTTCCGATGCATCTGAGTCTGTCATACATGAAACGGCTCATGCGGAAAAGTATGGTGATAGAAATGGAAGATTTTTTTCAGGTAGGACTTATCACTTCTACCCACGGATTGAAGGGGGAGGTAAAGGTATTTCCCACAACAGACGACGTGAAGCGCTTTAAGCGTTTGAAAGAGGTTATTTTGGATACGGGAAAAGAGCGTATTGACCTTGAGGTGGAGAGCGCAAAATTCTTTAAACAGTTTGTGATTTTGAAATTCAAAGGAATCGATCACATTGACGATGTGGAGAAGTACCGCAAAGCTTCTCTTTATGTGACAAGAAAAAATGCTGTCAGACTAAACAGAGACGAGTATTTTGTGGCTGATTTGATTGGCTTAAAGGTGCAGGATGAGGACGGTACTGAAATAGGAGTGCTGCGAGATGTCATGGAGACCGGGGCAAATGATGTCTATATCATTGACTTAAATGACGGCAGAGAACTTCTGTTACCGGCTATCAAACAGTGTGTACTTGAGGTGAATGTGGAAGCGGGATTTATGAAAATTCATATTTTGGAAGGATTGCTGGACGGGGAATCATGAAGCTTCATGTATTGACTTTATTCCCTGAGATGATATTGCAGGGGCTTGCTCCAAGCATTATCGGCAGGGCGGTTGAGAAGAAAATTATTTCACTGGATGCCGTGAATATCAGAGATTATACCTTGGATAAACATGGGAAGGTGGATGACTATACTTACGGAGGCGGTGCGGGCATGTTAATGCAGGCGCAGCCTGTTTATGATGCATGGAAGGCTGCAAGCGGCGGGAAGAAGATTCGAACCATCTATTTGACTCCCCAGGGTACACCTTTTACGCAAAATCTGGCTAAGGAACTGGCAAAGGAGGAAGAGTTGATTTTTCTCTGCGGCCATTATGAAGGAATTGATGAGCGGGTGTTGGAGGAAGTTGTAACGGATTTTGTATCAATCGGTGATTATGTGCTGACCGGTGGCGAACTTCCGGCGATGGTGATGATTGATGCAGTGGCAAGACTGGTCCCCGGAGTACTTGGAAACGATACCTCAGCGGAGGAGGAGAGCTTTCACAACGATTTGTTAGAATATCCTCAATACTCCAGACCGGAAAGCTGGCACGAAAAAAGGGTTCCGGAGGTGCTTTTGTCCGGAAATCATGCCAAAATAATGAAGTGGAGGCTGGAACAGTCCGAGACACGTACATTGAGATTCCGCCCGGACTTGTATGAAAAATACCGGGAGAAGCAACACCTGATAAAACAGCTTTCCAAGGATAAACGCAACAATATTCACATGATGGAGAGCCTTTCCAGGGGAAAAGGTGAAATCCTTTATCGGGACGGAAATAATCTGATTATTTTTGACAGAGAGGCTTCCACCTGCATGCTGAAGGCGGAGAAAACGGAAACAGCAACAAAACTTTCTGAGCGGTTACCTGAGGCAAAGTGGATAATTGTAAATCAGGAATTTGTGAAGGAAGTGCTGGTAACTGCAGGGTATGGCCTTTGGGGAGAATGCAACCAGTATTTGTATACAGCGAAGGAGTCATTACCTGTAAGATATAAGGCAATACGCAGCCTTACGACAGAAGATGTTCCCTATGTCAGCAGCCGTTACAAGCATGATACGGAAGAATATATCAGGGAGCGGATTTTGGCGGGAGAGATATACGGAGCTTTTGACGGCGACAGACAGATTGGCTTTATCGGGCTTCACAATGAGGGAAGTATGGGGCTACTCTATGTGGAGGAGGAGTATCGCAGACAGGGAATCGCCGAATCTCTGGAGGCTTTCTGTATCAACCGTTGTTTGGAAAAGGGATGGACACCCTATGGTCATGTTCTGACAGACAATACCGCTTCTGAAAAACTGCAGGATAAGCTGAGATTTTACAAAGCATCCCAAAGTATTTACTGGCTAAGCGGGAAAACCCATTAGCCTGAAAAAAAGACTTGCATTTTGCGCACCTGTATGTTAAAATCTGAATGTTGTGACAACGAAGATGGTCCTCTGTTACAGGAAATGTATTAAGAACATCCATTTTATGAAGGAGGCTCGTTATGAGTGATATTATCAAAGAAATTGAAGAAGCACAGTTGAAGGCATCCGTTGATGAGTTTGAAGTTGGCGATACCGTTAAGGTTTACGGCAAAATCAAAGAGGGTAACCGCGAGAGAATCCAGGTGTTTGAAGGCGTTGTCCTGAAGAGACAGGGCGGCAGCAACAGAGAGACATTCACCGTAAGAAAGATTTCCGGCGGTATCGGTGTTGAGAAGACCTGGCCTGTACATTCTCCTAACGTTGAGAAGGTAGAAGTTGTAAGAAAAGGTAAGGTTAGACGTGCTAAGCTGAACTACCTGAGAGACCGTATCGGTAAGAAGGCAAAGGTAAAAGAGCTCGTGAAATAATAGGGACGAGAAATGGGACAATTACTTATGTAGTTGTCCTTTTCTTATATCTGTAAATGTGCTATAATGTTACAGTATATCAGGTGGGAAACGGTTATGGCGAGAAGAAGCAAGGGCTTAAGTTTTTACAAAAGAAGAAAAAAAATAAGTTCCGCATTGATTCGGGAGATATTCAGCTGGGTGTTTGGTATACTGGCAGCCGTTTTTATTGCTGCGGTTGTGAACTTCTTTTTCGGAATGACTACCGGTGTTGTCGGAGTATCCATGGAGCCGACATTGTATAACGGTCAGAAAATTTTTGTGAATCGTTTTCTATACGTACTGTCGTCACCGAAAAAGGGCGATGTTGTGGTGTTTTTGCCAAGCGGAAATGAGAACGCGCATTATTACGTTAAGCGGGTTGTGGCCACGCCGGGAGATCATCTGATAATTCGTGACGGTACACTTTATGTAAACGGAATCGAGAGTGAGTGGGTAACGGAATATATTGCGGATCCCGGCATAGCAGCCAATGATTTGACATTGGAGAACGGAGAGTATTTTTGCGTGGGGGATAATCCCGGGAACAGTGAAGACAGCCGTTCTGCAAACATCGGTCCCGTAAAAGACAGTGATATTATAGGAAAGGCGTGGTTCCGTACCAAGTGTAAGGAAAAAGGTATGGGCTTTGTTAAGTAAAACATGAACTATCAATGGTATCCCGGTCATATGACAAAAGCAAAGCGTATGATGCAGGACAATATAAAACTGATTGACCTGATTATTGAACTGGTGGATGCAAGAGTACCGCTGAGCAGCCGCAATCCTGATATTGATGAGCTTGGCAAGAATAAATCCAGAATTATTCTGCTGAATAAATCGGATTTGGCTGACCCTGTCTATAATAAGAGCTGGACAGAATACTTTGAAGCGCAGGGAGCACATGTCTTGGAAATAAACTCAAAAAGCGGTGCGGGAATCAAAGGAATCAACGGACTTGTTCAGGAGGCGTGCAGGGAAAAGATTGAGCGCGACAAAAGACGTGGAATTGTAAACAGACCTGTGAGAGCCATGGTTGTCGGAATTCCAAATGTTGGTAAATCAACCTTTATCAATTCTTTTGCGGGAAAAGCCTGTGCCAAAACAGGCAATAAACCCGGAGTCACAAAAGGGAAACAGTGGATTCGCCTGAACAAGAGTCTGGAACTGCTGGATACGCCGGGAATTCTCTGGCCGAAATTTGAAGATCAACAGGTGGGAATGAGGCTGGCGTTTATCGGTTCGATGAATGACGAAGTGATTATCATGGAGGAACTGGCCTGTGATTTGTTACAATGCCTGAAGGAGCTGTATCCTGATAAGATAAAGGAACGTTACGGTACAGACTGGAAGGATTCCATGCCGGAAATGCTGGAAGCCATAGCAAGAAGCAGGGGTTGTTATATTAAGGGAGACAATCTTGATTTGAAAAAAGCAGCTGATATTGTTACGGATGATTTCAGAAGCGGACGGCTGGGCCGTATGACGTTGGAAAGACCATAGTGGACAGGAGAGAAAACCATGAATAAAGTTATGAAAGAAATGATCAGCACATTGTTATATCTTTTGGCAGTGCTGTGCCTGACATGGGCGGTCATTCATTTTGTGGGGCAAAGGACAGAAGTGGAAGGTGCATCTATGGAGAGTACTTTATCTGACGGTGACAATCTGATTGTGGATAAGATATCATACCGTTTCAGAGATCCTCAGCGCTTTGACATAATTGTATTCCCTTTCAGATATAAGGAGAATACCTACTATATCAAAAGAATTATCGGACTGCCGGGAGAAACAGTTCAGATTGACGAACAGGGAAATATCTATATCAACGGTGAAAAGCTTCAGGAGAGTTACGGCAGAGAAATCATTAAGCCGGAAAATATCGGACTGGCGGCAGAACCTATTACACTTGGAGAAGATGAATATTTTGTTATGGGAGACAACCGAAATAACAGTACTGACAGCAGGACAGAGATTGTGGGTAATATTCACCGCGATGAGATTATCGGGCGTGCATGGGTGAGAATATGGCCCTTTTCCAAGTTTGGTATATTGAAGCATCAGTAGGAGAGAGACGAATGAAGAGCATCGGAGAGATAAAAGAAAGATTTCAGGCAGCTTCTGCAGAAGAGCTGCCTGAACTTATTGAGGAGTATCGGGAGGATGAGCGGGGAGGTGTGAAGAAACTGCTGGAATCGGCAGAAAAAAAGCTCCTTGCACTGGAGAAAGAAAAACAGAGAATCGAGAAGCTTCGGGTATATGAGGAGCAGTATCGGGAATTTGAATATATTTGCGGTATTGATGAAGTGGGAAGAGGTCCCCTGGCCGGACCTGTTGTTGCCGGAGCTGTGATATTGCCCAGAGATTGCCGTATTTTATATGTTAATGATTCCAAACAATTGTCCGAAAAAAAGAGAGAAGAATTATATGACATTATTATGGACAAGGCGGTGGCCTGTGCAGTCGGGTACGCAACACCGGAAAGAATCGATGAGATCAATATTCTTCAGGCAACTTATGAAGCAATGCGGGAGGCAATCGGAAAGCTGAATCCCGCACCACAGATTCTTTTGAATGATGCGGTGACGATTCCCGGAGTAAATATCAGACAGGTGCCGATTATCAAGGGGGATGCAAAGAGTATTACCATCGGTGCAGCCAGTATTATTGCCAAGGTGACGAGAGACAGGCTGATGGTGGAATACGATAAGGTATTTCCCCAATACGATTTTGCGGGAAATAAGGGATATGGAAGTGCTGCCCATATTGAGGCATTGAAGAAATACGGACCGACTCCCATACACAGACGAAGCTTTATTAAGAATTTTTTGCCTAATATTTAGCAGGAAAGGATGCAGGAATGAAACTGTCACAGTTGTTTACGGGAAGCCTGAATACGGAAGAAACCGTACATACCGCTCAGACGCAGTCAGCACGAAACGTGGCCGATATCAACAGACAGATTCGTTCACTGATACCGGGACAGACGATACGGGGCGAAATTTTGTCACGTGAAGGCGGCGAAATACAACTCAGACTGTCGGAAGACCTTATTTTGAATGCGCGGGTGGATCAAAGCATTCATTTGGAGCAGGGTCAAAGTGTTACTTTTGAGGTAAAAAACAACGGAAGTACCCTTTCGCTCAGCCCCCTGTTTACCAATGTTGCTTCCGACGTAAATATATTGAAGGCTCTTGATATGGCAGGACTTCCGGTCAATGATACCTCTGTAGACATGACAAAACAGCTGATGGAAGGGGGACTTCCCGTAAACAGAAGCTTTTTACAACAGGTGTACAGAGAAATCAACAGTTTTCCCGAAGGGGAAGTGACGGATGTGGTGGGGCTGCATAAGCTTGAAATGCCGGTGAATCAGGAGAATATGCAGCAAATGGCTTCCTATAGGAACCTGAATTATCAGCTGATTACAGGATTGAACGATATACTGGATAATTTGCCTGTTGCAGTAAACAGTATGCTTGAAAAAGGGGATATAGAGAATGCGGAGAACCTGTACAGACAGCTTTTCCGTATGGCTGCAGAAGGAGATGCCTTTTTGCCTGAGACTACGGCAGAGGTTGAGGGCGAAAGTACAGAGGCTATGTCCGTTCAAACGCAAAATGCTGCGCCTGATGCTGTGACTGATGAATTGTTATCAGGTACTGAAACAGTCAGAATACCTTACGATAAGACGGAAACCGAAATTTTGATACTTTCCCCGGAAACGAGGAGCGCATTGACCGACGGACTGTCTCAGGCTTTGAACCGTCTACAACTGCCAACACAGGACGAGGAAATCCTTACGGCACAGATTCAGAGGCTGGAACAGGGTGAAATGTCGAAAACAGAATTTTTTGATATGGCACAGAAACTGTTGGGTGCATCAGTAAAAACTCGGGACGGAGCTTTGATACTTCAAAATATCTTTGGAGGGAAGGAATTCCGTTCGGTACTGACAGACCGGCTGATAAGTCTCTGGACACTGCAGCCGGAAGAAGTGGCGCAACAGGAAAAAGTAGAGAACCTGTACCGAAGATTGGACCGGCAGCTGAAAGGTCTTACAAGAGCTTTGGAATCTGCGGGGCAACAGGAAACTTCTGCCTACAGAGCCGTTACAAACGTATCAAAAAATGTGGATTTTCTGAATCAGATTAATCAAATGTATACTTATGTCCAGCTACCGCTTCGATTACGGGAAACAAGTACTCACGGTGATTTATATGTCTATACCAATAAACGAAGCCTCGCTGAAAGTGACGGCAAGGTCAGTGCCCTGTTGCATTTGGATATGGAAAATCTGGGTCCCCTGGATGTTTATGTGACACTTCAAAATGAAAAGGTCAGTACAAAGTTCAGTGTGGCAGACGAAGAAATTTTAAACTTTATGGAAGCACATATGGACCTGCTGACGGAAAGACTGCAAAAGCGCGGCTATGATTGCAGTTATACCGTGAATGTGGGAAATGCAGGGGGAAGAGAAAATTCAGGCGGTCTTGGCCCGCTTCTGGGGCAGGACAGAGGTGTTATGCTGTCCCAATATGCATTTGACGTAAGAACGTGACGGGAGCAGATTGAAAAATCACATTGAGGGAAATAATTTAGAAATGAATGAAAATCAGGATAAGAAGATAAAGCAGGCAATTGCACTGGAATACAATCCGGAGGAAGACGCACCTAAGGTAGTGGCCAGCGGACGAGGACTGTTGGCGGAAAAAATTATTGAAAAAGCAAAAGAAAGCAATGTGCCGGTTCACAGAGATGACAAGCTGGCAGATACACTTTCCAGGCTGGAAATCGGAGAGATGATTCCGCCGGAGCTGTATGAAGTTGTGGCAGAAATCCTAATATTTGTTGATTCCATGGATAAACTGAAAAAGAAAATGTAAAGGGGATACCAATACGAATAAGAGAGAAACGGGAGCTGTTTGGGAACAGCGGGCAGCGGAATATCTGGAAACTCGGGGAATGATAATTAAGGAACGGAATTACCGGAACAGACAGGGTGAGATTGATATCATCGGATATCATGAAGGATATCTTGTGTTCGCAGAGGTAAAATACAGGAGCGGAAAAGAAAAAGGGTATGCCGTGGAAGCGGTGGATTACCGAAAGCAGAAACAGATATGCAAGGTCGCGGATTACTACAGATATATTCATAAGCTGGGGGATAATACGGCTGTACGGTATGATGTGGTAGCGGTTCAGGAGGATAAGGTGGAATGGCTGAAAAATGCTTTTCCGCACATTTATGTCAGGGGATGACCGGAAAAGCAGAAAAGAAGTATATTAACAGAAAGGCAGGTTACTGTTTGGTACAAATAAAGCGTATAAAGCGAGCGGACGGTCCGGTAGTCATACAAAACCGTATAAGACTTGGAGAGCAGGGGGATGTTTTGGAATATCTGACATTTCCTACCCTGGAGGAGACAGGAATGGTAAAGCATCTTTTTACCACAAGGCTGGGAGGTGTCAGCAGGGGAGAGTTTTCCTCCATGAGTCTGAGTTTTACCAGAGGAGACGAACCGGAAAATGTCATGGAAAATTACAGACGTATTGCAGAGGTTTTGGAATGTAAACCGGAGGACATGGTGGCTGCACATCAGACTCATACCACAAATATACGGAAAGTAACTTCCGCAGACAGGGGAAAAGGAATCACAACCCCCAGGGATTATGAGAATATAGATGGGCTTATCTGCAATGAACCGGGAATTGTTCTGGTTACTTATTTTGCGGATTGTGTGCCGCTTTATTTTGTAGATCCTGTTCACAGGGCAATCGGTTTGGCACACTCGGGCTGGCGGGGACCAGCGGCAGAAATGGGAGCCTGTATGGTGCGGGCAATGCAGGAAGCTTACGGAACGGAGCCGGAGGATTTATATACAGCAATTGGGCCTTCCATATGTGTGGATTGTTATGAGGTAAGCGAAGATGTTGCCGTACAATTCAAACGCTTTCCGGGAACCGTATTCCGGGGGAAGGCACAAGGGAAATATCAGTTGAATCTGCAGGAGGCTAACAGGCAGATTTTGTGTAAGGCAGGCGTAAAAGAGGAAAGAATTTCCGTGTCGGATATCTGCACCTGCTGCAACAGTGAGTATTTGTTTTCTCACAGAGCCAGCAAGGGCCGAAGAGGTAATCTTGCGGCTTTTCTGGAAATGTTGTATATTTAAGGAAATCTTCAGAAAATTCATATGGAACACTTAAAAAAGGTTTGTTTGAATGAAAAGGTAAAATATGCCGTATGGCGGGAAACAGGGGTTAAGTGAAAGATGGCAAATATATTGGTTTGTGATGATGATAAGGAAATTGTGGATGCAATAGAAATTTATCTGAGCCAGGACGGCTATCGGATTTTCAAGGCATATGACGGAGAACAGGCAATTGAGATGCTGAAAAAGGAAGATATTCATCTTTTGATTATGGATGTCATGATGCCGCGGCTGGACGGAATCCGTGCAACATTAAAGATAAGAGAATACAGCAGTATTCCCATAATTATGCTTTCTGCAAAATCCGAGGATACGGACAAAATACTGGGATTGAATATCGGTGCGGATGATTATATTACAAAACCTTTTAATCCGTTGGAACTCGCAGCGAGGGTCAAGTCAAACCTACGGCGCTATACATCCCTGGGCAGTATGAGTGCGGACAATAAGGCTGTATACCAGGTCGGAGGACTTGTGATGAATGACGAGACGAAGCAGGTTACGGTGGATGATGAGCCGGTGAAGCTGACACCGATAGAATATCGTATTCT
>JALEIR010000043.1 GCA_022769665.1 Lachnospiraceae bacterium | reverse complement strand
TTCCTAATTCAACTACTTGATTTGGTCTATAATAGGCAATAAAATCATAAATAAAATTTCGATGTCCTGACCAAGGAGAGTATAGTAACAAATCTCCGTTTATCTTATCACATTCAAACTGTGGATTTTCGTACGTCCATTCTCTCATTTTTATATTCTTCCTCCGTTTATAATCTATAATCTCTCGGAATCTCTAAGCCAGTAAATATAAGGCTTTCAGATTCCATTTTTATTAAAATCCCCCACTTTTTTCACCAAAAACACTTGACATATGTCTCCAAAAATGTGGCGCTTCGCGCCTATTTAATCAAGAAGCATATTGTTCCGGCACAGCCGGTAAGTTTTTTGATTGGAGGCGATTTTTTGTTACCTGTTAACTGCGGCAGTCATTCCGACTACCAAAACTTTGTTGTTGAAAATCTTCGCAAATATTCCAAGTATGGACCTGCTCCCAGAAATCCTTCCTGTATGCAGCGTTCCTACCTGCTTTCCATTGATTTTAAAGTTACTTCTGTAACTGAATAGGCTGCACAGCTTAAAATTAATCCTTTGTATGCTATTGTCAGCGGCTTTGAAGTTGGTGATGCACCTGGTGTTGGCACCTTTTACGATTTCTTTTCCAGGCTTTGGGATTCTGAAAATAAGAATCTTAATCCCCATCTTCACAAACTAAAATTCCCGTGAAAAAGCCTAAGAAAAAAGGTTATAAAGCACAGCCTACTGGAAAAGTAACGGTTGATCAATTATTTAAAAACCTTGAAAAACAATCTTTTTCCATTGATGAACAACCCTACGCTTCACTGTTTGACCTCTATACAAAAGAGTTCCTTCGCAAATCTCTTGAAAAGGGGCTTATTAATAATACTCATCTTTCCATTGCCGGTGACGGGACACCTGTTGTTACTTCTGCCAGAGAAAGAAAGCACCACATTTGTGACTGTGCCTCAAAAGGCATCCATGACTGCGACTGTGAACGCTATTTTTCCCAGCCGGACTGTGATGTAGGATGGGATTCCTCCAGAAGATGTTTTTATCATGGATATGATCTTTACATGCTGGTTGCCTCTGATTCAGAAAGTGACCTTCCTGTTTTTCCACTACTTCATCCTGCTTCCATGCATGATTCACATGGATTCCTTAATGCCTTTTTTCGTATGAGGAGCTTTCTTCCAGATTTTCATGTAGAAAAACTTCTTCTTGATTCTGCTCATGATGCAATGCCTTATTACCAGTATTGCAGACGGAATGGAATCACTCCATTTATTGATTTAAATGAAAAGCGAGGCATCAAAGAAAAATACAAAGATGACTTTACCATCGGTGAGGATGGCATTCCTGTCTGTAAAGAGGGAAGGAAAATGAATCATGATGGCGTTGAAATTTCAAAAGCACGGATAAAATTCCGGTGTCCTCTTGCCAGCAGAAAACACAGGTGCTCCTGTGAATCCCCATGCTCTGATTCAAAATATGGAAGAACTGTCCATCTTGCAATGAAAGACAATCCGCGTCTTATAAATATCCCTCCGCGTGACAGCGAGCAGTGGAAAAGTGAGTACAATGCAAGAACTTCTGCTGAACGCTCAAGCAAGCGTGAGAAAATAGACTTCAAATTCGAAAGTGGCAGACACCTCTCTACTAAGATGTGGTACTGCCGCCTCTATCACATCCTGATGTTACAGCATCTGGATGCATGGGATTTGCCGTTTGAATCCACCCTAAGAAAGTTTATTTTGAACGTAGCATAATCTTACAGACATCATACCTCATTATTTGGCATAGCAACAGTCCTATGTCTATTTTATGTACCCATTTTTTCTATTCCGAATAATATTTACTTGTCAAAGTTCAATGACAGAATTTCGCTGGCATGATCAATCAGAATTCCGAGAGATCATATCTTTAATTTATTTTTTTCACACTAAACTGTTCCATCTCATGATTAAAAATTCCAAATATTGTTTTTCCATGTGTTGTCTCTATGATATGTATCGCATTATTAATCCAACACTGTTCTACCTGATTTAGCACCTCATTTCCTTCACCAATTCCCAATGTAATGAAATAATCTCCTTCCCTTACTTCCGGCCATGTATAAGAAAAAGTGATTAAATTCATTC
>JALEIR010000035.1 GCA_022769665.1 Lachnospiraceae bacterium | reverse complement strand
TTTATCTGGATTCGCCCATGAAAAACAATGCGATGGTGCCCGGGCCTGCATGAGCTCCAATGGTAGGCCCGATATTGTTAATCAGGAAATGTTCCATACCGAACCGCTCTTTAATCTGATCGCGAACATACTCCGCATCCTCCAACGCATCGCCGTGGCTGATGAAAATATAATCCTCTTTGTTCTCCTGTTCCCAGGAACCCATTTTTTCTTCCATGTAATCCACCAGTGCATTCAGAGATTTCTTTCTTCCTCTTACTTTACCGATGACAATCAAATGTCCTTCGTCGTCAACATGAAGCTTGGGTTTGATGGAAGCCAGTGTGCCAAAGACTGCAGCAGTTTTGCTGACCCGTCCTCCGCGGTAAAGATGGAACAAATCATCAACGGTAAACACATGGACAAGATTGTTAATATGTTCCTGAATCCACTGTGCTGTTTCTTCCATGGTTTTTCCCGCATCTCTCATTTGGATTGCCTTATGTACAAGCAGACCCTCTCCCAAGGATGCGCAACGACTGTCTATCACAATGATTTTTACATCGGGATGCTCTTCCATTACTTCCTCAGCAGCAATCCGTCCGCTGTTATAGGTACCGCTTAACCCCGAAGAAAATGCAAGATACAGTATCTCTTTGTTTTCCTTGATACATTCCTCAAAAAATCTCTTTGCTTCATCCGGATTGACCTGAGAGGTTGTAGGCATTTTGCCCTCACGCATCATATTGTAAAATTCCTTCCAATCCAGCTCTTTTTCTTTTCCGTAAGCAACTCCGTCAAGAATATAGCTCAGTACCATATAATCCACCTTGTGTTCCTTTAAATATTCCAAGGGAAGATCTGCAGTATTGTCGGTTACAAGTTTGAACATTATTTACCTCCTATGATGAATTTGCTTCGCAAATGTTCGTTCGTTATCGCGGCGAAAACCAAATGCCGCCTTCAGCGTCGCTTGGTTTTCTGCCCGCGTACATTATAACATTTTCCTTACATCATTACAAACAGTTTATTTTTTTACCGTTTCTCTTATTGCTCCCGGCAATCTTTTTCGAATCAACCTGTTTTTCAAAGCTTTTCCGTCGAAGGGAATCAGCGGATAAATATAACTTTTCTCGGAAACAGTCCTGTTAGAACATACTGCCAATACTGCCATCAAAATTCCTGCGATATACCCCCATAGCCCAAACCACTGTGTCAAAAGGAGATTGATAATACGCAAAAACTTCAATGCATAACCCAATTCATAATTTTGCTGCGTATAATTTGCAATGGCCACAAAAGCCATATACAGCATGACCTCAGACGAAAACCAGCCACTGTTCACCGAAAACTCTCCCAATACCAGTGCTGCCATAACGCTTAACGGGGTGCTCAGCATGTTTGGCGTGTTCACTGCGGCAAGTTTTAAACCGTCTATCGCAAGTTCCAATATCAAAAACTGCCATATCAGCGGAATATAGGGCTCCTCCTTCAACATAATAAACGAAAAGCTTTCCGGTACCCAATCCAAGTGATTCATTAAAAGCAAAAAGGTCGGTGTTATAAAGTAGGTAAACAACGTAATCACAAATCTTGCCATACGTAGATAAGTGCCTGTAATGGGCGGAAAATAATAATCGTCTGCTTCCTCCAATACATCAAATACAGTAATGGGTAAAATCATTGCCGAAGGTGAATTGTCCACCAGTATAACAATATTTCCCTCCAATACCTGTGCTGCTGCGGTATCGGGGCGTTCCGTATACTTAAATTTAGGAAACGGATTATACCATTTCCTTTGATAAAGGCACTCTGCCAACGATTCTTGATTCATGGTCAGAGCGTCCACGTCAATGTTCTTTATTTTACGCCTGATAGCCTCCAGAAATTCCTCGTCCGCTCTTCCCTGCATGTAACATAATACAATATCTGTCTTTGAGCTTTTCCCGGCATTCATCATTTCCATATGCAGATCAGTACTTCGAATTCTTCTTCGGATTAATGCTGTGTTAAACACAATAGTTTCCACAAAGCCATCCTTTGAACCTCTCAGTACCTTATCCTTCTCCGGTTCATCCACATTCCTTGCAGGATAAGTACGGGAATCAATGAGCAATGCTTTCTCATAACCGTCAATTAACAGAACAAACATCCCTGATAGCAGAGAATCTATTATGGTCCGGAAGCGTCCTTCTACATCTACCTCCACGTAAGGAGTAAATTTTTTAGAAATGCCATGCATATCTTCCGGCATATCCTCCGGCTTCATATCCATGAAGTACTGTAAAAGCTTTTGCACCAGTTCATCCTTACAAAACCCGTCTATCAGATACATGCAGGCTTCTTTCCCTCCGAAGCTGATTGTCCTGTAAATAACGTCAAAATTCCGATCCACATCCAAAACTTCGTTCAGATAGCGCATATCCGATTTCAGATTTCCTTTGATTCGTCTGTCTTCGTCTCTCTCCAAAATAAAACTTCCTTTCCGGCAAACTTTTTACAGTATAATTTGTACTGTATCAGTATGTCCAAAAGGAAGTAACTTATTTATCATTATTTTGTTGTACTGCCAAAACCGCCGTTTCTGACACCTTCCGCATCATCATCCACCGTGATGCCGTATTCCAGGAAAATTCCCTGTGCAAAGCCTGTACCCTGAGCCACCTCAACCGTCTTGCCCTCATTGGAGTCATTGGTCATTTTAATAAAAATGTGGCCTTCATTGTCAGAGTTGAAATAATCGCTGTCAATAATTCCTACCGTATTATTCATCTGGAGACGGTATTTAAATCCCAGTCCGCTTCTCGGATAAATCTTCAGCACCCAATCCTCATCCATCTTTACCCGGATTCCCGTCGGAATCTTTATGGTTGCTCCGGGTGGCAGGGAAAATGAAAAAGGAGCAAAGAAATCATATCCCGCACTTCCTTTTGTTGCTCTTTTCGGCAACATCAGCGATTCATACATATCCCGTATATCCTCTTCGGTATACTGGGGAAATTCCTCCTTCATCGCCTCAATAAAAAGTTCTGTGCTCACTTTAAAAAACTGCGCTACTCGCTTCATAATAAATCATTCCTTAAAAATTTTCCATACTCGCAGAAGAATCTCATAGTGATTCTTTTCATCAGTCACAACATCCACAAATATTTTCCGGCTTCTTTACCAATTCATAGGAATCTGCGTAGTTACCACAATGAAGTACCGGAATCAGCGGATCAGGCTGAGCAAGTGTCTTTTGTACATCTATAACACGCTGGTTTGCGCTTCCCTTCCAGAGCAGCTTCACATCCTTTTCTTCGTCGTGAAACTCTCCGTCAACCAGAACATCCACATATTTCATCATTGGGTAATACAGAATATTTTCCCATACATCTCCGGTATAAAGCCAGATGGTCTTATTCGGGTATTTTCCCTTAATCTCCACCATCAGTTCCCTGACACCGACTCTGTTTGACGGATGTAAGGGATCTCCGCCTGAAAAAGTAATTCCCGATATATAACTTTTATCCAGTTGTTCAAAAATTTCCTCTTTTGCTGCATCATCAAAAGCAAGTCCGCCGTCCGGATCCCAGGTAATCGGATTCTGGCAGTTTTTACAACAATGATTGCAACCTGCTACCCACAGAACGACGCGCAATCCGTCTCCGTTTCGCATATCGTCCTTGGTTATATTATGATATCTCATTACATTGATTTCCTTTCCGCAATCTCTGCCATCTTGGCATCGTTCAATCTGGTATCACCGTGAACGCGTGAATAAGACAGATAACCATTCATTCTGTCAATCTTCGTCAGGTTGCGGCTGCCGCACTTCGGGCATACATCCATCTCCAGTTCCTGATGACCGCAGTCGTCACAATAAGCCAGAGATAAATTGACTCCTTCATAAAATCCCATATCCATGGCACGGCGGATCAAAGTCTTGATTGCCTCTATGTTATAGTCAATGGGATATTTTACATATTGAATCTTTCCTCCGTTACAAAGATCCCAGAAACGATTCTCCTTGTCCTGCTTTTCAATCGGCGTAATATCCTCTGTGACATGACAGTGGAAGCTGTTGCTTACATATTCCCTATCGGAAACCCCTTCCACAATACCGTATTTCTTGCGGAACTGCTTTACCTGAACACCGCACAGATTCTCTGCGGGGGTGCCATAGATAGCATAAAGGTTACCATCCTCTTCCTTGAACTGGTTCACCTTTGTGTTAATATACTCCATGACTTCCAATGCAAACTGTCCGTCCTCCACCAAAGATTTCCCATTATAAAGCTCCTGCAGCTCATTTAATGCAGTTATACCAAAGCTGGCAGTCGCCGATTTTAACAGCGGCTTAATCTTATCATGCAGACCCAGATGTCCTCCGAGGAAACCTCCCTCACAGTATGCCAGAGGGTTCGTAGAAGCACGCATCTCACCAAGATAAGCATAAGTACGGATATGTAGCTGTCGAATCAGATTTAAATAGTAGTCCAGCACCTCATAAAAATCTCTGCTTTCCTTTCTTGCCTTAGCCAAAATCATGGGAAGATGCAGAGATACGGCACCGATATTGAATCGTCCCACAAATACCGGTACATCCTGATCATCCGCAGGATGCATTCCGCCCCTTTCATACCAGGGTGACAGGAAAGCACGACATCCCATGGGAGATACAATTTTTCCGTACTGCTTGTACATACTTGCAACATATCCTTTTCCGGTCAGACTCAACCAGTCGGGATACATTGTCTTTGCGGAACATTTTACCCCTGCCTCAAACACATCCTCCAAAGGCTTTCCGGGGCCGTGCAGATTTTCATCATACAAAAATACAATCTTAGGGAAAAGAACCGGCTTCTTGCATTCCTTTTTCCCTTGTCCTCTTCTTCTGACATTCAGCATGGTTATGGTTGCCAGCTTCGCAAATCTGCCTGTACCTGTTCCGGCTGTAACTGTAATAAACGGATAATCTCCGCGGCTGCTTCCCACTGTATTAAACTTGTATTCCCATCCCTGGAAGCCCTGTTCATATTCTCTTACCACATCAGCGTATGCCTCTGCCTCTGCAGTATCCTTATCAATTCCGAGACGGGTATACTTTTCAATATATTTCTTATAAGACTTTTCGGCGTAAGGCTCCAGAATCAAATCCACACTGGGCACCGTAAATCCGCCGTACTGCTGGCTTGCCGCACTCAGTACAATATCCCCGATAACATCAAAGGCAACATCCAAAGATTTCGGCTCATTGTACCAGACATTACCCATCTCAAATCCACCGTTCAATACATTCTGAACATCAAACAGACAGCAGTTCATGGTGTCTCTTCTTGCAGACATGTCATGTACATATATATAGCCGTCCCGGCATGCCTGTATCTCTTCGGTTGTCATAAAGAATTTCTGATAAAGCTCTTTATTCAACTGATTAAAAATCAGGCTTCTCTTGGTTGCCACCAGTGCGGAATCCGTGTTGGCATTTTCCTTGTCCCCGATATACATGATGGACTGGCTCTTTTTATAGACATCATCCAGCATGCGTACAAAATCCTGCTTATAATTTCTGTAATCCCGATAGCTTTTTGCAACAACCGGCTTTACCTGCTCCAGCGCACTCTCCACAATATTGTGCATAATCGGAATGGGAATCTCTTCCGAATCCAATTCGTCTACCTTGTCAATTACATACTGACAGATGTGGCGCTCCTCTTCTTCGGTAAATTTTGTCAATGCCCTGTACGCGCTCTTGCCAACAGCATTGATGACCTTCTGTACATTGAAAGCCTCCTTGCTGCCGTCCTTTTTAATCACATACACGTTTTTCTTCGGCTTAAACTCTTCACCATAGTTGTCGTTACCCGAAACTGCCTGGTCGAAATTACTGCTCATAGACTACATTCCCTTTCGTATCATTATTGTCGAAAACACTGAAAAGTCCCATAGATTCAGTATTTTCATGTATCAACCCTCTATTTGTTCCTATACCAAATATAGAGATTGTTTTTTGTCAAATGCCCCATATCTTGTGTTTGCCAATTACAAGTATAAAAAAGAATTACCGGATTGTCAACGCTGAGCCGACGGAAATATTATACAAAAAAGACATCTAAAATTTAGAAAGATTTTAGATGTCATTACGCTAAACTTTTTTGTTTTCTTACCGATAGTCCTTCTCTAATTCCGCAGTCCGTCCGTCAGTTTCATTGTATTCACGATATCTTCCAGCCAGACGGCATATTGCTCCTTTACCTCTGCAGGACTTACCACCACAGCCTCTCTTCCGATTCCGGCAAGCCATCCGAAAAATTGTCCGCTTACCGCAACCTTTACGCGAATTCGGAATACCCTGTCCGTCATGGGACGAATATCCGCTTCTCTTCCGAATCTGTCAAGCACCACTCCCACAAGTCTGTTGGGAAACTGCAGTGTAACAATTTCCTCTGTCCCGCTGAACATTCCGAAAGTTTGGTTGGTATATACCGCAGGATCCACCTTGGCAAATTGCTCCATACCCTCTCTTGCTTCTTTCAAAACCCTTACCTGGCCCATTTTGTCAACCCGGTAATGTTTCATAATACCGTCCACACTGTCATAAGCAGCAAGATAATAGTTTTCCTCCCGCCAGATTAATGCCCAGGGACTGACCTGTTTTCTGCCTCCCACACGAGGCACAAGCTCCTTTTTCAGGTTCCAGTCCAGATATTGAAATTCTATCTGTTTGTTCTCCTGAATTGCCCGATGAATATTATCAATGTTGTAATAAATACTTTCGTTTTCCGTCTTGATACGTCCCGCTACATACACCTGTCTCTGAAGCTTTCCCGCATCATATTTTCCTGCCATCCTCTCCAGTTTCTTAATCAGGCTCCTTGACTTTCTCGTAGTGATAAAACGGGAAGACTGTACAGCATCCACCAACAGCTTCAGCTCTGCCAATTCAAATTCTCTTCCTGCCATATAATAGCCGCCGCCCAGTCTGCTCTGTACCTGAATGATGTCATAACCGAAATCACATAGCTTTTCGATATCGTCGTAGATGCTCTTTCTCTCTGAATGAATCCCGTTTGATTCAAGGTACGAAATAATATCGGCAGTACTTACAGGATGATTCTCATCCGAATTTTCCGTCAACAGCTTAAGAATATATAACAGTTTCAGCTTTTGTCCCGCTGATTTTGCCATCTAAAATACCTCCAGTATATCATACAGCATGTGCAAATCACTGATTTCATAATCCGGATGATAGGGTGTATCGTTGATTGCTCCCTCCGGGCGATACCAACATGTGGGAATTCCCGACAGTACACCTCCCTTTATGTCGCTGCTCAGGGAATCTCCGACAATCAGCAACTTAGATTTATCCTTTTCTTCAATATGTTTCAGGCAATAATCAAAAAACTCCTTTGCCGGCTTTGGTGTTCCGATTTGCTCCGAGATAAATATTCCATCCATAGCCTCCGCCAGACCGGAGAGCTTCAGTTTGTTCATCTGGGTTGCAGTAACACCATTGGTAATCACATACTGCCGCACCTTCTCCTGAAGCGCTTTACAGATTGTCAGGGAGTCATCAATAAAAGAAAAGACGCTTCCCAGCGCCTCCTGATATTCCTTCGCAAATACAGCCAAATCAATGTCTTTGATTTTGTACTCTTCAAACAGCGTTGCAAAACGCCCCATCAATAGCTGATCCTTCGTAATTTCTCCAAGCTCCAAACGCCTCCAGTAATCATCATTGATTTGTGAATATCTTTTAATCTGTTCTTCCGTAATATCCCTTCCGGCTGTTCGAAAGCATTTGGTAATTGCATATTTCTGAGAGTACAAAAAATCAAGCAGGGTACCGTCAACATCCCACAATATCGTCGTAAACTTCTTCATGTTTCAGATAAGCGCATACATGCGCATCCTTCCTTAGGAATTTCCCCGGTTCTGTTTGCCGGTCTCTTCTTGCATCGCAGCTTCCTTTTTGGCATTCTTTCTTTTGGCAAGGGTAATACCGATAAAAACAGCAGCTGCACAGACTGCAACAATAATCAGTAAAAGCAGTCCGTAAGATAAAAAGATTCTTCCGAATTCCACAAGATTCACCATAATTATGACCTCACATCTATGATATTTATTTGCATTTTTCTTTTACAGCTCATGGGCTCATTACTCATGCATTTAGTATATCAATGCCGAACTCTGACGTCAAGTCAGTTTCCAGTCGCCTGTGGCGAGAAAATTTTCGGCCTGATGAGTTGCCTTCTCAATAATTTTTTCATCATATCCCATCAGTTGAAGCAGACGAATGGCATTTCGAGTAGTCGCTTTCCCATTCTGTAGCCTGTAGTTAAAACAGATGTCTCCGTTCTTCACTTCTTCCTCAAAATGATAATTGTCAAATTCCTTTTCCAAAAGCCCTGTCAACTCTATGTCATGGGTTGCCGCAAAGCAAAGAATACCTGAGCCGCTTAAGGAACTTAAAATTTGAGTGGAAGCAGCAATTCGTTCCACAGTGTTTGTCCCCCGCAACACTTCATCCACAAAACAAAGCACAGGCTTCTCCCCTGATGCCGCCGCATCTAAAATTCTCTTCAGTGCTTTAATTTCTACAATGTAATAACTCTCTCCTCCGCTGATATCATCCCGCAGAGCCATGGACGAATAGACATGAAAGAAAGGAGTTTTATAGCTGTCGGCAGCACAGGTGTGTATTGACTGAGCCAGTATCGCATTGACTGCAACGGTCTTTAAGAAAGTCGACTTACCGGACGCATTGGAGCCGGTAAGCAGTACCCCCTTGTCAGCAGTTATACTGTTCTTTACGGGTTTCTCCAACAGGGGATGGTAACCGGCTTCCATTTCAATCCCCTTACGCTCTGTAAACTCCGGCATGCACCAACCGTTATCCAATGATTGTCTGAATATCCAGACTGCCACTGCGGATTCCATATATCCCAAAGTACCAATCAGTATATCTACATCTTCAACATGGTTCTTTAGGTATTTCAGCATACTGTTAAACTTGATGAGGTCCACGTGAAATACCATTCTTATATAATCAAACAGCATATTGACAATATCTCCGGAAGCATTTCCGCCTCTGTTGGCGTTCGAAGACATTACCCAGAAAGAATTCCTTCTCATACCCTGAAGCTTTTTCTTATGGTCATGAAGTGTTTTCATTTCATCCCTGCAAGCATCCGACTTTATTTTTTCCGTTTCATCACATACATCCATAAGCCGAATAACGTATGCAAAGCTGGTAATATAAGGATCAATCTCATTCTTTTCTTTAAAATAAGTAATAATATTATATATCATTAAAACAACCATTCCGATAATACCCACCGGAAAATTGAGCCACAGCATACCTATCATCGGCAAAAACAGAAAATCCAAAATATAGTGCCGGGTATTGGAACGTTCACCCAGATAATCCAAATTATCTATATAGTCATAAAGGGAATACTTCCCCGTATATCCGAGTTTACTCATACAGAACTGAAATCTGACTCTTTCGTCCGGATGCTCTCCAAAATAAGTTACCAGTTTTTCAAAATGTTCTGTATCCTCCTTTTCCTGCATCAGGGTTCGTAACATATAGTACAAATATTCTTCTCCTGAAGCAGAAAGCGTGTAATTCATTCTTTTGAAAATATCATCCATTCCCAGGTCATTCCAGGTAATGTCATCAATCTGTCCGTCCTTCCTGTGACGCAGATAATAGCTTCCGATATTCGAAAAACGTTCCATTCCGTATTTCTTATCGGCAATCTTAAAATAGTCCCCATATAAGCTTTCTACAAATCTCTTTTCTTCCTTCTTTGCACGGTAAGCTTCCAACGCAAAGATGACAATTACAAATACGGCAAGGGCTGCCGCCATTAAAATATACTCCATTTTTTTAACATAAGCGGGCCGCTGTCCGCCGACCCGCTCATCCTCACTTTTTATTTAAATTACAAATTATGTTACAGTTCAACCCTATGCAACCAGGAAAAACTTTATCAGGAAAATGAAAGAAAGAACATATGTCAGCACAGACACATCCTTAGCTTTTCCGGTAAACACCTTGATGACAGTATAGGAAATCAGGCCGATACCGATAGCATGTCCGATAGAGCCGGACACTGGCATTGCAATCAGCATCAAAGCCACGGGAACAGACTGAGTAATATCGGCAAAATCAATGTTCTTCAATCCCGTAATCATCAGTACACCTACATAAATCAGAGCAGATGAGGTTGCCGCTGCGGGAATGATTGCTGCGACGGGTGCCAGGAACATACATGCCAGAAAAACAATACCCGTAGTCAGTGCTGTCAAACCGGTACGTCCTCCCGCTTCCACGCCGGATGCAGACTCAATAAAGGTAGTAACTGTGGAAGTACCTGTAGCGGATCCCACGACAGTACCTACAGCGTCCGCCAAAAGTGCTTCCTTCATCTTGGGCATCTTACCGTTTTCGTCCAACATTCCGGCACGGCTTGCAGTACCTACCAGTGTTCCGATGGTATCAAACATGTCAATGATGCAGAAAGTAACAATCAGGGTTATTACCGTAAACCAGCCTATCTGTGCAAAACCGCTGAAATTAAACTTGAACAGTGTTGTCTCTGCCATATCCTGAAAAGGAGGCAGGAAAGAAGCCGTCTTCAGTGAGTCAAAGGGATTTGTATGCAGGAAAATTGCCTGACCTGCCCAGTTAATTACACTGGCAACCAGCATGCCGATAATCACGGCTGCCTTTATCCCTTTCTGTGCAAGAACAACAATTACAAAAAGTCCCACAAACATTGTCACAACCGTCAATACCATTCCGGTATATCCGCTACCCATGCTTGTCTTTGCAAGTCTGGGAGTCAATGCGCCGAAGAAATCCCTCATGGCGTAGAAAGGGCCACCGTTCTCGGAATAAATACCTGCATTTGATCCAAGGCCGATGTTCATCAGCATCAGTCCGATTGCGGGTGCAATACCGAGACGTACCCCAAGAGGAATTGCTTCCACAATTTTCTCACGCACATTCAGTATCGAAAGTGCAATGAAAACAATACCTTCAATCAGAATAATACAAAGTGCCGCCTGAAAGGATTCCAGATAAGCCATTCCCGTCAATCCCGAAATATTTGCAACCACCACTGCAAAAAAACTGTTCAAGCCCATTCCGGGCGCCATGGCAAAGGGCTTGTTTGCGGCAAATGCCATCACAAACATGCCGATTGCGGAAGCAATACAGGTTGCCAGGAAAACACCGTTCCACAAATTTCCGCCTTTCAACCCAAAATCGGTAAGTAGATTGGGATTCAGGGCGATGATATAGGCCATCGTCATGAATGTGGTGAGTCCGGCAATGATTTCTGTCTTAACCGTCGTACCGTTCTCTTTGAGTTTAAATAGTTTCTCTAACATCTTTCTCCCTCCTATGTAATATGTTTCATTAAAGATTGCTATTATTAAGCGTTTATAATACGCTTTACAATCCTGTCACACTTTGCATAAATTTCTTCCGGACTTTCCCCGACGTTAAACTCACCGTTTCTGTACAGTATTTTCCCGTTAATCATGGTCATCAAAACATTGGATTTACTGCCACTGTAAACCAGGTTCTTTGGTATGTTATGAATCGGCTGCATGTTCGGCTGGTGCAAATCTATCATAATGATGTCAGCCAGCTTTCCCTTTGCCAATACATCCGCCTTGTTCAGGCGCATTGCCTTTGCACCGTGAACGGTAGCCATTCTCAGTACCCGCATTGCATCCAGGCTCGCAGCGTCCTCTTCCCGATATTTGCTCAGACCGCTTACCAGAAACATCTCCCGGAACATATCCAGGCAATTATTGCTGGCGGGCCCGTCCGTTCCGATTGCCACCGGTATTTTTTTCTTTTCAAAGTCTGCTATGGGAGCAATTCCGCTGGCAAGCTTTAAATTGGAGGCAGGATTGGTTATGGCATACATCCTCCTTCTGCGGAATACCTCCATATCCTCATCCGTCATATGAACACAGTGATATCCGCCGCCTCCGAATTCAAAAACACCCATGGTATCCAGAAACATGGCAGGTGTCATTCCGTAACGCGCCTTACACTCTTCGACCTCTTTCCTGGTCTCGGCAAGATGAGTATAAACAGGTGCATGATATTTATGTGCAAGCTGCGCCACCCTGTATATCAGCTCCTTGGAACAGGTATATTCCGCATGAAATCCCAGCTGGTAACTGATCAAAGGATTCTGTTTATTCCACTTCAGATATTCCTCCTCCATCTGTTCGGGAGAAGAACTGAAATTATTCAGGCCGCCTGTAAGGACGCAACGCATCCCCATATCAATACAGGCTTCCGCTATGGTATCCGGAGTCAGATACATTTCAAAAATGGAAGTGATTCCGGATGTCAGATATTCCAGTACAGCGAGCTTTGTCAGTTCATAAATATCTTCGCCGGTCAGCTTTGCTTCCATAGGAAATACTTTCTCGTTCAGCCATGTCTGAAGAGGCACATCATCCGCATAGGAACGCAGGAAGGTCATTGCGGAATGGGTATGTGCATCCTTAAATCCCGGCATCAACAGATTGTCCCTACAGTCCATTTCGATATCCCATGATATTTTCGGGAAATCACTCTTCCATTCACTCTGTAATTCATTCTGTTCCGCCACACATACAATCTTATCATTTTTGACCCAGATTTCTCCACGAAATACCGGTCTTCCCTTTTCCATGGTCAGTATTCTTGCATTATACAATCTTATGTTCATTTGATAGAATCTCCTCCGAATCCAAACGGTAATAGTTCAGATAAAGTGTACTCTTTGTAATCCGTCAGGCTTCTTGCCACAATAATCCGAAAATCATCTTTTACAAACTCTTTGATTACCTGACGGCATATACCGCATGGATAAGCATACTCCTTTGGCTCTTCTCCCTCCATACCTCCGGCTATGGCTATGGCGCTAAAATTTCTTTTTCCTTCGCTGATTGCCTTAAAAAATGCAGTCCTCTCCGCACAGTTTGTAGCACCGTAGGATGCGCTTTCAATGTTGCAGCCGCAGTATATCTCCCCATCTTCTGTCAGAAGCGCCGCTCCAACCGTATAATGGGAATAAGGAACATAAGCCATTTTTCTTGCTTCCAGTGCAAGCTGAATCATTTTCTCTTTCATAGAATAAAGCTCTTCATTCCTTTCACAGATTCCGTCACCAGTTTTTTGAAGTTGGGCGCTGCCATGTCTGCCGCCTCCTGCACTTCCTCATGGGTCAAAGGATTTACCGTCATGCCTGCCGCAAGATTACTGATACAGGAAATTCCGCAAATTTTCATACCCATATGGTTTGCTGCGATGGCTTCCACAACAGTACTCATTCCTACCGCATCACAGCCCAATATTCTCATCATGCGGATTTCCGCAGGAGACTCAAAAGAAGGCCCGGTCAATTGTGCATAAACGCCCTCCTGAAGAAAGATTCCGTTATCCTTTGCCGCTTTTTTGATAATCCTCTGCAGTTCAACGTCATACACCGTACTCATATCCGGGAATCTGACTCCCAGTTCATCAATATTTGCCCCGATTAAAGGATTCGGGGCAAATACAGATATGTGGTCCTTAATCAACATCAAATCTCCCGCATGGAAGGAAGTATTGACACCTCCCGCAGCATTCGTCAGGAACAAGATCTTTGCACCCATGAGCTTCATCAATCTCGCCGGCAGTACAACATCGGTAATGGGATACCCCTCATAATAATGGACTCTTCCCTTCATACATACCACAGGGATTTCATCTATATAGCCGAAAATGAACTTGCCCGCATGTCCCGGAACAGTAGATACGGGAAACCCTTCTATCTCACTGTAAGGGAGCTCATATTCCACACGTATAGCTTCTGCATAATCTCCCAGTCCCGAGCCAAGGACAATGGCAATCTCAGGCTCAAAATCGGTCTTTTTTCTGACACATTCATAACAGCTTAAAAGCTTGTCATACACTTCACTCATCTTCGGCACTCCTTTTATTATTTTTATTAACACAAGCAATATTTATTATACAGAATATACAATTAAAAAGCAATAAAAAAGCACCCGCGGGTGCTTTTATATGATAATACAAACCATGCCTCCGTTGCTGTCGTTGACGATTTTCTGCATGGTATCCTGTAATTTCATCTGGCTTTCTTCTCCGATGACAGCAACCTTCGCCGTAATGCCGTCATTCACCAATTGCTCTACTGTTTTTCCGAAAATATTGGTGTCCCATATACTGTTTTGTGCATCAGTCTGATTAATATAGGTAATCAAATCCTCCGCCTGCTCCTGAGTCCCCACAATGGGAGCAATCTCCGTCTCAATATTTGCCCGAATCATGTGGATGGAAGGGCTGGATGCTTTTATTTTGACACCGAATTTGTTTCCATGCTTAATTAGCTCCGGCTTTTCCAGTACAATTTCATCCTTATCAGGCGTTACAACACCGTAACCCTTGATGCGCACCATATTGACAGCATCCAATACTTTACTGTATTCATGCTTCATTGCAGCAAAACTCTTCAGCTTACTGATCAACTGATACTCATCCGCAATGCTTTCTCCCACCATCTCCGTCAGCATCTCGTAATAGTATGCATCCTCTGCATCCAGTGTAATACGGATACAGCCGTCTGACAGGCTGACTGTGTCTGTTTTACAGCGTTTTATGTATTCACTCTCCAGATTTACCGGCTTTTCCAGTACATTTCGTATAGTATTGTAATCCTTCATCAAGAGTTTAACCTTCTGAACCAGGTCCTGCTTCATCCGATTGTCTTCCGGTAACATCTCTACCCATTTCGGCATGTAAAACTCCATGGAGGAAATCGGGAACTCGTAGAGCACATTTTCCAGAAGCATATTGATATCATCTTTTTTCAATTGCTCACAGTTTACGGTAACAGCAGACACGCCAAACTTTTCGCTGATTTCCTTTGCCGTCCTCTTCGCGTCCTCCGAATAAGGCTTCTGGCTGTTCACCAATACAAGAAACGGCTTTTTCAGCTTTTTTAGCGCTGTTATGGTTCTCTCTTCCGCCTCCAGATAATTTGATCTGGGAATTTCTCCGAAACTGCCGTCCGTTGTAATAACAAGCCCTATGGTAGAATGGTCGTTCATGACCTTGTCAGTTCCGATTTCCGCAGCTTGGGTAAAGGGAATCTCGTAGTCAAACCACGGCGTTTTTACCATTCTCTCCGTGTCTTCCTCCATATGGCCTGCTGCGCCCTCCACCATATATCCCACACAGTCAATGAGCCTGACCGACACGGCGATGTCATCGCTTAAGATAACCTCTGCCGCCTCATTGGGAATAAATTTCGGTTCTGTTGTGGTTATGGTCTTTCCGCCCGCGCTCTGGGGCAGTTCGTCCTGCGCCCGCGCCTTTGCGTGTTCATCCTCCATATAAGGGAGCACCATCTCCTCCATAAAACGCTTGATAAAGGTAGATTTTCCGGTTCGTACCGGTCCCAGCACCCCTATGTAGATTTCTCCACCCGTGCGTTGCTGTATATCCCGATATAAGTCGTATGTACTCGATGTGTAATCCATACAAAAAGCCTCCTGTCATATCCTATACTAAAGATATGACAAGAGGACTCAAATCATGCCTTATCTCTCATCCAAAAATAGCTGAACTCTGTTATTCAAAATTCTCATAGCCTCCTCGGCAGTTCGCTGTCCTTCAAAGTATGGTTCCAATTCCTCATATACCATAGACATGATATCCTTCGCATACCAATTACTTGGGCGTGCATTTTCCAATAAAAAGTAAAATTTTTCTTCCTTTTTTATTTCCAACTGCCTCTCTATCGCATCAAACCTGATAGGAAGTAGAGACGAACTTCCCCCTCTATCTCCTTCACGGGTAAGTTCCAATTGATTTTCTTCAGACACAAGGAATCGTAAAAACTCTTTTGCACCCTCCTTCACTTTTGAATTTCCGCTCAAATAAAGCATATTTGGCGTTACATAAATACCATTCCCAATCGTTCTTGGGAACCCAATGTTAGCTGGATACCCACTAAAACATGCTTCTACATAATTCAAGTCAGATAGACTTAAAATATAGCTTCCTTTCATTTCTTTTCAGGTATGAGTTGGCAACTGCATTATAATATAATAATTCAGGAAAGCCATTTAATCTCTTATTTTTTTTGCAATATTCAATTCCTTTTTGGCTGTATATTTCTGCTTCCTCATAATTTCCATTTATTACTAATTGCTTAACCAAATTACATATCAACATATTATAGTGTTTTATAGTTACGTCCATACACATTTTATTCTTTTCAATTGTATTCACTAAATATCTTAATATGTAAATTGCCTTATTACTTCTTTTCTCACTTGCATATACCAGTGCAAGATTATTCAATATTTCAATCAAATTGTCCGTACTATGTCCCAAACGTTCCAGCAGTGCTTCTTCAACTTTTAAAGAAGGCTTTTGATTGCCATTCTCGATTCGTGATAGGGTTGTTACGGAACAGATGCCAAAGCATAACTCCTCCTGAGAAATATTCCTTCTATTACGCTGTTCTCTGATAATTTCTCCGATTCTGTATGTTTCCATTCTTTATCCTTTGTTGTGTTTTAAGCATTTTGTTTAAAATAATATCATATCATGCTTATTTTATCAGGTTATATTGATTTCAAAATAATAAGAGCCAAAATTCCAGTTCATTTGGTTTTCTGGGAATTTCAGCTCCTATACTCATTATCTATCGCATTTCTTTTATTATATTCAACTAAATAAGAAGCACCAAATGACAAAGTAAATCATTTGGTGCTTTCTTTAGTATTTTCTGCAAATTTCGGCTCCTATTAATACCTGTTTTATTTCATCACGACACGTTTAAAGCTTTTCTTGCCTCTCTTTACGACAATGCCTTCCCCGTCAAAGGCTTCCGGTGCATAAGCGGCCTTAATATCTGTCACCTTCTCGTTGTCAACAGTAACTCCGCCCTGCTCCACTGCACGTCTTGCTTCGGAACGAGAAGCGGTCAGTCCCGCCTTTACAAGAACGCCAAGAATGTCGATGGTTCCGTTGAAGAAATCACCCTCCTCCAGCTCGCATGTAGGCATTTCTGCGGCGCTTCCGCCACCTGCAAACAAAGCCCTCGCACTCTCCTGTGCCTTTTCTGCCTCTTCGGTTCCGTGAACCATCTGGGTCAGCTCATATGCCAAAATTTCCTTTGCACGGTTCAGCTGGCTGCCTTCCCATTTATCCATCTCATCAATCTGCTCCAAGGGCAGGAAGGTCAGCATCCGGATACATTTCATAACATCCGCATCGGACACATTTCTCCAGTACTGGTAGAAATCAAAAGGTGATGTCTTGTTGGGATCAAGCCATACAGCATTTCCTGCCGTTTTACCCATCTTCTTGCCCTGGGAATCGGTCAACAAAGTAATTGTCATGCAATGCGCATCCTTACCCAGCTTCTTACGAATCAGCTCCGTACCTCCCAGCATATTACTCCACTGGTCATCACCGCCAAACTGAAGATTACAGTTGTAATGCTGGAACATGTGATAGAAATCGTAACTCTGCATAATCATGTAATTGAACTCCAGGAAGCTTAAGCCCTTTTCCATACGCTGCTTATAGCACTCCGCGCGAAGCATATTGTTAACGGAAAAACATGCTCCCACCTCACGAAGCAGCTCCACATAATTTAACTTCAACAGCCAGTCCGCGTTATTTACCATCAATGCCTTGCCTTCGGAGAAATCAATGAAATTCTCCATCTGGCGCTTAAAGCAATCCGCATTGTGCTGAATATCCTCAATGGTCAGCATCTTTCTCATATCCGTTCTTCCGGAAGGGTCACCAATCATGGTAGTACCGCCGCCAATCAGGGCAATGGGCTTATTCCCTGCCATCTGCAGACGCTTCATCAATGTCAGCGCCATAAAATGTCCTGCTGTCAGGCTGTCCGCGGTACAGTCAAAGCCGATATAAAAAGTTGCTTTACCGTTGTTTATCAGCTCTCTTATTTCCTCCTCGTTTGTTACCTGTGCAAGAAGTCCTCTTGCAATCAACTCCTCATAAATCTGCATGTCTTCCTCCTTCTCACCTTTCAAATTGTCTTTCATCAGGCAATTCCCGGCGTGCATTTTCCGACTTGTAATATGCTTTTCCTCATGAAATAGAGACAAGATACGATGACAAAAAAGACCCGCCCTCTTTCAAAAGGGCGAGTCTTGTCTCGCGTTACCACCTAATGTTCCCATAAAGCTCACGCTTTATAGCTTTGCAGGTATCTGTCAATACCTCAGGCTGATATCGGGGCCTACCGTCAAAGCCTACTCTGCCGTATTACGCATTTGGGTTTGCTACTCCGAGATGTATTCCCGTTAAGCTTTTCGCGCCTCTCACCACCCGGCAGCTCTCTGTGAAAAGTAGATTAACAGTACTCTTTCTCTTCATCGTATTGTTTTTATTCCATGAAACTTGAAGTAATTATACAGACATCCAAGGCAAATGTCAATCATTTTTGTTACTCCATTTCATGCTATTCGGTGGGCTGCCCGCCAACACCTTTTTTACGCTTTCCGAAGAATACTGCTGTTCCGGCAACTGCTGCAACTGCAACAAACCCCACAGCAACTGCAATCGGAACGAAGGGATTGCTCTTCTTCTCTGTCACTTCCGCCTCAGGCTCTGCAACAACAGGTTCCGGCTCTGAAGCTTCTTCCGCTGATTCCTCCTGAGTATCCTCTGCTACTTCAGGCTCCTCCGTTTCCTTATTCCAGTCGGGATTTACCATGGAATAATCTACGAATGCCCAGTATGCGGGTTTTACTCTGTAATTGGAATCAAACAGCAGAGGACACTGAGGCAGCAAGCCGTCGGAACCTCCTCCGACACTCGACCTGCTCTGTAGCCAGGAGTACTTATCAACAGTACCCCAGAAGGTAATTCCTCCGATTTCAATACCGTCTTCTGCATCCAGCTTCTGCAACAGCATATAAATATCATGGTAATGCTCTGCCTGTTTCTCGTACTCTTCCGCAAGAACTTCTTCACTTGTAATATCAGTGCTTGCCTTCATATCCAGTTCGGTAAACTGTACCTGTCCCACAACTGCCGCATATGCACGGATTGCTTTCTCGATGTCGGAAAGTTTCGGATCACTCAGTTTATAGTGTCCCTGCATTCCCATGCCATCGATTCTGGTACCTTCTGCTTCCTTTACATCAGTCAACAGTGTTACGATATCCTTTACTTTGCTGCTGTCAGACTCATTGTAGTCATTGTAGTACAGTTCCAAATCAGCAGGAGCATATTTATTGGCAAAACGGAACGCATTTATGATGTATTCATTACTCTGATATACTGCCCACCAGCTGGACTTAGAACCATGTGTAGACTGGCTTAAAGGTTCGATAGCAGATACCTTTTCCGTACGATAACCTCTTCCTCCGTTATTTACTTCCTCATTTACAACATCCCAGCCATAAAACAAATCCTTGTAAGGACTGTTTTCTCCGGTATAATGCTCCAAAACAGTCTTAATATACCACTCCATACGCAGATTCATTACTTCGGGAGTAACATAGTTTTCACTTCCGTCAGCTTTCTGTCCTACTGTGTAGCCTTCCCGGAAGAACCATTCCGGAGTCTGGCTGTGCCATACCAGCACATGACCTCTCACCTGTATCTTCTCATCAGGATAACTATTATTCCACTCAAGCAGTTTATTTAAAATTTCATCTGCTCTTGAGAAATACAATGTAGGCACTTCCAGCTTTTCTCCGTTGAAGGTAATTGTTTTTAACGGAGTATGCTTGTCATTGCTGTAATTAAACAAGATGTCTTGATATCATTGTAATACGCAACGTCTACCTGCTGTCCCTTTCTGTACAGCTTAACAGCAATGGGCACATTCTGACTTGATACGTTAACTTTGATATATGCACAAGTAGACATATCCAAAGTACGAGGCAGCTTTAAACGAACCTCATCATAATTGTTTGTAAAGCTTACTTTAAGCTTATTATCTTCTTTTGCTGCCGTAGCAGATGCCCAATCAACAGACAAATCCTTTAATTCATAGCCTACTTCACAGGTTGCCTCTTTTGTAATAACCTGATTGTTGCTACCACTTCTATAGCTTGGAATAACCGGATATACAGAAGGGCTCAGTTTAACGCCTGTAACAGCATAGCTTCCTAAAACACATCTTCCCTTACCATAATCCGTTCCTTGTTCCACAATACGGATAACAAACCCTGTTGCATCGTAAGGCAAACCAACCAAACCCGAGAATTCAGTCCACACACCGGGCTCCAATACCTTCTCATAAGTGCCGGTAAGAACCATACTATAATTTTCTTTTCCGTTGGCGTCTTTGTAGTATGGAGCAAATTCTACAGCGCGCTCATCTTCCGGCGCTCCGATATAATCATCGGATAGCTTTACCCAGAAAGAGAATTCATAACCTGTTCCGGGGATGGTGCGAGCGGTTACATCTTGTGCGAAAGATACATAAGGGCTGCTACGCCTGTTAATTTCACCATAGGTATATACATCACCAAAAATCGGTGTCTCAGATGTTTTTGCCGTAATCTCAGTAGGTACATCATCCACGCTGCCCCATAAAGCAGCTCCCCACATACTTACATCTTCTCTTGCAAAATTACCGTTCAATACAATCGCTTCAACTGAGCCACTATATTTTTAGCTTTTTTAGCCAAAATCTTTTATCTGCGTTCAGGTCAAAACGCATAAAAATTAGCCGGAACCCGTCTATATATACGGATTCCGGCTTACTGATATTTTATTTATTCATCATGAGCTTTACCATAGCCTGATTCAGGCCGTCGACTGTCAGTTTATACATAGGGAAAAGCTCTTTAATAGCAGTTTCCGCTTCCCGCCAGGGTGCACGGCCGGGTGCCATCTTGGGATTCAGCCAAACTACTTTCTTATACTTTTTTTTCACCAGCTTCAACCATTCATATCCTGATAAGCCGTTGTTTGGTCCTCTATAATTTCCCGTGTCCGAGTACAGCTCCTCCGGTGCCATAGCAGCGTCTCCCACAATAATTACCTTGTAATCGCTGTCAACATTACGGAACATCCATTCCGTATCAATCCAATCTCCGTTTTCACACTCAGGCGTCTTGTACAATTTACTGTAAATGCAATTATGGAAGTAATAAGTCTTTACATCCTTATAATGGTTGGATTTATGCACCGCCTGAAACAAATCATTCAAAAGGCTGCTGAACGGAATCATCGTTCCGCCGGAGTCCATGAGAAGAAGCAATTTTACCGCATTCTTTCTAGGCTTCTGCATCACAATCTGAAGACAGCCGCCATTATTGCAGGTCTTGTTTACGGTTCCGTCAATATCCAGTTCAGTCTCCGGGATATCCAGTTTGCTTGAAAATTGTCTCAGCTTACGGAAAGCAAGCTGAAACTGCCTGTTATCCAGCACTCTGTCATCTCTGAAATCCCTGTATTTTCTGGCTCCGACAACAGAAAAAGCAGACTGGTATCCTGTCTGTCCTCCTACACGGACACCTCCAACATTTCCTCCCATATTTCCGAAGGAAGTCTTTCCCATGGTGCCAATCCAAAAGCTTCCGCCGTTATGCTCCTCGTTCTGATCCCGAAGTCGCTGTTTAAATGTTTCCTCAACCTGCTCCTTGTCCACCTGTAAGTCTTCTACCTGATTCAGGTGTGCTCTTGCCTCTTCATGTGCCAATTCCAGCATATCGGATTTATCTAACCAACGGAGCATTTCCTGTCCAACTTCCGTTTCCTTTTGCGCAGGCTTAAAACATTCTTCAAAAGCCATGTCAAACTTATCGAAATCTGTCTCGCTTTTTACCAGTATCATACGTGCAACATAATAAAATTGAGTCAGAGAGCTGTTGCAAAGTCCTTTATCCAAAGCTTCCTGCAAGGTCAGCCACTCTCCGAGGGTCACACGCAAACCTTTTTCCCGAAGTGTTTGAAAAAATTGAATAAACATAGCTGCTCCTTACATAATCGGATTCTTTCTAACCAGCTCCAAATCCTCATCTTTCTTTACTACAACACCGATAAAGGGCAGTTCCTTTTTTATGGTATCTGCAGGGATGCCACCAATCTGAAGGGCGTTGACCCAGTCAATCAATTCCGAAGTACTGGGTTTTTTGCGAATATCGCGAATGGTTCTGATATTATAAAACACTTCCATTGCATTCTTTAAAAGATTTTCTTCCACATTGGGAAAATGAACTCTAACGATTTCTTCCATAAGCTCCTGATTGGGAAAATCAATATAATGGAAAATACAACGACGTAAAAATGCATCCGGCAATTCTTTCTCTGCATTGGACGTAATGATAACAATAGGACGATGTTTTGCTTTTACGGTACGCTTTGTCTCATTGATGTAAAACTCCATCTGGTCCAGTTCCCAGAGTAAGTCATTGGGGAATTCCAAATCAGCCTTATCAATCTCATCAATCAAAAGAACAACCTGCTCCTCGCTGTCGAAAGCTTCTCCCAGCTTTCCCAGTTTAATATAGCGGGCAATATCGTTTACACCCTCTTCACCGAACTGTCCATCATAAAGTCGTTGGATTGTATCATACACATATAAGCCTTCCTGGGCTTTTGTGGTCGACTTAATATTCCAGATGATCAGTTTTTTACCCAGAGCCTTTGCCACAGCCTCGGCCAGCATTGTTTTGCCGGTTCCCGGTTCCCCTTTTATTAAAAGCGGTTTTTTCAATGCAATGGCAATATTTACGCTTGCCATCAGCTCCTCGCTTGCCACATATTCACCCGTTCCCTGAAATTCCTGCTGCATTGTGCTATCCATATATACGTTAATCCTTTCCTGCTTTCTGACAATGTTGTCTTTTACTACGAAAAATTGCATACTTCCATGTTACACTATCCCGCTTCGAAAAGCAAGAAAGCCTTGAAAATTTATATCTTCCATGATACTATGTTTTTAAAATTTTAGGACTTTACTACACGAAAGGGATTCATAATGATACAAAATATTTTTGCTAACAAACGCTCTATTTCATTTGAAGTATTTCCTCCCAAAAAAGACGGTGAATTTGAAGCCGCATTTGAAATATTGGATGATATGGGTAAACTGTCTCCTGACTTTATCAGCGTAACCTATGGTGCAGGAGGAAGCCGTTCCGGTAAAACAGTGGAAATAGCATCCTATATACAGAATCACTTAGGTATAGATGCCATGGCACATGTCACATGTGTTGGTAGCAAAAAAGAACAGTTGTTGGACGTCTGCAAAGCTCTTAAGGACAATGGTGTAGGTCATGTACTTGCACTCCGCGGTGACCGTCCAAAAGATATGATCGATGAGCAGTTTGACTCTCGCGACTTTGCACATGCCAGTGATATGATGTGCTTTTTGAAGGACAATACAGACTTACATTTGTCCGGAGCATGTTATCCCGAAAAGCATTTCGAATCTTTCAGCCTGGAATCCGATTTGAACAATCTAAAAAGGAAACAGGAGGCAGGCGCGGAATTTCTCATCAGCCAGCTGTTTTTTGACAACGATTTTTATTATAATTTCCTGGAGAAAACAGAAAAAAAGGGAATTACAATTCCCATTTGCGCCGGAATCATGCCCATCACTTCCGCCAAGCAGATTGGAACCACAATCACCCTTGCAGGTTCCAGCGTTCCAAAAGCGTTGGCAGATATTATCGCCAATTACGGGGATAATCCCGATGATATGAGAAAAGCCGGTATTGATTACGCTATCCGACAGATTCGGGATTTACAGGAAAACGGAGTCAACGATATTCATATCTATACCATGAACAAGCCAAAAATGGCAAAGGAAATTGTAGAAGCAATTTACAGATGACAAAGAACGCCGGCATTCTTGCCGGCGTTTTCAATATCATTCAGATTTTCCTTTATTCCTCAGGCCATGGAAACGCAGGGACTTCAATCTTCTTGTCCCGAAGCATCAAATCCTTCACCGCCTGATCCGCACTCTTTCCCTCAAACAGTACAGCATTAACCTGTTCAATGATGGGTAACTGAACATCGTATTTTTTCGCCAACTCCATGGCAGCCTTTGCAGAATAAACTCCCTCGACTACCATCTTCACTTCAGCCATAGCTTCCTCACAGCTCTTACCCTGACCGATGAGGATGCCGGCGCGGCGGTTTCTGGAATGCATACTGGCACAGGTTACAATCAAGTCACCGATACCGGTCAGACCGCAGAAGGTCTCAAATCTTCCTCCCATTGCAGTACCCAATCTGGAGATTTCCGTGATTCCTCTTGTAATCAGTGCAGCCTTGGTATTGTCTCCATATCCAAGACCATCCGCAATTCCTGCAGCCAACGCCACAACGTTTTTCAGGGAGCCGCCCAGTTCCATACCCAGTATATCCGGGCTGATGTAGACGCGGAATGCCTCATTCATAAACAGATTCTGAATGTATTCTGCCGTTTTCCGGGTCTTTGCACCTACCACAATTGTTGTGGGAATTCCCTTGCCAACCTCTTCTGCATGAGAAGGACCGGACATAACAGCCACATCTGCCCGGGGAATCTCCTGCTCAATGATTTCAGACAGCGTCATCAGAGAATGTTCTTCAATTCCCTTTGCCACATTCAATATTTTTTGATGCGGAGCCACCAAACTGCCGATACGTTTTGCCGTACTTCTGGTATAGGAGCTGGCCACTGCCATCACAAGCAAATCCTTTCCGTCTACCGCTTCACGTTCATCTGTCGTAAATATCGTATCTTCCGGCAGAATCACCCCGGGCAGCATCTTGTGCTCATGGTTTTCCTTCAACATTTCTATTTCAGTTTCAAGCGCAGACCATACACAAATCTCATGTCCGTTCTTATGTAACAGTACTGCAAGAGCAATTCCCCAGCTTCCTCCGCCCAGGATACTAATCTTTGCCATAGGCCCTCTTTTCCGACTTTTCGTCTTCCACTTCTACTTTATTCTTCTTAAACAGATAAGTCTTTCTTTCATTTCCGTGAATCAGACGTTTGATATTCTCTCTGTGTTTCCAGTATGCAAGAACCAGCAAAAATCCGAAGACAATATACATCTCAATCAGCTGTCCTTGTGTCATTTCCGCAAAAAATCCCATCTGACCGAAAATCACCAGTTGAATCATTAAGCCTGCATAAACAAGCAAAGAACCAAGCGAAACATAATGCGTTGTAAAAAAGGGAATGAAAAACAAAAGCACACCCGTAATAATAAAATAAGGATGGAAGGACAATACCATTCCCGCAGTTGCCGCAATCCCCTTGCCGCCCTTAAAATTCATATAAAAAGGATAATTATGTCCCAAAATTGCTCCCGCGCCCGTGTAAAGGCAAAGCAGATAAATGATGTTATGATATGATTCACCAAAAAGAAGCCGTACCAGCCAAACAGCAGCCATACATTTTAGGCAATCTCCCGCAAAAACAATCAGCCCTGCTTTCGTTCCCAAAACCCGAAGTGCGTTGGTTGTGCCGGAATTTCCGCTTCCGTGTTGCCTTATATCGATACCATGCGCTTTCCCGTAAAAATATGCCGTCTGAAACAGTCCAAAGATATAGCCTATCAGCAAGCAGATAACCCTTACCATTTCTCTATTGCTCCTTTTCGTTTCGTTCTCTGATGATAAACTTAAGAGGTGTTCCCTTAAATCCAAATGTCTCTCGTATCTGATTTTCAATATATCTGGTATAGGAAAAATGCATCAATTCCTTGTCATTGACAAAGATAACAAAGGTTGGAGGTTTTACCGCCACCTGTGTGATATAATACAATCTGAGACGCTTTCCTTTATCGGAAGGCGGTTGCTGCATGGCAACCGCTTCTGCCATGATTTCATTCAGCACACCTGTCGCAACGCGCATAGCATGGTTCTCACTTACCATATCGATGGTCTCAAACAGCTTCGGAAGTCTCTGTCCACTCTTTGCGGATACAAACAAAATTTCGGCATAGGGCATAAAGGACAGCGTATTTCGTATCTTTTCTGTAACCCTGTAAATGGTTTTGTCATCCTTTTCCACAGCGTCCCATTTATTAACCGCAATAATGACAGCCTTTCCTCTCTCATGGGCAATTCCCGCAATCTTGGCATCCTGCTCCGTGACACCTTCAACGGCATCAATCACCAGCACCACAATGTCTGCCCGCTCCACTGCACTGACTGTGCGGACAATCATGAATTTCTCAAGTTCTTCTTTTATCTTATTCTTCCGTCGAAGTCCTGCGGTATCAATAAATACATACTCTTTGCCGTTATACGTAATTTCCGTATCAACCGCATCTCTTGTAGTTCCCGCAATATCTGACACAATCAACCTGTTTTCACCAAGAAGCTTATTGATTAAAGAAGACTTCCCAACATTGGGCTTACCCACAATAGCCACTCTTGGTCTGTCGTCTTCATCCTCCCCGCTATCTGTTTCCGGGAAATAACGCATCACTTCATCCAGCATATCTCCAAGGCCCAGCCGGTTTACCGCAGATATAGGATGGGGATCCCCGATTCCCAGGTTATAGAATTCATAGACGTCCGCCATATATTTTTCAAAGCTGTCTACCTTATTTACCACAAGAACCACCGGTTTTCTGGAACGACGCAGCATATCCGCCACCTTGGAATCCGCGTCTACCAACCCCTGTTTCACATCTACAAGGAAAATAATCACATCCGCGGTTTCCATGGCAATTTCCGCCTGCTCCCGCATCTGGGACAGTATCACATCATTGCTGTCCGGTTCGATACCGCCGGTGTCAATTAATGTAAAGGTTTTGTCCAGCCATGTAACATCTGCATAAATACGATCTCTTGTTATACCGGGAGTATCCTTCACTATTGATATTTTTTCCCCTGCCAAAGCATTGAACAGTGTAGATTTTCCCACATTGGGACGCCCCACTACCGCAACAATCGGCTTGGTCGCTTTCTTTGCCATTTTTCCTCTCATTCTGCCGTCAAATCGGCCCGACTTTTATTTTACCACTGCTCTTAAAATGGTTTCCACAAACTCACATCCGCTTGATTTTACAATATTCACAGGCACTTGTAAAGCCTTTTCCAAGTCTGTCACATGCAGGTCATCCAAAAAAACATCCTCACCGCTTCGCAGAATATTCTCCGGAAGCAACAAACAGCTTCCCAATTCTTTCCCTTTTAACTGAGCCAAAAGGTCCTGCCCGGTAATCAACCCGGAAACCGTAATATTCTCACCGAAAAAGTAATTTGTAATTGGATAGACATGTAAATTCAAATTAGGGTATGCAAGCATCAACTCCTCTGCCATCCTAAGAATATAAGGATAAGCAAGCAATCCTGTAGCCAGAGATATTTCTCCGCATTTATCATTACAAGGAAATCCATCCTTTTCTTTTCTTGTTTCCATTGCCGCATGAAATTCATTCAGCATCAGTCGAACCATTCCTACGCCGTTTTCCAGCTGGAGATAGCCGTCATATCGCTCCTCCTCAGGTATTTCTCTGCCTGCAAGAATATACCATTCATCACTGGCATGTACAAAATGTATTCCATACTTTTCCATGCAAATTTGCTGATATTTCTCAATGGTATCAATGACCTTTCCCGCCTCTTCCCCGCTAAACGGCTCCAGGGGATAAAGTCCTTCCCGATATTTTGACAATCCTACAGGCACAACGGATACACTCTCCAGATTGGGAATATATTTCATCAGCTGTTCAATACTGAACTCCAATTCCTTTCCATCGTTCAGGCCCTTGCACAGCACAATTTGTCCGTTCATATGAATATCCGCCTGCATCAGTTTATCTACCTTTTTCAACGCTTCACCCGCGAACCGGTTATTCAGCATCCTGCATCGAAGCTCTGGATTCATGGTCTGAAAGGAAATATTAATGGGTGACAATCTGTATCTGCAGATTCTGTCAATGTCATGATCGGACATATTGGTCAGAGTCACATAGTTTCCCTGTAAAAAAGAAAGCCTGGAATCATCATCTTTAAAATACAATGTATCCCGCATTCCCGGCGGCATCTGGTCAATAAAGCAGAATACACATTTGTTATGGCAGTGTCTGTACTCATCCATCAACCCATTTTCAAATTCTATTCCCAGGTCCTCGTCAAACTCCTTATCCACTTCCAGAAGCCACTGCTCACCGTCCGGTTTTTCCACCAGGACCTCAATATAAGTATCCTGCACAAGAAACTGATAGTCAAAAATATCCTCGATTTCCGTATTGTCTATGGAGAGAATTTTATCTCCCGGCTCTATCTCCAGTTCCTCGGCAATACTGCCGGGAAGAACTGCTTTTACAACATGTTCTTTTTTCATTGTCCTACTCCTCTATACCTTTTATCTTACTAGAAAAAACTTGACGTGTCACTAGCATAATGTTATAAAATTTAGTATGTGACAGCAGTTCAGTACGGACTGTCTTACTTAAATTTCCAGGAGGCCTTTTAAAATGCCTAATTTACAAGAGCTTGAAAATGCCATGCCCGTTGCTCCGTTAAAAATCGTGGCTCTGCCTTCAGCAGAAAAAATGGGGCGCAGAATTAATGATTATCTTGTGGAATTCAGAAAAAGTGTCCACAATGATAAAGTAAAAAGCGACCCGGCGTTCCACGGCTACAGCGAAAGCAATTATCTGGTCAATGTATCCGTTCCCCGCTTCGGCACAGGCGAGGCAAAGGCCGTCTTCGGCGAGAGCATACGCGGCAAGGATTTATTTTTGCTGGTAGATGTCTGTAATCACAGTATAACATATAAAATGAACGGATATACCAATCATATGTCTCCCGATGACCATTATCAGGATTTGAAACGCGTTATTGCCGCCTGTAACGGCAAAGCCCACCGAATTAATGTCATCATGCCGTTTCTTTACGAGGGGCGTCAGCATAAGAGAAACGGAAGGGAATCTCTTGATTGTGCATATGCATTGAGAGAACTTCGGGATATGGGAATCAGCAATTTTATCACCTTTGATGCCCATGACCCCAGAGTCCAAAATTCCACACCGCTTAACGGTTTTGACAATTTTACGACTCCATATCAGTTTATCAAAGCTCTTCTGAACGCAGAGGATGATTTAATTGTGGACAAGGAGCATCTCCTGGTAATCAGTCCCGATGAAGGTGCTTTGGACCGTGCAATCTATTTTGCAAGCGTTTTGGGCGTAGATACCGGTATGTTCTATAAGCGCAGAGATTATTCTACTATCGTCAACGGAAAGAACCCCATTGTGGCACATGAATTTTTAGGTGATAACATTGACGGTAAGGATATTATCATTATTGACGATATGATATCATCCGGCGGAAGTATGATTGACACAGCAAAACAGTTGAAAAAGATGAACGCAAGACGTGTTTTCATCTGCTGTACCTTCGGTCTCTTCACAGACGGATTAAAGGCTTTTGACGCAGCTTATGAGCAAGGATACTTTGACAAGGTTGTAACCACAGACTTAACCTATCTTCCCCCTGAGCTCTATACAAGACCTTACTTTATCGAAGCAGACATGAGTAAGTTTATCGCATCCCTCATTGATTTTATGAATCATGATGCTTCACTTTCCAATACTATGGCTACCACCGAAAAGATGCACAGCATCCTGGAAGCTTATAACAACCGGCAAAACATTGATATCACCATGGACTAAAAAAATGACCTCGCTCCTAAACGGGCGGGGTCATTCATATTTCATGTTATATATTCTTTTGGTCTCCGGAAGATTCTGCCTGTTGTTCTGAATACTCCGGGAAATCCAACGTCACCTTGAATAAGTCACCATCCAGATAAATCTGAAATTCTCCTCCCTGCACACGGGTCAGACTTTGTGCGATGGAAAGCCCCAATCCGCTTCCCTCCGTGCTTCTCGCCGAATCTCCCCGGATAAACCGTTCTGTCAACTCTTCCGGTCGTATATTCATCTGCTGTTTGGAAATATTTTTGACAGATGCCTTTACTCTTCCGCTGTCCACTTCCATATCAATATATACTCTGGTATTTTCCATCGCATATTTACAGATATTATTCAAAAGGTTTTCCAACACACGCCACATACGTCTGCTGTCCGCGTAAATATATGCCGGCAGATCATTATTTTCAAACACAACCTGAAGCCCGTTTTCCTCCAGTTTTTCGGAAAATTCGCCGATTCCCTGGTTCATCAGTTCTGTCAGGTTAATCTTTTCCCTGTTTAGAATTATATTGCCTGATGAAATTTTGGATGCTTCCACCAAGTCATCCGTCAGTTGTTTCAATCTCTGTGCTTTATTATCAAGGATTTCGATATAACCTTTTGCCGGTTCTTCTGTAATTTTCAATCGCTTCAGTAAATCTACATAGTTGATAATGGATGTCAGCGGCGTCTTGATATCGTGAGAAACATTCGTAATCAAATCCGTCTTCATCTGCTCATCCTTCATACTTGTTTTAACTGCTTTGCGAATACCTTCACCGATATTGTTTACCGCATCCGCCAATTCTTTGTTTGCACCGTGCAGATTGGCTGTATCCAGCTTGTAGTCCACCTCTCCGTCACGGATTCTGTTTATTCCTTCCACAATTTCATTTTTTTCGCCACCGTGCTTGAACATTACGACACCGATAATACTGTCAAAAGTAACTATACCAATCAAAATCGCAAGCATAAGCATCTGTTTATCTCTGTAGCGATATACCATAACCACTCCTGCAAGATTGAGAAACAGGAACAAATTATACGGAAGGAGGATACTTGTCACAGAATTCTTATGTCTGAAAATATATCGTGCTGCTTTTGCAATGCCTGCACAGACATGATGCAGCAAGCTGTCCTCCCAAATATTTCCGGACTTCATACGCCGTACAAAACTGTACCATACAATTCCTGCAGACAAGCTTAGATAGATACCGTACAGTGCAAAAATACCATACCGCAGAATGGTCGTCAGTCTGATGCCAAGCATCTCTTCCTGTACGGCACCGGCTGTCTCGGCAATACCTGTGATTACCCGGAAGCCGTAAATACCGCCGTAAACTATCGCTGCAACAATCAAAATCAGTATTTCGGTCCATATATGATCAAAACGGTTCAAATACCTTACTTTTTCACCGTTTTCATCAATTGCAGTACCGGCTGTCACAGAGAGATAAATACCGACTGCCAGCCAGGCAAGTACAAGAAAAATAATCAGAGCAAGAAATCTTCCCATATTGGGAACTATTTTTTCATATACTGCATTGGCGTTATAAAATGCGTCTCCCTTGACGGAATAATCGGTATCCAGTCCCAGCCAGATATGGGTAGTGTCCGGATAAGCGTACTCATAGGCACTAACATACCCGTAAATTTCATCCTCGCTCAAAATCGTATTTCCCATGAATACAAGGCTGTCCGGATAATAAATCAGATATCTCCTGAACTCGGAAAAATATTCCGTAATATCTTCGTCTGTTGCATCCTTCAAATCCGTAAGATTTGTGTAGGTACGCATGCCCTCATCTGTCATCATACGCACCACATATTTGGCATTGCTCTTTCCTTCCTTGTAGGCTTCATTGCAGATCTGATATCGCTGATAATTCAAAGTAAGATTTTCGATGGAAGCAACTATATTGCTTTGCAGACGCATATAATCAACCCAGTTGTCCGCATAATTCAGCAATTGCTTTTCTCCGTCTACCGTGCCATAGCGACTGTTTAAAACGGAAAGCATGACTTTTGTTTTCCCGTCATCGTGAGACACTTCAATTCCGTCCAGATTCTGTCCCATAATGTAGGCAAAAACCATGTCCTCCAACTGCTCTATGTCAAAATCCTTTTCCAGCATTTTTTCCTGCATTTTTTCCGAAATAACAGCTACTTCTTCCATGCTCTTACCGTAATCGGCCGTCACGGCAGTGTCCGCATCCTCATTCATCAGCGGCGTCCCTGTGTCCGGGGTATTCTCCCCCAGTCTGTAAAAACCGTCAAAAGACAGCTGTCCATACTCATCCAATGTAAAATTTTCCGGATAGATAACATAGCCGAAATAATTTACAAATTCGGATATGGTCATAATACGATTCGTATACTCAACGCCGTATTTTCCCCATTTTATCAAATCATCCAACTCATAGACAGCAGAAATAGAGCAGCCGTCGTCTGCTCCTATTTTTTTTGCATATTCCGTAGTATCAATTCGTTTTTTGGGATCAAAAACATCATTGGTTTCCAGTTGTTCTTTTATCACAACAAGCTGGGTGATATCTGAGACTGCATTTCTGAAAAGGTCATGGTAAACATCCGATTCCTCAAATTCCTGTCTGCCGTCTACCGGAAAAACCTTGTAAAATCGTGTACCGTCAATTGATTCAACTTCAATATAAGAATTTAAAAGCAGCCCCGCGACAGCCAACATTGCTCCTGCCGCCAGCAAATGCTGTGCCAATCCCACAAGTACTCTTTTCAATCTGAGCTTTTTCATATCTCCTCGATTCCGTTTACTGCTTGTCTATTTTGTAACCTACACCCCAAACCACCTTTAAATAGCGGGGTTCTTTGGGATTAATCTCTATTTTTTCACGGATGTGACGAATATGTACAGCCACTGTATTATCCGCACCTATGGCATCCTCATTCCAGATATTTTCATAAATCTGGTCTATAGAGAACACCCTTCCCTGATTTTTTACCAAAAGAAGCAGAATATTGTATTCTATCGGTGTCAGCTTCACAAGCTCCCCATCCACTGTCACCTCTTTAAGGTCATCATTAACTGATAATCCTCCTGTTGAATAGATTGCTGCATTTTGTGCAATCACTGTACTTCCCAGCTGCGTAAATCTACGAAGCTGAGATTTGACTCTCGCCACCAGTTCAAGCGGGTTAAATGGTTTCGTAATATAATCATCAGCTCCTACATTTAACCCGAGAATCTTATCTGCATCCTCAGATTTTGCAGACAAAATAATGATCGGAATGTTATTCTGCTCCCGAATCTTAAGTGTTGCACGTATTCCGTCAAGTTTTGGCATCATAACGTCGATAACAAGAAGGTCAACCTCCTCTCTTGAGAGAAGCTTGAGCGCCTCTTCTCCGTCATATGCCTTCAGTACCTGATACCCTTCCTGCGTCAGATAAATATCTATTGCCTCAACAATTTCCTT